>JADLHO010000030.1 GCA_020848735.1 Planctomycetota bacterium | reverse complement strand
CCGGGGCCGATGCCGCGGAGCGCGACGAGTTCGCCCGTTCCATCGCGGCGAGCGAGCGCGAGCTCGGTCTCGGTCGCCAGCAGCTCGTCCCCGAGTTCCCCCGTGGGGGTCTCGAGCCGCGCGCTGGCGAGGATCCCCGTGATCTCGGCGTCGATCCCCGCGGCGCCGTCGAGGTAGAGGCTGGTCGAGAACGAGCTCGAGAACGAGGCCGAGGACCCGCCCCCGCAGGCCGTGATGCCGCAGAGCACGAGTGCGAGCAGGGTGAAACTGAGCTTCGAGGCGGTAGCGGGCATGGGGCACCTTACGTGCGGCGAGCCTGGGATGGCCCTCCGCGCTTTGCCCTTTCAGGATACGGTTCGGGCCTCGCCCGGCGGAGAACACTGATGCAACGCACCGTACTCGTCATCCTCTCGGCCCTCCTCGGCTCCGCCGAGCTCTCACCCCAACGCGTGGTCTGGTCGCGCGAAAGCGCTTCGAGCGGCGAGGGTCTCGGGACCAAGGTGAGAGCGGCCGGCGACGTCGACGGCGACGGCGCGGACGACGTGCTGGTGACGGCGCCGTACCACAACGCAGGCCGCGGCCGCGTCCTCCTGCTCTCCGGACGCACGGGCGCGGTGCTCAGGACCTTCTCCATCGCCGTCAACAACTCGACCTTCGGCACCGACGCCGCCGGCATCGACGACTGCAACGGTGACGGAATCCGCGACATCGTGATCAGCGGCAGGTTGATCAACGGTCCCGGCGTGGCCGGCATGCTCTTCTTCTTCTCGGGCGCGAACGGTGCGCCGCTCCTGCTGGTGCCGGGGCTGACGCAGAGCGAGTTCGGCTCGGCGCTTTGTCCAGTGGGTGACGTGAACGGCGATGGCCGCGGCGACGTCGCCGTTGCCGGCTCCCTGTCGGTCGAACTCATCAGCGGCGCGAACGGACTCTCGCTCGGCTCCTTCTCGGACTCCGCTGCGGAGCCTTCCTCGGCGACGCTGCGCGTTCTGCCCGATCTCGACGCCGATGGTCACGCCGAGCTCCTGCTGTGCTCGAGCGGTCGGTTCGTCCGGGTGCTCGACCCGTTCCCGGTCCCGACGACGCGCGTGATCCCCGCACCGGCGGGTTCGAGCCCCGACCTCGGCCGCGGGGCCGTGGGCTTCGCCGATCTCGACGGGAACGGCGTCGTGGAGCTGCTGCTCGGCGACGACTCGGCCTCGGTCTCGAACAGCCGCGGCGTGCTCTACGTCGTCTCGCCGCTCCACGGCGCGCTGCTCGACAGCATCATCCGCTCACCGTTCGCGACGCTCGGCGCGATGAGTCTGGCGGGTGCCGGCGACCTCGATGCCGATGGCCACGACGACGTGGTGCTGATCGGGAGCACAGGGATCGGAGCCGAACTCGAGGTCCTCTCCGGTCGCACGCGCACGCTGCGGGGCTACTGGGCCCCGAGCTCGCAATTCGCTCCGCTGAGCGCCGGAAGAGACGCGCTCGTGCGCCTCGGCGATGCCGATGGCAATGGCTTCGCGGAGCTCGCGCTCGGCAATCCCTGGGTCCTCGGTCGGAGCGGTCAGTGCTTCGTGTTCGATACGCGCTTCCTCGCGAGTTCGAGACCCGTGGGCAGCGGCTGCGGGGCCGGCCCCTTCCTGCCACAGCTCGGCATCTCGCGGCCGATCCTCGGCACGACCGCGCAGGTCGTGCTGCGCGACGCACCGGTCCAGGCTCCCGGCCTGCTCGTCCTCAGCGCCGCACCGCGCAGCACCACCAACCTGGGTGCCGTGGGCTGCGATCTCGCCTTCGACCTCAGCGCCTGGGCGCAGCTCGCGAACCTCGGCGGCGCCGCCAGCTACTCGCTCCCGCTGCCGATCCCGCCGATCCCGCAGTTCGCCGGCCTCGACCTCGCCCTGCAGGCCTTCTTCCTCCCGACCGGCGGGCCTCTCGGCTTCGACCTGAGCAATGGAGTCTGGGCGCGGATCGGATCCTGAGGACGCGGAACAGCACGAGGCCGACCGCACGCGCGCCCTGCGCCGTCAGCGCATCGTGCGTCGACGACGGCGCTGCGACGCGCGCGTGCGCGGCCTGGCCCTGCTCCTCACCCTGCTGACGATCGTCGGCTCGCTCCATCCCTTCGAGTGGGACCCGCCGCGCTGGCTCGCCAACGGGGCGCGGCGCGAGGGCGACGCGATCCGCTTCGCCGAGCCCGGCCGCGTCGACGTGGACCTGGACGAGCGCTTCGCCGCGGCCCTGGCGCGCGGCGAGCCCTTCGAGATCGAGCTCGAGTTCCACGTCGAGCGCCGCGCCGAGTGCGCGTGCCTGCTGGCACTCGTGCCCGGTTCAGACGCCTCCGCGCGGCTGGCCCTGAGCGCCACGAGGACCTGCCTCGAGCTGGGTCGGCCAGAGCGACGACGCGGCAGCACTCCGCTGCGAGTCGAGGATGCGCTCGACGTGGGAATGACGAGCTCCTGTCGGATCGGCCTCAATCCAACGGGCGAGATGGGACTGCGACGCGAACCGCTCGAGTTCCTCCGCTCCGATGGAGCGAGACCCTACCCCGAGTTCAGCTGGACGATGCAACGCTGGCACTCGCCGGACGCACGCGCGCTCCGCGTCATCCTCGGCAACGACGTCTACGGCGATGCCCCGTTCTGCGGCACGATCCGCCGCGCCGCGCTCCGCCTGGGAGCAGAGAGCGTCGATCTCCTCGCCAGCGAGCGCGCCATCACGCCGCCCCGCTACTGGCGCGTGCCGGAGAGCATTCGCGCCCAGCGGCCGCGCTCCACCGCGACTCCCACCGAGTTCCTCGTGCTCGGCGCGCTCTGGTTCGCGATCCTCGTCGCCGTCTTCGGTCGGACCTTCGCGCGCCGCCGCCTCGCCTCCCACCGGCTCCGCGCGCTCGGCGCCGGCGCCGCCCTCGCGGCGCTCACCGAGTTCGGGCAGATCCTCTTCGGCGGCCGCGTCTTCGCCTGGCTCGACCTCTTCGTCGCCTGGCTCGGCTGCGTCCTCGGTCTCGGTCTGCTCGCGCTGCGCGCGACGACGCGCGCCGAGCGCGGCGAACTCGCGGCCGCGGCCGCGCGTGCGGAGCCCGACGCGCGCTGAGTTCACGGGACCCTCGGTCGAACGCGCGCATCCGAGGCGGTGCTCCCTATCATGCTCCGCCCCCCGCACGCCGCATGACCGCCACCCCCGCCGAACTCGCCCGCCAGGTCGCCCGTCGCCGCACCTTCGCGATCATCAGCCACCCCGACGCCGGCAAGACGACCCTGACCGAGAAGCTGCTGCTCTACGGCGGTGCGATCCAGAAGGCGGGCTCGGTGAAGGCGAAGGGCAGCGGCAGCCATGCGACCTCCGACTGGATGGAGCTCGAGCAGAAGCGCGGCATCTCGATCACGAGCTCGGCGCTGCAGTTCGAGTACTTCGGGCACTGCATCAACCTCCTCGACACGCCCGGGCACCAGGACTTCAGCGAGGACACCTACCGCACCCTCGTCGCCGCCGACTCGGCGTTGATGCTGATCGACGGCGCCAAGGGCGTCGAGCCGCAGACGATCAAGCTCTTCAAGGTCTGCCGCGACCGCGGCATCCCGATCGTGACCGTCGTGAACAAGATGGACCGCCCCTCGCGGTCCCCGCTCGACCTGATGGACGAGGTCGAGAAGGTGCTCGGCATCACGGTCGTGCCGCTGACCTGGCCGATCGGCTCGGGCGAGGACTTCCTCGGCGTGTACGAGCTCGCGACCAAGGAGGTGCACGTCTTCGACCGCACCGCGCACAACGCGCACAAGGCCGGCGTGCGCGTCACCGGTCCGGACGATCCGATGCTGCAGGAGCGCCTCGGCGATGCGGCACACGCGCAGCTCGTCGAGTCGCTGGGGCTCGTGGAGACCGCCGTCGACCCCTTCGACGAGACCCTGTTCCGGGCAGGCCGGCAGTCGCCGATGTTCTTCGCCTCGGCGCTCACCAACTTCGGCGTCGAGAACATCCTGCGGCGCTTCATCGAACTCTGCCCCTGCCCGGGCCCGCTGCAGACGATCGACGGCGAGATCCCGCCCACCGCGCCGTTCTTCACGGGCTTCGTCTACAAGATCGCCGCGAACATGGACAAGCAGCACCGCGATCGCATCGCGTTCCTGCGCGTCACCTCCGGCCACTTCGAGCGCGGGATGGAGGCGAACCATGTGCGGCTCGGGCGCGGCGTGCGCATGTCGCACCCACATCGGTTCTTCGGCCAGGAGCGCGTGACCATCGAGGAGGCCTGGCCAGGCGACGTCATCGGCCTCATCAACCCGGGGCTCTTCCGCGTCGGCGACGTCGTGTCCGCCGGCCCGAAGGTGCAGGTGCGCAACTTCCCGCGCTTCTCGCCCGAGATCTACGCGCAGGTCCGCGCGAAGGAGCCCTCGATGTACAAGGGCTTCAGCAAGGGCCTCGCGCAGCTCGGCGAGGAGGGCGTCGTGCAGGTCTTCTGGCCGCGCACGGGTCCGCGCGAGCCGGTGCTCGGCGCCGTCGGCGAGCTGCAGCTCGAGGTGTTCCAGTGGCGGCTCGAGAACGAATACAACGTGCAGATCCACATGCAGCGCAAGCCGTACACGCGCGCCCGCTGGATGCACCACGTCACCGAGGAGCTCCTCGAGGTCCTGCCGATGGTCGTGCTCGACGAGTCCGGCCGACCCGTCGCCCTCTTCAGCAGCGACTTCGAGATCGAGTACGCGCTCGAGCGCTACAAGGGCCTCGAGCTGCTCGCGACGCCACCCGCCGAGGAGACGAAGGCGTGAGACGCACACCGATCCCGTGGCTCGCGACGGTCGCGAGCCTGTGGCTCGCCGCGTGCGCGGCGCCGCCGGCAGCCCACCGCGTCGATCGGGACGCCCTCGACCGCGAGCTCGCGCGCCTGCTCGCACCGCATGGCGCGACCCTCCGCGTCGGGCTCTGGCTCGGCGAGCCGGAGCACGTTCTCTACGAGCGCGAAGCCGGGCAGACGCTGCCCGTCGCGAGCGCGATCAAGACCGCCTTCCTCATCGAGTTCTTCGCGGCGCACGCGGGCGGACTCGACGCCCGACCCGCGGGCTTCGCGCCGCTCTGCGCCGATCCGACGCATCCGGCCTTCGCCCACTTCGCCGCACCGCTGCGCGCGGAGATCACGCGCGATCTCGCGCACGCGAGCGTGCGCGAGGTCGGGCGCGCGATGATCCGCGGCGACGGCGTGAGCAACGGCGTCTACAACGCCGCGGCCAACCTCGTGACCGCGTTGCTCGGCGGGCCGGCCGCGCTCACGGCGCGGATCCATGCGCGCGATCCGGACTTCGCATCGCTCGTCGTGCGGCGCTACATGCTGGCCCGCCGCGAGAGCGGCGACAACGAGGCCAGCGCTCGCGGTCTCGCCGCCCCGTTCCAGCGCCTGCTCCAGGCCTCGCTCGCCGGACTCGACGACGACACGCACGCGGCGATCCGCGCGGTGCTGCGCGGTTCCGACCACGCGCAGTTCGGCGAGCATCTGCACAAGAGCGGGGCTCTCGACAGCGCGCCGATCACGCGCGTCGAGACCGGCGCGTTCCCGAACGCGGGCGCTGCCCCGCTGATCTACGTCGTGATGCTCGCGCAGGACCCGCCGGCGCGGGGCTCGGCGGCGGAGACGGGGCAGGAGCTCGGTCGTCTCGCGCTGGCGCTGCGCGACGCGATGCTGACGGCCGTGGTTGCCGCGCCGCGATGAGCGCGCTCGCGGGCCTGCTCGAGGCGATCGTCGCCGAGGCGCGGCCGCAGGCCGCACGGGGCACGGTCGCGCGCTACATCCCGGCGCTCGCGCGCGTGCCGGCCGATCGCTTCGGCATCGCGGTGGTCGAGCTCGACGGCTCCGTGCACGCGAGCGGGGACGCGCACGAGCGCTTCTCGATCCAGTCGATCGCGAAGCTCTTCTCCGTCACGCAGGCCCTGCGGGCGATCGGCGAGGGCATCTTCCTGCGGGTCGGTCGCGAGCCGTCGGGTACCGCGTTCAACTCGCTCGTCCAGCTCGAGGTCGAGCGCGGCATCCCGCGCAATCCCTTCCTCAATGCGGGCGCGCTCGTGGTCGCCGACGTGCTGCTCGGCGCACGCGAGGCCGCCTTCGACGAGCTCCTGGCCTTCATCCGCGAGCGGGCGGGCAGCGGCACGATCGACGTCGACCGGGAGGTCCTCGACTCGGAGCGCGCCACCGGCTTCCGGAATGCCGCGCTCGCGAACTTCCTGCGCAGCTTTGGCAACCTCACGCACGGGATCGACGCCGTCCTCGCGTTCTACTTCGCGCAGTGCAGCATCGCGATGAACTGCGTCGAGCTCGCGCGCAGCGCCCTCTTCCTCGCGAACCGCGGCGTCTGTCCGCGCACCGGCGAGCGCGTGCTGACTCCCTCGCAGTGCAAACGCGTCAACGCGCTGATGCTGACCTGCGGCACCTACGACGCCGCCGGCGACTTCGCCTACGAGGTCGGCTTGCCGGCCAAGAGCGGCGTGGGTGGCGGCATCGTCGCGGTGATCCCCGAGCGCCTCGCGATCGCGGTCTGGTCGCCGCCCCTGGACCCGAAGGGCAACTCGCTCGCGGGCAGCTTCGCCCTCGAACGCTTCACGACGCACACTGGATGGTCCATCTTCTGAGACTCGCGCTGCTGCTCGCGCTCGCCGCGTGTGGCACGGCACCCCGGAGCGATGCGGAGATCGCCGCGCAGATCGAGCAAGTCCGCAAGGCCCTGGGGACCCGCGAGCTGCTGCCCGGCGATCCCGCGGTCGAGGCGCGACTCGGCGCGGGCTTCCCGGACGAGCTCGACGCGGCGAGCTTCCGCGTCGGCGATCGCCTGCTGTTCTGCATCGACTCGTTCGAGGACGGGGCCCACGAGCGCAGCTATGTCGCCCTCGAGACGGTCCGCGAACCCACGGAAGACAAGCGACGCATCGAGCTCGTGCAACCCGGGCAGGACGCGCCGCGGCGACCGCTCGACACGGCGTTCGCGACCGTGCGCGTCACGCGCTACGACGCGCAGGGCCGCGAGCTCGAGCGCGCGGAGAGCGAGCTGGCACGGACGGTCCACGAGCTCGGGCTCTTCGCGTTCGTCCGGGCCGCGACCGGGCTCCCGGAGCGGCGCATGGGCACGCTGGCCTCGCGCCGCGCCCGTCTGCCGCTGTTCATGCGCGACCCGGACTGGGCGCACGCGATCCTGCGGCAGCTCTACGACGGACTCTTCGACAACGATGCCCTCCGCAGCACCGTCACCGGACTGCACGTGTGGCCCGACCTCCTCGAGCTCACCGGCCTGCTCTTCGCGTCGCTCACGCTCGAGGGACAGATCCGCCGGGCGAGGCCCGTCGACCAGCCGATCGCGGGATTGCGGCTCGGCGAGCACGCGATCCAGTTCCCGGTGGTATTGAGCCATGGCCGTCCGCTGCTGGAGGTCCGGATCGACGTCGTCCCGCCGGTCGGAGCGCTCGCCATGACGGCGGGCGTGGTCGCGGCGGCGGGCTGCCGTCTCGCGGAACCGGACCGCCGTTTCGTGATGCGCATGATCGGCCTCGCGGCGGGCCCGAAGTAACGCCGGGCACGCGGCCCGGATGACCAGGGGAAAGGTCCTCCGCCCGCCATGTCCGTCGATCACCGCCGCCCGCATCCCGTCCTGCCGCTCCTCCTCAGCCTCGCCGGCGCCGCGGCGATGTCCGCCCAGGACCCGGCACCCAAGCCGCCGAGTCCCGAGGCAAGGGACTACCAGGCGCTCCTCGAGCCCGTCTTCGATCGGGCGCAGGACGGCGCGATCCTGGTCGCGGCCGAGACCTACAAGGCCGAGTTCGATCGCGGCGGCGCGCGTTTCATCCCCTTCCTCGGCTCGGATGCGCCGCGCAACCTCCCGCTCGCGTTCGTGCTCCGTCACGCCCGCGTCTCGGACCGCGAGCTCGAGCTCGACTCTCCCAAGCCGTCGCGTCACGGCGACACGATCGAGTTCGCGCGCGGCGCCTGCGTCGAGCAGTACCTCGTGCGCGCCGAGGTCATCGAGCAGCGCTTCGTCTTCACCGCGCTCCCCGCGCGCGGCGCCCTCGAACTCGTCGTCGATGTCGAGAGCGAGTTCGACGCCCGCACGACGCCCGCGGGGATCCGCTTCACGCACGCGCTCGGCAGCGTCGGCTATGGCCGTGCCCTCGCGATCGACGCGAAGGGCGAACGGCTCGAGCTCGACACGCGCTGGGACGGCCACGCGATCCGCATCGAGGTGCCGAAGACCTATGTCGAGCGCGCGGCCCTGCCGCTCCTCGTCGACCCTGCGATCGGCACGATCTCGTCGACCAGCTCCACGCGCATCACCCGCTCGGTGGACCTCGCCTGGGATTCCTCGCTCGCGACCTGGCTCGCGGTCTGGGAGCGCGTCTTCAGCGCCACCGACAGCGACATCTTCGCTCGCCCGCTCGATGCCGCGCTGCTCGGAGGCACGACGCTGACGATCGACAGCAGCACGGCCAGCCTGCGCGACTGCCGCGTCGGCGGCCTGCAGCACTTCGACCGTTTCCTCGTGGTCGCCTCGCGCAAGGGCAGCGGCACCGACGAGTGGATCGTCGGGCGCATCGTGCAGGGTGGCCCCAGCTTCAGCGTCGGCGCCGAGTTCGACATCGAGCGCAGTGGCCCCAACACCGTCTGGTCGGGGAACAACCTGCGACCGGATGTCGCCGGGGACACCGCGAATGGGAGCCCGAACTTCTGGACCATCGTCTGGGAGAACGACAGCGGCCTCGGGTCGAGGCGCGTGATCTGCCGGCAGCTCCGCCAGGACGGCTGGTTCCACGTCGCGGGCCCGCTGCAGCTCTCCGTGGTCGGGGAGGACGCGACGAGGCCGGCGATCCTCGAGGCCACCGAGAGCAGCGTCCGGAACTTCGACTACCTGGTCGCCTACCACAGCCAGGTGGGTGCCGTCACTCGACTGAAGACCGTGATGGGCACCGACGGCAACGCCAGCTACTTCGGCCGCCACGATCTGGGTGCGGTCCCTGCCGAGGGCGCCTGCGCGGTGTCGATGCCGATCCCCGGATCCGCGGGTCCCGGTCACACCCTCCTCGTCTTCGAAGTCGCCGGGGTCGCGGGCCTGGACATCCATGGAGCGCTGCTCGCCACCGACGGCAGCCTGGTCGTCCCCCCCACGAACCTCACCGCCCTCGAGGGACTCGATGCCGCGCACCTCGCGCGGGATCAACGCCGCCCGCGCGTGAGCACGGACCGGCATCGCTTCGCGGTCGCCTACCAGAACGACTGGAACGCCGGCGATCCCGACATCCGCGCGATGACGGTCGCCGTGCTCCGAAGCGGCGGCTCGACCTCGCTGGTCGTCCAGGACTCGGCCTTGGTCGCGAGCAGCACCGACTCGGAGACGGCCCCGGCCATCGCCTACGCCGTGAACGGCGCCGACGCCGCGCGTTGCGCGGTGCTCTGGAACCAGAGCTCCGCGTCGGGCTTCGCCGTGCAGGGTCGCCTCTACGACGCCCTGCGCGCGACCGGCGGCGTGGTCACGCGCGCCACGGGCTGCGGCGGACTCACGATCACCGCGAGCGGCGTGCCCGCGATCGGGTATCCCCTCTCGATCGCGCTCACCAACCGCAGCGGCCTCGGCGGCTTCTTCATCGGCCTGCCGGTGAGCATCGCCCTCGCCGGCTGCAACCCCTGCGTCCTCGGTGCGGACGGCGCGGTGATCCAGCTCGCGGCGACCACGCTGCAGGTCCCGAGCGATGCCGCGCTCGTCGGCGGCACCGTCGCCATCCAGGGCTTCGATACGGGCAATCCCGCGTGTCTCGGACTCGTGCGGCTCAGCGACACGCTCGACGTGACGCTGCGCTGATCGGGCTCAACGGCGACGTCGTCCCTTGCGCCGGCGCGCCGTGCCCGACTCCGTCACGCTCCGCGCGAGCCGCTGCGAGACGGCATTGCCGACGCCGAGCACGCGGTGCAGCTCGATGAGGACCAGCGCCACCTTCTCGTAGAAGTTCGCCTGGTGCCCGATGAGGTGGAACCCGGGGTGACCCTTCCACACCTCCTGCAGGCGCGCATCGAGAGCGCGCGCCTGCGCGGGCGACTCGATGCGCACCGGATTGTCCGAGGGATACTGCGCGTCGCTGTAGGCCGAGGTCTCGAGGAAGAGCACGGCGTCGTAGCGGCGGTATTCGCTCGCGAGCGTGGTGCCCATCGACGCGAGGAAGCGCTCGGGACCACCCGGCCAATAGGCGGCGCCGTCCAGCGTGCCGCGATCGCAGAGGTGGGGTCGATCGGGATGCTCCTGCTGGAAGAGCTCCTCGAGCGAGACCTGCACCTGCCAGATCGCTCGTTGGACGAGGCGTTTGCCCGTCGCGTCGCTCGGTCGCGGGAAGCCACCGGAGAAGAGCATCGTCGCCGACTCGGGAAGGACGACGACCTCACCGGCGAGGTGCTTGCGCAGGACGTCGAGGACCGCGGTCTTGCCCGCGGCCGGACCACCGGTCAGCACGATGCGTTGCATGGCGTGCAGTCCGGAGTACCGCGCGCGGGGACCGAGTCAACGGCAGCGTGCTGCTTCACGCCGGCAAGGGCGTTGCCGCGGCCGCGAGCATGCGCGCGACGCTGCGCCGCACCCCGTCCTCGAGCGAGGTGAAGGGCCGCGCGTAGCCCGCCGCACGCAGGCGCGTGAGATCGGCCTCGGTGAAATACTGGTAGCGCTCGCGGATGTCGGCGGGAGTGTCGATCCACTCGATGCGCTCGGGCGCGCCGAGCGCGGCGAAGACGGCGCGCGCGAGGTCGAGGAAGCTGCGCGCCTTGCCGCTGCCGAGGTTGTAGACGCCGCGGCGCAGCGGCTTCTCGAGCGCGAACCAGAGCACGTCGACGACGTCGTCGACGAAGACGAAGTCGCGGCTCTGATGACCGTCGGCGACGCCGGGTTTGTGGCTGCGGAAGAGCCGCACGCGGCCCTGGCTGCGGATCTGATCGAAGGCCTGGAGCACCACGCTCGCCATGCGACCCTTGTGACGCTCGCCGAAGCCGTAGACGTTGAAGAACTTGAAGCCGGCCCAGGCCGGCGGCGCCGCATCCGCGCGCTCCTGCTCCAAGGCCCAGAGGTCGAAGCGCCGCTTGCTCTCGCCGTACGGATTGAGCGGCCGCAACGCGGCGAATCGCGATTCGTCGTCGGACCAGCCGAGCTCACCGGCGCCGTAGGTGGCCGCCGAACTCGCGTAGACGAAGGGGATGCCCTGGGCGCGTGCCGCGCGCCAGAGCGCCTGCGAGCTGCGGACGTTCACATCCTCGAGGAAGGGCTCGTCGAGCTCCGTCGTGTCGGTGCAGGCGCCGAGGTGCACGATCGCGCGGGGTGCGAGCCGTCCGGCGGCGAGCTTCGCCTCCGCGGCCTTGCGATCGAGGATCGTGCCGAAGGCGAGCCCCGCGTGTTCCGGACGCTGTTCGAAGAGCGCCGGCTCGTCGACCGAGATCAGCGGCACGCCGCGCCGATTGCAGGACTCGACGAAGCGCGCACCGACGAACCCGGCCGCGCCGGTGCAGAGGATCGGAGCTCGTTCCATGTGGGCGGGCACTTTATCGGCGCCGCATGGGCCGGGCATCCACGCGATGGCAGCGCGGTGTCGTCACCGCGCGGCCGGCGCCGCCTGCTTCTTCGCCTCCGGGGCCGCTTCGCCTTCGCCCGGGCGCTTCCAGCCCTTCAGCTTCGCATCCTCGAAGAGCCGCTCGATCTGCGCGCGCGCCGGCGGGTGATCGAGCACGTCGACGAACGCCACGCCTTCGGGGGGCGTCAGGACGAAGGACGCGGGATCGAGCGGCGTGACCAGGTCGAGCTCCGGCACGCGCACCTCGCTGATGGGCTCGCCCTTCCGGAGCTGCGTCATGCGCACCACCGCGCCGTCGCTCACGCGCACGAGCACGTCGACGTGGTCGGCCTCGGGAGCGAGCAGGTCGTCCTCGGTCGTCGCCTTGCGTGGCCCGCCGACGACCAGCACGTCCATGCCATCGATCGCGCGCGGGCCGTCGAGGGTCAGGGCGAAGCTCGCGGCGAGATCCGCGATCATCCGGCTGCCGAGCGGGCTCTCCGCCTGCGCCGCACCCGGACCGGCGAGCGAGGCCTCGCCCAGCGCCGCGCTCGCCGACTCGACGAGCGCCATGAGCGCGGCGTCCATGTGCGTGAAGACCTGTCCCTGCACCGGGTCGTTCTCGCGCATCCAGAGTCCCTGCTCCGTGCGCACGGTCTCGGTCTCCCCCTCCTGGTCCTCGCCGAAGGACCAGTGCATCTTCACGTGGAAGTGTGTCTTGCCGAGGACACGGAGCGTCCCGGTGCTGCGGAACTGCCCCGCGTCGTTGGGCAGGCGACCGGTGGTCTCGATGCGCATCGCGACCCGGTCGTGCGCGCGCTCGGCGGCGCGCATCGCGATCAGGAGCTGCTCGACGGTCTTCGCCGTGCGGAACTCGGGTGCTCGGGTCGCGCGCTCCGGCTGGCCTTGCTCGCGCTGGCCCGGGTCCTGCTGGTTCGGGTCCTGCTGGTTCGGGTCCTGCTGGTTCGGGTCCTGCCGATTCGGGTCCTGCGCTGCCAAGGGCGGGAACGCCGAGCCGAGGAGGAGCAGCAGGGAGAGACGACGGGAGCGGTTCATGAGGGTCTCGCGCATGGCGGTCGGGCAGCTCGCCCTGCAACGGTCGGGCCGGGCTCGACTATCCTCGGGGCCCAGCGGGACGCCGCGCAAGCTCCGCTCCGCGTGCCGACTCACGGCGACGAGACCTCGTCGATCCGCGAGTGCACGCCGGATCGCGAGTTGCCGGCGTCGCGCGCCCCCGCACCGACGACGCGCAGCCCGCGACGACGCACTGCGCTCGAGAGAACCAGCATGACGGCACGCCTGACGCTCCGCACTCTCGCCAGCATCCTCTGCCTCGCCCTGCCCTCGACCGCGCTCGCCGACGAGGTGCGCCTGAACGACGGGCGGGTGCTCGTCGGCAAGGTCAAACTCGACGGCGCTCGCTGTCGCATCACGACGCGCGACGGCGTCGTGGAGGTCCTCGCGCAGGAGGTCGTCCGCGTACGCACCGAAGCCGAGCTCCGCGACGAACTCGCGCGCCTCGCGGCACGCGCGGGCGACGGTCCCCACGGTTGCATCGAGCTGGCCCGCCTCGCGCAGGGCTTCGGACTCGCCGACGAGATGTGGCGCTGGCTCGACCGGGCTCTCGCCCAGCCGCTCTCCGCCGCACTCCGCACCCGCCTCGACGAGCTGCTCGCCGCACTCGAACCCGAGCTCCTCGGCGAGCTCAAGCCGGGCAACCTGCAGGGCCGCGTCCGCTTCGTGCTCCTCGCCGCCCGGAACGGTGGTGCGCGACGCGCGGCGGCCGCGCAGGTGCTCGCGCGGTTCCCGCAAGACGAGGCACGCGACCTGCTCCGCCGCACGGCCCGCCACAACCCGCTCGAGTCCGATCGCGCGACGGCGCTCGCCGCCCTCGCGCAGCGGCGCGACGACGACGATCAGCGCACCGTGTGGCGCGCGGCGGTCCTCGATCCCTCGGCGCAGGTGCGCGAGACGGCGATCGGCCTCGCGCGCTCGCACTCGAACTCGCACGAGGTGATCGGCTTCCTGGCTCCCGCGCTCGTGCACGACTCGGTCGACGTGCGCATCAAGGCCGCCGACGCGCTGGCCGCGCTCGGCGACAAGGCCGCGATCGGCCCGCTCGCCGCGGCCGGTCCGGCCGCCGCACGCGCGGCGGCGGCGCAGCCCGGCGCGACCCGCGGCTACATCGCCTTCCTCCAGCAGCAGAGCTACATCCGCGACTTCGACGTCGAGGTCGCGCAGGCCGCCTTCATCGCCGATCCGAAGGTCGACGTCCTCCAGAGCGGCACCGTGCTCGACGTCACCGTCGCCGCGGTGATCACCGAACGCGTCGTGACGAGCTTCCGCCGCGCCTTGAGCCGTCTCGCCGGCGCGGATCCGGGCGCGGATCCCGCGGCCTGGTCGAGCTGGGCCGCCGGACTGCGGCCCTGATCGAAGCTGGCCCTGATCGAAGGTAGCCCTTCTCGACGCCCGCGACGCGCCGGCGTTGCGCCGCGCGCTCACTTCGCGCGGTAGACCTCGACGCCGCGCTGCTGCTTGTCGAGCACCTCGTTCTTGAGCCACTGCACCTGCTTCGCGCGGTTGTCGTTGTTCATGCGCAGGTTGTTCTCCCAGGCGTCGAAGGACCGCCCCTGCTTCGTCTCCGCCTGGTGATCGCCACCGGCGGACGGCTTGGGCGGCGGCGGCTGGTAGCGCGCCGGCTGGTGGACGCCGCTGCCGCGGAAGAACGCGAACGCATCGCCGAGCTGCGCGATCACGGTGGCGCGGCCGACGAGTCCGTCCGCGACGAAGATGCCCCGCGGATCCGTCGCGCCCGCACGCAGCTCGCCATCGCCGGAGCCGACCACCTTCACGTGGGCGTCCGCGACGAAGACGCCGTCGCGCTTCACGTTCACGCGCACGCGCCCGACGTCCAGGCTCTCCTGCGCGTCGATCTCGAGATCGCTGCGCAGGACGAGGCCTGACGCGAGCAGCTCGCCCGCGCGCACGACGACGAGGTAGGCCCCGGGCTCGACGAGCGGCAGCGCGAGCTTGCTCGTCTGCGGCCCGAGGTAGTCCTTGCCCTCGCCGAGCTTCTGCGTCGCCTCGTGGAAGGGGCGGATGCCGTGCAGGAGGATGCCGCTGACGTTGTCCAGCGACTTGTGCAGCAGGTAGAGCCGCATGAGGTCGACGCGGTAGACCTTCACGACGGCCTCCTCCAGGTTGCGCCAGGTCAGCTCGAGCTTCGCCTCCGCGTTCGTCGCGAAGCGCGTGACCTCGGGGACGCTCAGCGCCTTCTTGCGGAAGTAGCCGGCGGCCTCGCTCGCGTCCTGGAAGTCCTCGATCACGCGGTCGTAGCTCGCGAGCGCATCCGCGGGACGTCCCAGCGCGTGGTGGATCTGCCCCTCGAGGTAGATCGCGTGCTTGTGGTTCTCGCTCGGGCCGCTGGTCCCGGAGCCCGAGGGGAAGCTCTCGCTCGCGACGCGCCGCACCGCTGCCAGCGCGTCGTCGGGCTTGCCGAGCACGAAGCGCGCGTAGCCCGCGGTGTAGAGGAACTCGTCCTCGAGCGTGGAGCCGGGGTAGCGCGCGAGCGCACCGGTCGCGACCGCGAGTGCGTCGGCGAGCTTCCCGCTCTCGATGAGCGTCGTCGCCCACGCGAAGCTGACCTCTTCGGCGAGCGGATCCTCGGGGAACTGCACGAGGAACTCGCGCAGGGTCTGCGTCGACTGCTCGAAGAGCACGCGACGCGCGCCCACCTTCGGATCCACGGCCTGACCCTCGGCGAGCGAACCCGCGAGCATGCCGAGCTTCTGCCCGATGCCGTAGAGGCTCTGCCGCATCGTGTTGAGCGCGGGGTAGGTGTCGAGCAGACGGCGCAGGAAGCGCACCGAGGCCTGCACCTCACCGAGGCTCTCCAGCGTCGTCGCGACGCCGGCGTCCTTCAGGAAGGAGGCCTCGGTCGTGCCGCGGAACACGAGCACCGCCGATTCGAACTCGCCGATGTCGAGATAGGCGCGCCCCACGGCGCGGATGTCCTCGAACGGCACGACGAGGTCCGGATAGCGGTCCTTCAGCTCCTCGAACCACTTCACGGTGCCGCGGGCGTCCTGCTTCTGGATCGAGACGAAGAGCATCATCCGCGCGACCTCGCGCAGGATGTCGCTGCGCAGCGTCCAGCCGGCGGCGAGCTCGCCCAGCAGGCGATGCGCGGTGTCGTGGTCCCTGCGCTCGAATGCGGCCTTGCCGAACTCCCAGAGCTCGTCGGGCGTGAGGCGGTAGGGATCGCTCGACGCCTGCTCGCGCGGGAGCACGGTGAGCTGGATCGCATCGCCGAACGCGACGAGATCCGGGCGCAACGCCCCGTAGACCACCGTCGGCAACGCGCGGTACTTCCCGGGATGGCGACCGACGAGCTGATAGCGCAGCGTGTCCGCGCGCACGCCGTCGCGGTACCAGGCGACGATGCGATCGGGCAGGACCTCGACGCGTTCGAAGCCGCCCTGCACCGAGTCGCGCGGCACCGTGCAGCCCGCGGGGATCGGCTCCTCGACGACGAAGGGCAGGACGGGGATCACGGAGTTGTCGTCGCCGAGCGCCCAGAACTGGGTCTCGACGCGCGCCGTCACGCCGACGGGGAGCTGCGAAAGCCGGTTCTCGAAGGACTCGAAGCGTCCCGCGACGACCCCGAAGCCGGGGCTGATCACGCGGCCGTTGTCGCGCCGCCAATCGGGGAGCAGCTTGCGGCTGACGCGCACGAGCCCGCGGTTGCGGTCCGCGTCGCTGAAGTCGAACGCGAAGCCGCGGAGCAGCGCCGCGAAGCGGATCGGACCCGCTCCGCGCAGCGTGAGCTCGACCTTGTTCTGCCCCACGCGGAGCGCCGCGGCCGGCACCTCGACGTGGGTCGCATCGAGTCCATCCTTGCCGCTCACCGGCGCGAGCACGGTGTCGTTCACGCGCAGTGCGACCTCGCAGGGCCCCGCGTTCGTGCGGCGGGCCCGGCGCGTCGCCTTCGCGAGCGCCTCGACCGCCGCGGCGGTCGCCTCCGGGGTCGCCCAGGTCGGCCCGAGCTTCTGGGCCTCGAGCCACTCGACGAGGCGCGCCGCATGCGGATCCGAGGGATCCCCGCTGAGCAGGGCCTGCGCGACGACCGCGAACGCGACGACGCGCGACGGGTCGCCGCCCGGCCCCGGACTGGCGAGCGCACCGGCGCCGAGCTTCTCCTTGGCCGAGGCCTCGACCTCACGCGCGAGTTCGACCCGGCCGGCGGCACGCCACGCGAGCGCGAGGTGCCCGAGCGAAGCGAGGTCGAGGCCCGCGCGGCGGCGGTGCAACGCGTTCAAGGTCTCGAAGCGTTCCTCGCCGCTCTCGACGAGGGCTCGCTCGGGCTCGACGCGCTGTTCGTCGCGCGCACCCCGCAGGGCCGCGGCGAGCCATTGCGCCGCCCGCTGCCGGGCCGCGAGCGCCGGAAAGCTCCCGCGCTCGTGGGCGCGCTGCAGCGCACGCAGCGCCACGGCGGTCGCGCGGAACTCGGGCTGGCCCTGACCGATCCACGCGAACGCGCCGTCTTCGCGCTGCAAGGCCAAAAGGCTCTGCACCGCGCCCGCGGCGAGCGCCTCGAGCGCATTGCGATCGGCCTTGCGCGCATCCCCCGTGCCGTCGAGCGCGGCGAGCGCCGCATAGGCCGCGAGCGCGCGACTCGCGGTCGCGAGGATGGTGGGCGACGGGATCCGGCAGTTGCGCGCGGTGGGGATCGGAGCGAGCGCCGCCGCCGCGAGCCCGGCATCGCTGCCGAAGCTCAGCTCGATGCGCAGCGCGAGTTCGCGCAGCTTGCGATCCTCCGGCAGGGTGAGCGTGAACTGCTGCGTGTCGACGAGCACACCGGCGCGACCATCGCGCAGCTCGACGCCGAACGGCTGCACGGGGATCGTCTGCTCGGCCGTCGCCTCGCGGCTGCCCGTGACGCGCGCCGAGATCGGGAGCGAGCCCTCGGCAGGCGCGCTCAGCGCGATCGCATGCTCGGACTCGAGTCCCGCGGCGAGCGTGCTCGACTGCGTCGTGTCGGAGCCCCCGACGCCGATCACGAGCTTCGCATCGAGGGCCTCCGCGGTCCGGTTGTGCATGAGCACGCGGGCGCTGCTCGTGTCGCCGCCGACCAGGAAGCGCGGCGCGGCGATCGCGAGTTCGAGGTCGCGCGCGGTGCGGATCCGACTCGACGCGGAGCCCACGTCGGTGTCCCGCGTGGTGCCGCGCGCGATCACGCGCCACTCGCTCGCGCGCTCGGGCAGGCGCAGCGTGACCTTCGCCTCGCCGTTCGCATCGGTGCGCACCGAGGAGAGCCAGGCGCCATCGGCGGCGAATGCGACGCGCGGGGCATCCGTCGCGGGGATCGGGATGGGCAGGCGGATCCTCCCCATCGCATCGCCCCCGATCGAGAAGAGGTCGAAGCCCATGGGCCGCGCCGTCGCCGCCCCGCTGACCGTGTCCACGAAGTACGCGAGGTGCCGCTGCGCGAAGTCCTGCTGCAGGCCCGCACCGAGGTAGAACTCGTCGGACCCGGACTGCGGCTCGCTTTCGGCGAAGGCCCGCCTCACGAGCTCCTTCCCGGCCGATTGCTGCGTGGGGACCTGTGCGCGGCGGTTCCGCACGCCCGCGGGTCCAGGGCTCGACGGACCGCCGGGGCCCGCGCTCCCACCGTGGGGGCGCCGCGTCGCCGCGCCCGGATCGTTCGCGGGTGCGCCGTCCAGGCCGCCCCGTTCCGATTCCACGGCGAGGAGTTCGAGCTCGGCGCGCCGGCGTTCCTCGGCGACCAGGGCCGCGCTCACGGGCCGCGAGGGACCGTCGTAGCTCCAACCGCAGCTCGAGACCGTGCGGAACGCGGTCTGGCGTCGCATGCCCCAGAAGCTCGCCGCGAGATCCGGACTCTGGTCCGCGTAGAGCTGGAAGAGCGAGGACTCGACGAGCGCGATCGCGAGCTCGGCGGACACGGGGCGGCCGACGGCGTCCTTGGCCACGACGCGCAGTTCGACCTCGCTGCCGGGCTGCGCGATCTCGCTCGCCAGGCTCAACTCGACGGCGAGTTCGCGCGCGACGAAGAACTCCGACTCGGCCTCGCGCAGCGCCGTGCCGTCGATCATCGCGAGGGCGACGGCGAAGTTGGGAGCGTGCAGGCCATCGACCGGCAGGCGCAGGACGCTCTCGCCGGCGGGAATGCGGACGGCCTCGCAGGCGAGCACGCCGTCGCCCTGCAAGGTGCGGAGCGCGAGCCGCTCGCCGGAGCGGTTCACGATGCGGGCCTCGAGGGTCTCGCCGACCTTCCAGGACTGCCGGTCGGCGAGGATGCGCAGCTTCAGCTCGTCGTCGTCGCCCGAGATCGTCACGACGCGCTCGGTCGTGACGAGCTGACCGAAGCGATCCATGGCCTGGACGCGCAGCACGTGCGGCCCACTCTTCGGCGCGCTGAACTTGAGCTCGACGCGGCCGCTCTTGCCGTCGGTCTGGAAGGGCTGGCGCGCCACCTCGATCTCCGCGGTCCCGCGGCGCGTGGTCTCGCGCCGGAACAGGAGCAACTCGCCCGGCTTCGCGAGCGGCGCGCCCGAACGGTCGCGCAGCGTGACGCCGACCTCGAAGGTCTGGCCGACGAGGAAGACCTCGCGCTTCGTGTCGAGCGTCGGCACGAACTCCGTCGTGACGACCGGCACCACGGCGCCGGTGCTGAGCCCTTCCTCCGCGACGGTCGCGGTCAGGACCGCGAGGGCCTCCTCGGCGAACTCCTGGGTTTCGAAGCGGTACTCGAGGCGGCCCTCGGCGGTGGTCCTGCCGCGGCGCGTGTCGATGCTGCCGTCGGTGCGACGCAGCACGATCTCCACCGCGCGGTCGCGCACGGGGTCGCCGTAGAAGTGGCGCAGCTCGACGTGTCCGGCGAGCGGCTCGCCGCGGAACACGATGCGCTGCGCGGGTTCGATCGAGAGCAGCAGGCGCGGCAGCTCGAAGCGCGCGACCTCGAACTGGATCGTCCCGCTGCGCCCGTGGCCGCGGTCGAGCGTCGCGCGCCAGGTGCCGAGCTCGGCCTCCTCGGGGAGCTCGACGTCGAGCGCCAGCGTCCCGAACTCGGTGAAGCGCACCGGCGACTCGACGGCGAGACGACCCGACGGCGCGTACACGCGCAGGCGCTCGTCGGCGCCGGCCGTGGGGATCACGTAGAGGCCGTCCTTCACGTCGCGCACGATGCCCTTGAGGTGGGCGCGCTGACCCGGCAGGTACGCCGGGCGATCCGTGCAGAGGTAGACGCGCGCGGCGAGACCCTCGCCGGTCGCGAGCGAGGACAGGTCGAGCGTGCCCGCGCCCGAACCCGCGGCATCGACGGCGAACACGCGCAGTTCGGCAGCGTCCGCGAGGCGCGGCGACTTCCAGCGGAACATGCCCGCGTCGTCGGTGCGGCCCTCGGTGAGGATCTTGCTGCCGTCGCTCACGACGACGCGCACGCCGCTCTCGACGCGGTCCTTCGCGAGGTCCTGCGCGAACGCGAGCAGCTCCGTGCGCGACGACTTGACGATCAGCCCGAGGTCGGTGACGAGCACCATCGTCGTCGCCTCGCGCTCCTGATCGTCGACCTTCACGACGTAGCAGCCGGGCTCGGTGAAGCCGATCGGCACCTCGCGCACGGTCTCCTTGAAGGGCACGTAGTCCGCGGCCTTGCTGCTGAAGGTCTTGTCCGGCGCGATGACCTCGATGTCGAGGCGATCGACGGAGCCGGGCAGGTGCGTCGCGCGGAACCAGGTCTCGAGGTCGAGGCGGTACACGCGGACGCGCAGCTCGGGGAGGTTGCGCGAGGTCAGCTCGAAGCTCGCGGCCTCACCGATGCGGAACGTGCGCGGGGTCCGCAGGCCGAGCGACTTCTGCTCGAGCCGCCGGACGCGCGCCTGGGCCTGGGCCTGGTGGCTGCCCCAGGTCACGGCGCGGTAGGCATCGAGCGCGCGCTGGTAGTCGAAGCCCTGGTTCTCCCAGAGGTCGCCGATGCGGAACTGGGCCGCCGAGGACTCCTCGCGGCCGGGGTACTTCTTCACGCAACGCTCGAGCGCGGCGCGCGCGTCGTCCCAACGCTGCTCGCTCGCGAAGCTCTCGCCGATGCGACGCAGGATCTCCGCGTTGCGCTCGTCGAGCGGATGCTCGCGCCCGAAGTCCTCGAAGAGCTTGCGGGCCTCGGCGAAGCGCTCGTCGGCGACGGCGCGCTCCGCGCGCGCGAACTCGGTGTCGACGATCGCACGCTGCACGCGCTCCCATGCCGAATGCGAGGCGTGCGCGGCGAGATAGCTGCGCCACGCGGCGATCGCCTCGTCGGACTTCCCCTGCCCGGCGAGGACGTCGCCGATCAGCGCGCGTGCGGCGGCGATCTCCTCGAGGGGTTCGTCGGCGTGGGCCTCGACGAAGCCGCGGAGCGCGGTGAGGCCGTCCTCGCTGCGATTCGCCGAGAGCTGGCAGAGCGCGACGAGGTAGCGCGCGATGCGCGCCTTCTCGTGGGCCGGGTAGCGCTTGGCGAAGGCCTCGAGGGCGGCGACCGCGAGGTCGAGAAGCTGCGGGCCGGGCGACGGCACGCCGAAGGTCTCCGCGATCTTGAAGCTCGCGTCCGCGGCCTCGGCGGAGTCGGGGGCGGCGGCGATCAGATCGCGGTACGTCGCACGCGCCTTGCTCGGATCGCCCGCACTCCGGTACGCGTCGCCGAGCAGGAGCCGCGCGCGGCCCTCGTCCCGCTGGCCCGCCAGGTCCGCGAGCAGCGGCTCGAGGCGGCGGATCGCCCCGGCGGAGTCCGAGGCCCGCAGCTCCGCCTGCGCCGCGAGCAGGCGCACGTTGCGCGCGCGTTCGGTCGGCAGGCCGAGCTCGAGAGCGAGGTCGTAGAAGGTCACGGCCCGACGCGGGTCGGGTTGTTCGCCGGCCTGGGCCTGATCCGCGAGCCCGAGATAGGTCTGCGCGATCGTCTCCTTGCGCTGCGGACCGGTCAGGGCCTCGATCTGCTCGCGGTAGGCGGCCGCCGCCTTCGCGAACTGCCGGCTCCGCGCGAAGGCCTCGGCGCGCTCGAGGCGCGCGCGATCCGCGAGACCCGCCTGGGGCAGGTCGCGGAGGAGGCGCTCGTAGCTCGCGATGGCGGCGGCGGGATCTCCCGCGAGTTCCTGCGCCCGCGCGAGCAGGAGCAGGACCCGGTCCCGCCGCTCGAGGGGCTCCTCCTCCACCGCCTTCTGCAAGGCGACGACCGCGTCGGCATAGCGCCGCGCGATCAGGGCGTCCTCGCCGTCACTCAGGGCGCTCGCGAAGCGGATCGCGGCCACCGACAGGAGGAAGAGGACCGGGACGACGGCGACTCGGAGGGCTGGACGCATCGGTCGGATCGAGGAGCGGGACTCGAGGTCGCCGCGAGGACGAGGGCGCGTCTCGCGGCAGATGGCACGGAGGGCGGCGGCCAACGACGGCGCCTGCGCCGAGGTTCCCGGGCCCCTTCGGGACCGGGCACGCCTCAGGCATCGCGGCCGCTGGGTCGATCGTAGACGAGCAGCTGCGCGAGCGACTTCCGCGCGAGTGCCGCCGCGGGCACGCGGCACGCGTCGGCCGGCCAGCCGACGGGGATGAGGAGGAAGGGTCGCTCGTGCTCCGGCCGCCCGAGCAGTTCGCGGAGGAAGCCCATGGGGCTCGGCGTGTGGGTCAGCGTCGCCAGCCCGGCGAACTGCGCGGCGGCGAGGAGCATCCCGCAGGCGAGCCCGATCGACTCCTTCGCGTAGTAGACCTGCCCGCCGTCGTCGTCCCGCAGCAGCATGAAGGCGACGATCAGCCAGGGCGCGACCTCGAGGAAGCCCTTGTCCGGGTCGGTGCCGAGCGGGGCGAGGTCGGCGAGCCACTCCGCGTTGGCGCGCTGCTCGTAGAACGCGCGCTCCTCCCGCTCGGCGGCGACGCGGATCGCGCGCTTGAGCTCGGGATCCCCCACGGCGACGAAGCGCCAGGGTTGCTTGTTCGCGCCGCTCGGCGCCGAGCCGGCGACGCGCACGAGGCCCTCGATGACCGCGCGCGACACCGGCGCATCGCTGAACTCGCGCACGCTGCGGCGACGGCGCAGCACGTCGTGGAACTGCCCGATCACCGTCTCCGCGGGCGCATCCGGCACGTAGCGGTCGGGATAGGGCACGAACTCGGGCACCGTCATCGGCGCGATGCTACGTCGCGGCCGCTGCGGCGACGTAGGCTCTCGGGACGCCATGTCCGACGACCCGATCCTCGCGCGCTACCGCGCCCTCTGCCTGTCGCTGCCCGAAGCGGTCGAGACGATCACCTGGGGCGAACCGCATTACCGCGTCGCGAAGCGCATCTTCGGCGGCTACGGCGAGGAGGACGGCCGCACCGTGATCGGCTTCAAGCTGACGCCCGAGCACGCCGCGGCGATCGTCGCCGACCCGCGCTTCCGGCCGGCGAAGTACGGCGGTCGCCATGGTTGGGTCTCGATGGACGCGGCGGCGATCGACGACTGGGAACAGCTCCGCGAACTCGTGCTCGAGAGCTACCTGCTGATCGCGCCCAAGCGGGTGGCGGCACGTCTGGGCGAGGCGGGGACGATCGCGCGCGAAGCGCCACGGAAGTCGACGGCCAGGACGACCCGGACGCAGGCGAAGGGCAAGCGGACGGCGAACGCGCGGCGCACGGCGCGCTGATCGGCGGGTCCTCGGCGTGCGCGCGCAGCGCACCGATGGCATCGCGACCAGGGCCGCCGGCGTCCCGCGCTCCGCCACGCGCATCGAGACCCGTCCACCGCTCTGCCGAAGGACTCGACATGCGCGATTCCCCGACAGGGCGCGGCGAGGTGCTCGTGCTCGAAGCACGCAGCGCGGTGCTCGCACCGCTCGTGCGCGCGCTTCGGCGTCGCGGCATCGAGGTCGAGCGCGTCGACGGTCTCGCGTCCCTGCGCGCGGCCTTCGCCCGCGCGGGCGGTCACGACGCCTTGGTCATCGCGCCCGACGTGCCGCTCACGCTCGCCCGCGAGGCCATCGCGACGCTGCGGGCCGTCGACCCGCGGCTCGTCGCCGTGACCTTCGACGGCGGCGACGGCGCCGCGGTGCCCGAGAGCGACCTGCACCTCGCCGGCCTGCATCCCGCGGCGCCGGTCGCGTGTGGCGCGATCGTCCGCGCGATGCTCGTTCAGCGCATCTGAGCCGCCTCGGCGCCGTCACCGATCGAGGGCCTGCCACACAGCGCGGCCCATGGCGCCCGAACTCTCGAGCTCTGCCGATCCCTCGCGCGGGACCGGCCCGACGACCGTCGCGATCGGCTGCGGTGTCGTCGTCGGTGTCGATGCCATCCCGGTCCTGATCGAGGCCCGGATGCTCGGGGAGACGAGCACACCGCGCATCCTCGGCTCCGTCGATCAGGTCGTGCGCGAGGCCTATCACCGCATCCTCAGCGCGTTCGGCGCCGTGGGCCTGCCGGTCCCGCGCGGCTCGCCGGTGCTCAACTTCGTGCCCGCCGACGTGCGCAAGGCCGGCAGCTCGTTCGACCTGCCGATGGCCCTCGCGCTCGCGGCGGCCGGGGGCCTGCTCGACCCCGCGCGCCTCGCGGGACTGGTCGCGTTCGGCGAGGTCACGCTCGACGGCCGCGTGCGGAGCTCGCCGGGCATCGTCCCGGTCGCGATCGCCGCAAGGGCACGCGGCTGGACACGGCTCCTGACCTCGCGCGACGACGCGACGCTCGCCGCGATCGTGCCCGGCCTCACGCCGCTGCCGGTCGCCGACCTCCGCGAGGCGATCGCCGGTCTCGCCGCGGGCTCGCTCACGCCGATCGCCCAGCGCGACGCGCTCACCCGGCTGCGCCACGCCGGGGCGCGTGCCGCCGTGCCGGACCTGGCCGACGTGCGCGGCCACGCGACCGCGAAGGACGCCCTGGTCGCCGCCGCGGCCGGGCGTCACGACCTGCTCTTCGTCGGCCCCCCCGGTTCGGGGAAGAGCGCCCTGCTGCGGCGGCTCGTCGGCATCCTGCCGCCGCTCGGCGCGGACGAGAGCCTCGAGGTGCTCAAGGTGCTCTCGGCGCACGCGACGCTGCCCGAGGCGCAGGGCTCGCTCTCGCGCTCGGGGCGGCCCTTTCGCGCACCACACCACACGAGCAGCGCCGCAGCCGTGCTCGGCGGCGGTCCGGAGCCGCGCCCCGGCGAGGTCACGCTCGCCCATCACGGCGTGCTCTTCCTCGACGAATTGCCCGAGTTCCGCCGCGAGGTGCTCGAAGGCCTGCGCCAGCCGCTCGAGGACCGCTGCGTGTCGATCGGCCGCGCCCGTCGCACGGTGACCCTGCCGGCGGACTTCCTGCTCGTCGCGGCGATGAACCCCTGCCCCTGCGGGCACGCGAACGACCCCGCGCGCACGTGCTCCTGCACGCCGCAGGATCGCCGGCGCTATCTCGCGCGCATCTCCGGTCCCTTGCTCGATCGCTTCGACCTGCGCCTCGAACTCCACTCGCCCCCGCCGGAGGAGTTCCGCGCCCCCCGCGATCCGGCCGCCTCGACGAGCGCCCTCGCCGAGCGCGTCGTCGCGGCCATGGCGCGCCAGGCCGCGCGCAATGCGCACGCGCTCCCCCATGGGCGCCTCGAGGGTCTCGCGCTCGACGATGCCTGCTCCGCCGACGACGCCGTGCTCGCCACGCTCGAGCGGGCCATGCGCAGCTGGCGCGTGTCCGCGCGCGGACGGACCCGCGTGCTGCGGCTCGCACGCACGCTCGCCGACCTCGCCGACCGCGATGCGATCACCAACGAGGACGTGCTCCTCGCGATCCGTCTGCGCGGCGCGGATCGCTGAGGCAGGGCCGCGGCGTCAGCGACGGCCGCCGGCCCGCGTGGGTCTGCGCAGCGGTCCGCGCGGCTCCGCCGAGAACCCCTCCACGGCGAGTTCGAAACGCTCGGCGATCCAGACCAGGTCGTCCTCCACCTGCGCGAAGAGCGAGCGGGGTGCGGAGCCGCAGGCCGCGAACCAGCGATCGCCGGCGCGCACGACATGCACGAGCGACTCGTGCTGCAGGGGCGCACCGGTCCGCGGGTCGCGACCGTCGTAACGCGCGCGCACGCGTTCGGCGGTGACGCCGCGCAACGCGACGGACGAACGCTCGATCACCTGCAGGCCCGGCTGCACGAGGGCGAGCCAGCGCAGGACCGCGTCGGTCGCCGACGGGAGCGCGAGCGCCGCATCGAGGTGATCGAAACGCACGAGGCTCACGGCGGCGTCCTCGGTGCGATGAACCGCGCTGAGCTGACCCGCGGTCTCGCCCGCCTCGAAGGCCCACGCGGGGCTCGGCAGCCACATCGCGAAGCTGCCGCCGGGTTCGCTCACGAGTGCCGGCGGGAACTGATCGCTCTGGGCCAGGCGTTGCCGGTCCGACTCCGCGCAGGGCACGGCGACGAGCGCGGGGCCGTTGATCTCGCGGCGCAGCGTGGCGCCGGCCGCATCGAGCCACTCGCGACCCTGCGGCGTCGCGATCTCGCGCACGCGCACCGCGTCGCCGCGGCTGCCGGGTACGCGGCGCAACGCGCCGAAGGACCAGGGCTCGGAGTGGAAGCGTTCGCCGAGGACGTCGAAGACCGGATGGGCCTCGGTGAGCACCGCACCGGCCTCGCGCGCGCGGAGGACGGCGCGGAGTTCGAGTGGGAAGCGCGTCCCGGTGCCGAAGTCGTAGCTGCGGCGATCCTCGCCGCGCAGCGATCGGGCGGTGACCACGATCTGCCGCTCCGCCACGACCGCGCGCACGATGCGCTCGTCGCGGACGCGTTCGTCGCGGTCGAGACTGCGCTCGTGCACGAACGAGGAGACGGGCACGCCATCCTCGCCGACGATCTCGAGCCGCGTCACGTCGGTCCGACCCTCGCGCGCGAAGAAGCGCCACTCCTCGCCGAGGCGGACGCGGCCCTCCTCGTCTCGCGCCGCCGTCTCGTGCAGCGTCCCGACGCCACGGCCGGCCGCGTCGTGGAGCACGAACCAGTCGTCGCGCGCGCGGAACCAGGCGAGCGGTGCCGGCAGCTCGGGCACGGCGCGGAGCGCGGCCGCGCCGCGCACGATCGCATCGACCTGCTCCATCGCGAAGCCGACGACGTTGCCCGGCCCGAGCTCGATCATCACGAAGTCCTCGGTCTGCGACGTGATCCGTCCCGCGAACTCGGTGCCGAGCTTCAGGCGGATGACGTCGCCGTGCGCGGGCGGCGCCTCCGGCGGCGGTTCCTGCGGGCAGAGGAGCGGGCAGCAGGCGAGGAGGGCGGCGAGGATCACGGCGGGCGGACCTGGGTTCGAGCGGTCCTTGCCATCGGCCGGATCCGGCGCCGGCTTGAGGCGCCATCCCGCTTCCCGGCTAGCCGCCGTCGGGAAGCCGCGGGCCGTCCGCGACCGCGTCGCCCAGCCACGCGAGGTACGCGGGCAGCCCGGCGACGATCGGCAGGACGAGCAGCTCGGGCACCGCGTACGGGTGCCGCGCGCGCAGGGCCTCGCGCAGGCCTTCGAGACGCGCGCGGGAGGTCTTCGCGACGAGCAGGACTTCCTCCGCGCGGTCGACGCGACCCTCCCAGGCGAAGATCGAGACGACGCCCGGCACCAGGTTGACACAGGCGACGAGCCGCTCGGCGACGAGCTGGCGCGCGAGCGCTTCGGCGACCGCGCGCGGCGCCGTCATCAGCGCCACGACGAAATCCGGCTGCGCGACCGGGCTCATCCCCTCCTCACTTGCCCCGCGCCAGGCGCTCCGCGAGGGCCGGGTGCAGACCGGCGGCGAGGATCTTCGCCTGCGTGCGCCGGAAGTCGTAGGCGATGCGGTGGTACTCCACGCGGCGGCCGTCGACGACCACGAAGCAGGCGCGTGGGTCGCCGTCGCGCGGCTGACCGACGCTCCCCACGTTGACGATCATCGGCTCGTCGCCGAGCACGATCTCCCGCAGCTCCTCGGTCGCCTGCGTGAAGCGGAAGCGCGCGTCGTGCCAGCCGGGCCAATGCGTGTGCCCGACGAAGCACGGGCGGTCGAGGAGCGCGAAGTTGGCGGCGAGCTTCTCGGGTTCGAGGAAGCCGTCGCTCTTCAGCACGTACTCCATGATCGGATCGCGCGGCGAGCCGTGGACGAAGACGAAGCCGTGCGCCTCCATGCGCGCGGGCAGCCCCGCGAGATAGGCGTGCACCAGGCGACGGCGGCGCGCGAAGAGCCCGGGGCGCAGACGCTTGCGCGTGAACTGCAGGGCCTCGCTCGCGAGCGGGTTGAAGTCGCGCAGCTCGTGCGTGAGGCCGTGATCGTGGTTGCCCATGATCGTCCAGCGACAGCGCTGCATGACGAGCTCGGCGCAGGGCTCGGGGTCGGCGCCGTAGCCGATCACATCGCCGAGGCAGTAGACCTCGGACACACCCAGACGATCGATCCGCTCGAACACGGCCGTCAGGGCCTCGAGGTTCGCGTGGATGTCGGAGACGAGCGCGAACGCGGTCACGGGCGCGCGACGCCTCCACGGCTGGGCAGTGGTGCCGGGAGCGCACGCAGGACCGCCGCCTCGACGCGCGCCGCGACCTCGTCGATCGCACCCGACACCGTCGCACCTGCCGCCTTGCGATGGCCACCACCGCCGAAGCCGCGCGCGATCGCCTGGACGTCGACGTCACCCGACGCGCGCCAGGACACCTTCACGCGATCCGCGGCGATCTCCTTGAACATCGCGACCACCTCGAGATCGGCGACGGAGCGCAGCGGTTCCATCACGGCGTCCAGGTCGAGTCCGATCCGACCCGCCCGCTCGACGAGCGCGCGTTCGAGCCGGATGAGCCCCACGCGGCCCCCGGCGGCGAGTCGACTGCGCGAGATCCCCTCCGCGAGCACCGCGACGGAGTCCGGATCGTTGCGGCGGTAGAGCCGGTCGTAGAGCCCGGCGACGTCGACCCCGCGCGCCACGAGATCGGCGGCGATCGCGAAGACCCGCGCATCGGAGTTCGAGTACTTGAACCAACCCGTGTCGGCGACGAGCGCCACGAAGAGCGCCTCCGCGGCCACCGCGTCGATGGGCTGGGCGAAGTGCCGATAGAGACGATGCACCATCTCGCCGCTGGCCGCGGCGTCGACGTCGACGAAGCAGGACTCGCCGTCGCCGTGCTCGCTGTCGACGTGGTGGTCGACGACCGCGATGCGCGGCTTCGCGGCGAGCACCGCGCTCCGCATCGCGCCGAGCCGATCGAGCCCGGAGCAGTCGACGAGCACGAGGACCTCGCAGGGCGGCAGGCCCTGGCCCGGATCGAAGATCTGGAACGGCGTCCGTTGCCCGAGGAACTCGAGGTTCCGCAGCGGGGCATCGGGCAACACGATGCGCACCGACTTCCCGAGCGCGCGGAGGAGATGGAAGAGCCCGATCTGGGATCCGAGGCAGTCGCCATCCGGATGCTCGTGGCCCGTCAGCACGAATCGCTGGGACCGCTCGAGCAGTTCGAAGAAGTCGCGCTGGGCTGGCTGCAACGGGGTCACCGAGGACTCGCCCGGCCGCGCCATGCAGCGCCCGAGCGGAAGCGCGGGACCTTAGTGCGCGGATGCCGGGCGCTCAACGGCCCGGGCCGCCTTCACCGCGGACCAGCGCAGGACGCGCGCGCGGCCGGTCCACGTCCCCGGACTCGGCGAGTTCGGGAAAACGGCGGCCCAGGGGCCCGGATCGATCAGGCCTCGAAGACGATCTCGATGTCCTCGATCACCACGTCGGTCTCGACGAGGCGATTGAAGGTGATCATGAAGCGGAGGCCGGTGGCGTTGTCGCTGTTGATGCTCGCGCGACCGCTCTCCCCGTTGACGTAGCTGCGCCACGGACCGGGGCTGCCTTCGAGCTGGCTGCTCGTCGCGTTGACCGTGCCGCCCTGGAAGCGCACGCGGAACGGCAGCGCGTCGCTGTCGGCCGGGTTGAACTCCGCGGGGTTGTCGGAGTACACGACCTGCACGCCCTGCACGCGGGCGACGATGCGGTAGTGTCGCCAGAGCGGGGCGAAGAGCTGGCGCGAGGGGCGCCAGAGGCTCGTGAAGGCGGTCGAAGCATCACCCTCGGCCGCGTCGAGGGTCCCGACGAAGCCCGGCAAGGGGGCCGCGGGGCCGAGCAGCGTGCCGAGTGCGGCCGTCGTGATCGGGCCGGAGGACTCGAAGCGCACCGCGCCATGGCCACCGGCGCCACCGGTTGAGCGCGCGTTGTTCGCGACGCGCGTGGTGGTCTGCAGCGACGAAGCGCCGCCGCTGATGTCGATGGTGCCGCTCTGCGAGAGGAGGCTCAGGTCGTCGATCTGAACGATGATCGAGCCACCCGAACCGCCGCCGCCCGGCGACGCGCAGCCGAAGCCCGGGTTCGCGGTGTTCGCGTGCGTCGCCCCACCACCACCGCGCGCGGCGAGCACCGCGCCGAGCGCCACCTGGATGGTGTGCCCCACGCGAAAGGCGACCGCACCGCCGCCGCCGGCACCGCCGGCACCGGCGTTCCAGGTGCGCTGCCCGGTCGTGATCTCGCTCGTGAGCATGTTCAGCGGCTGCGACCCACCGCCACCACCGCCGGCACCGCCGACGAGGAAGTGGTCGAGCGAGCTCACCCCGACCGGCAAGGCCACGAAGGGCACGAGGTTGCCGGGCGTGCTGTTGGGGCCGATGTCGAGCGGCTGCGTGTTGACGAACGAGTTCAACACCGTGCCGGCCGTGCCCTGCGAGAGGAACGAGCCGCCGCCGCCGCCGCCGGCGAGCATGCCGCAGATCTGAACGAAGAAGGAGTAGACGACGCTCGAGTCGAGCCCCGTCGTGGGATAGAGCGAGCCGCCGCCGCCGCCCGATCCCGCGACCACCGCCTGGTAGCCCGAGCTCGCCGGCGGACGGGCGTCGGAGCCCCGTTGACCGAAGGTCGACGGCAGCACCGGCAGCGAGCCGTTGCAGCCCTGGCCGCCGTTGCCGCCGGCGCCACCACCCGCACCACCGGCACCGCCGGCCTGGCCGGCCACCGCGACGTTCGGCTGCGTCGTGCCGGCGAGGTAGTTGTTCGCCGGCGTCTGGCCGTCGACGCTGACCTCACCGTCGATCTGGATCAGCCCCAGCACCTGGATGATCGCCGGGTTCGCGCCGCGGAAGATCACGCGCACGCCGGCGGGGACGACGAACTTCGTGAACTCGAAGCGGCCGTCGCTGATCGTCAGGGTCTGCTCGCCGAAGAGCGTCTGGTCGCGCGGGATCGTGAAGTTCCCCGTGTCGATGACCCAGGTGTTCGTCGTGCCCGGCTGCAGCGTGCCGAGCTGGTGGTTGAACGCGCCGTGGATGCCGCGTCCGCCGAAGCGCGCAGGGCGCGCGACTCCACCGGTCCAGGAGCCGGCGGAGTTGTCACGATCCAGACGAGCCTCGTTCGCGAAGGCCTCCGTGATCGACTGCGTCGAGACGACGCCCGTCTCCGTGAAGAAGAGGAAGGTCCTGCGCGCCGCCGACTTGCCGGCGAGATCGCGGACCTGGCTCGTCAGGATGACCTCGACGCAGACGCGGTTCGGCAGCTCGGCCGCGGGCTGCAAGGTGACCACGGTGCGAGGGGGTGAGCCGGCTTCCACGCTCGCGATCGGCACGCCCTGGATGAGGATCGGCTGGAAGCCGGGCTCGCAGAGCCGCTTCGACGGATCGTTCGGATCGGGGATCGTCCGGCGGATCTGGTAGATGATCGGGCTCGAGATCGTGCTCGAGCCGTTGAACGACGAGACGTCGATCAGCTCGCTGAAGCGCAGGACGATCGGACTGCCGCGGGACACCTCGGTGCTCGTCGCCGGGAGCACGAGCTCGGCCGAAGGCGCCTTGCCGTCGAGATCGACGAGCCCCTGCGTGACCTGCAGCGAACAGACCACCGAGCGCGCCAGCGGGTCGCCCGAGCTCGAGCTGAGCACCCCGCCGGTCGCCGACGCCGAGAGCGAGAGGATGTAGGTGATCCCGGCGCGGAAGCCGAAGGTCGTGACACCGCCCGCGATGCGCACCTCGGGCACGAAGGTGAGTCGCGAGCCGTCGACGATGAAGCGCCCGGCCGGGGACTCACCGTTCGCGGTCTTCAGGGACACCGCGCCGGAGGTCACCGTCGCGGGGTCGATCAGGTCGCTGAACACGAGCTCGATGGGCTGGTTCTGGGCGATCGAGGTGATCGCGCAGTTCCCGCTCACCTGGCAGCCCAGGTTGCAGGACACGAGGCAGAACTTCGATGCCGAACCGCAGTCGGGCTGGGAACGGCGCGCTGCTCCCGCGGAGCCTCCCGTGCACGACGGGAGCCAGGCGATGGGCAGGACCAGAGCAGCGAGGGCGAGCGAACGCAGGTTCATGGTTCTGTCGGTTGGTCGACGCGACATCGTCGCAGCCACCCGGCGAGCAAGGGACCGCCGGGGGCACGGGCGAGCTTCAGATACGGTAGTCGATGCGCAGTTCACGGACGACGACGTTGGTCGACACCGTGCGATCGAGGAGGAGGATCCAGCGGTAGCCGACGGTCGAGTCGGCGTTGAGGCTGCCCTCGCCGGCGTCGAAGGAGCCGACCTGGTTCTGCCACGGGCCGGGGGTCGCGCTCGGCAGCAGCTCACCGGCGAGGTTCACGTCGGCGCCCTGCACCTTGATCACGAGCGGCGCGAGGCCGAGACGCGCAGGAGTCCCCACCGCGGGGTCATCGCTGAAGACGCGCGGGACGCCATCGACCTCGGCACGGATCACGTAGCGGACGAAGCTCGGCGGGAAGACCGCACCGGTCGTGACGAACTTGCTCTGGAAGCCGACGAGGTCGTCGTCGTCCTCGAGAACGCCCGCGCTGTCGTTCACCGCCGGAGGCGTGACGATGCCGAGCAGGGAGAGGGCCGGGGCCGAGCCCGGGGTCTCGACGCGCAGGAAACCCGCGCCGCCGTCGCCGCCGTTGGCCGTCGCGCGGAACACCGCGCTCTGGTAGGCACCGCCGGTGCCGCCGCGGATGTCGATGCGACCGTTGAGGTCGAAGGTGCTCGCGAACTGCAGCAGCAGGCCGCCGCCCGAGCCCGCGCCGGCCACCCCCGGAGCGCCGGTCGTGTTGGCCGCCGCCATGCTGATCAAGGCGCCGGAGCCGCCGCGGAAATCGAACGCCGCGCTCGCGAGCATCTCCATGCGACCACCGACCCGCAGCAGCATCGCGCCGCCGCCGCCCGCACCGCCCGCGCCGGAACGGAAGCGGAAGGTCTCGGAGGTCTGGGCGAAGAGCGAGTGGCTCGCACCGCCGCCGCCGCCGGAACCGCCGACGAGGTAGTGGTCGGCCGAACCGACGCCGCCGGGCCGCGGGCCGAAGGCCACGAGGGTTCCGCCGGTCGTGCCCGGCCCCATGCGCAGCGCGTTCGTGTTGGGACCGGAGTTGATCGAACCGGCCGCGGTCACGGTGCCGTTGCCGCCGTTCGTCACGAAGGCTCCGCCGCTCGCGCCGCCCGCGACGTCGAGGTTGAAGTTGAACGAGCCGGGATCGTTGAACACGATCGACGCGTTCGCACCGTGCGAGGGCCAGAGCAGACCACCGCGGCCCTTCGTGTTCGCCACGAGCCCGGCGAGCTGATGCGTGCCCGGCACCTGCAGCGTCTCGCCGTCGAAGCCGTTGAAGTTGTTGAAGGCGGGCTGATTGGGGTTGCCGCTGCCGTCGCAGCCGAAGGCGCCATTGCCGCCGTCCCCACCACCCGGGCCACCGACGCCGCCGGCCTGTCCGGGCCAGCCGCCGGTGGTGTGACCGGTCGGCGCCTTGATGCTGTACGCCGCGTTCGCCGTCTTGCCGGCGCCGATCATGCTGCCCTCGATACGACACTCACCGCGGACGTGGATCTGCAGGGGCTTGCTGCCGACCCACTCGACCGTGATGCCGGCGGGCACGATGAAGTTCGTGAAGTAGAAGCGGCCGTCGTTGACGGTCGTGTCCTGCGCGACCAGCGCGCTGGGCTTGCGCGTGATCACCTGCGAGTCGGTGTTGAAGATCCAGTACTGGTCGGTGACGCGCTGGCCATCGGTGACCTTGAAGTCGCCGTGTCGGCCGTCGCCGCCGAGTTGCGGGAAGGTGCCGGCGCCACCGGCCCAGGCCCCACCCGAGCGCTCGCGGTCGAGCAGGTCGTCGCTCTGGAAGTCGAAGCTGCGCGAGACCTCGGTCGCCGAGCCCTCGACGAGCGTGAAGCGGAAGACCTGCGAGCTGGCCGCGCGGCCCGAGAGGTCGGTGACGCGACCGGTGACCTCGACCTCGACGCAGGACCCGGTCGGGAGCGTCTCCTGCGGCGTGAAGGTCGCGATCGTGCGGCCGCGCACGATGTCGTTCACGAGCCGCGGCGCGCCCTGGAGCGCGAAGACGCGCGAGGCGGTGTCGCAGACCAGGACGTTGCTGGACGAGAGCCGGGAGCGGCGCACCTGGTACTTGATCGGCTCGTCGCCGAGCGTCGGGTTGAAGAAGGGCGTGAAGTCGATGAGCTCGGAGAACTCGAGGACGATCGGCGTGTCGCGCGGCACGTTGAAGGTCGAGGCCGGCGTCGTCAGCGTCGCTTCCGGAGCGCGCTGGTCGAGGTCGACCACGCCGCGCGTGACGCGGAGCGTGCAGGTGTAGTCGTGCAGCAGGCGCTGCCCCGAGGTCGAGTTGATCGCCGAGGGGGCTCCCGGCCCACCGGAGAGGGTCAGGATGTAGTCGAGGTTCGGCGCGAAGCCGTAGAAGGTCTGCCCCTGCACGACCCGCACGTCGGGGATGAAGGAGATCGTCTGGTTCTCGACGACGAACTGCCCCACCGGCTCTTCGCCGTTCACGGTCTTCAGCGAGAAGGTCGTGAAGTCGACCGTGCGCGGATCGACGTCACGGCTGAAGGTGAAGACGAGCGGCTGGTTCTGCGCGATGTCGGTGATCCCGCAGCCGCCGGTCAGGGTGCAGCCGAGGTTGCAGGTCACGAGGCAGAAGGAGCCCTCGGAACCGCAGGTGATCGAGCCGCCGTTGCCGCTCGCGCCGGTCTTGCCGCCGGAGCAGGCCGTGAGCAGGAGCACCGAGAGCAGGAGCACCGAGCAGACGGGCGCTGCGGAGTCGAGAAGGACCGCGCGGGCGGAGAACAGGGACGGCAGCCTTCGGAGCATCGTGCAGGACGGCATCGTGCAGTGCGGGGTCGGGAGTCGGCCGGTCGGTTCCGCTGGAGAGGACGGGTCCAGACGGATCCCGAGCTTCGGGAATCCGCGTGCCATGGTCGGCCTCGTGCAGGGGAGGAGCGCCGGCCCCGGTCGTCCCGGGGCTGGGTACGAGCGCGGGAGGATAGCAATCGGTCGCGCGGAATCTCGTGTCGAGCGGCAGGTTCCGGCGAGATGGCACGGCGTTTCCAACTAGCATGCCGCCCCCCACGCGATCCCTTCCCCGATTCGCGCCACGGCGAGCGTCAGACCGGCTCCCTCCCCGAGTCTCACGATCCGCCGCCGCTCCCCGCCACCCAGGCCGGCGGGAACGGAGCGTGCGATTCGGCACAGCGGAGCGATCGATCCCGAACGCCAGCCCGTCCATGACCGAGTCCTCGCAGACCTCCCACAGCCCCTGGCCTCTGACCCTCGTGCTGCTCGCCGCGATCGCCGCGTCGACCTGGTTCGTCTCCGCCCGCGTCGCCGCGACCGAAGACCGCGCGCGCGTGCTCGCCGAGGAGCTGGCCCAGCTCCGCCGCAGCACCGAGCTGATCCGGCTCGAGGGCAAGAGCCAGGGACGCGGGATCGGCGCGATCATCGAGCAGATCGAGTTCTGGGCGCCGCAGCTCGCCACGGCGGCCACGCCGCACCCCGCGGCGGTGAACATCGAGAAGGCCTTGGGTGAAGCGCTCTTCGCCGTCGAGGCGCTCGGCCGCGACGCCTACCCGACCCTCGCCGCACGCCTCGAGACCGCGCCCCAGCTCGACGACGAGACGCGCCGCTGGCTGATGCGCGCCGCGCTCCGCGCCGACCGGCGCCAGGCCCTCGAGCTCGCTGCGGCCTTCGCGCGCGGGACGCGCGGACAACCCTCGCCGAACTTCCGGCTCTCGGCCGCGCGCGAACTCGTCGCCGCCGACAAGACGCTCGCGGGAACGGTGCTGCGCCAGATCGTCGACATCGAATCGGCGCGCGGTGTGACGCGGCAGCCGCCTCCCGAACTCGCCCCCGAGTACGAACGGGTGATCGGCGTGAACAGCGGCGGCCAGTTCTACAACTTCATCCCGCTCTTCGTGGCGACCGGCCATCCCGAGACCGCCCTCGTCCTGCGCCAGCTCCTCGGCCGTCATGAACACGACCTGCTGACCTACCAGGAGTGCGTGCGCGAACTCGGCACGCTCCGCTGCGCGGAGGCCACCTCGCAGATCCGCGAGCTCTTCGACCACCCACCGGGCAACACGTTCAACCCGATGTTCCAGAACACCTGCCTCACCGCGATCGTCGAGATCGAGGGCCCGCTGGCCTGCGACTGGTTCAAGGCCAAGCTGCAGACCGAGAAGACCGAGATGGTCGCGGCGCGCCTGCAGGAGCTCATCAAGCAACTCTGCGGGACCTGAGTCGGAGCCGTGGCCACGCCCGCCCTCTTCGACACGCACTGTCATCTCGGCTACGGCGAACTCGCGGAGGACGCGCCCGAGGCCCTGGTCGCGCGGGCCCATGCGGCCGGTGTCACGCAGCTCCTCGACGTCGGCGTCGACGCCGCGAGTTCACGGCGCGCGGCGGAACGCGCGCGCCAGCTGCCCGGCGTCCACTTCGCCGCAGGGCTGCATCCCAACGAGACCGATCGCTTCGAGGCGGAGTGGCCCGCGCTCCGCGCACTCGCGCAGGATCCGCGCTGCATCGCCGTCGGCGAGACCGGCCTCGACTACCACTGGGACAAGGCGCCGCACGACGTCCAACGCCGCGCCTTCGCCGCGCACCTCGAACTGGGTGCTCGTCTCGACAAGGCGGTGATCGTCCACGCGCGCAAGGCGCTCGACGACGCGCTCGCGATCCTCGCCGACCATCGCGCCGCACGCGTCGTGCTGCACTGCTTCGCCGGCGACGAACGCGATGTCGCGCGGGCCGCCGATCTCGGCTGCCGTCTCTCCTTCGCCGGTCCGCTCACCTATCCGAACGCGGCCGCGCTGCGCCGCGCCGCCTGCGCCGCACCCGCGGAGCTCCTGCTCGTCGAGACCGACGCGCCCTTCCTCGCCCCGCAGAGCCGCCGCGGCAAGCGCAACGAGCCGGCATTCGTCGTCGAGGTCGCGCGTCAGCTCGCCGCGCTGCGCGGCGTCGACTTCGAGGAGCTCGCCGCGAGCACGACCGCGAACGCCCGCGCGCTCTTCGCGCTCGGCTAGCGCGCTCCGCTAGCGCGGCGGTGCCGCGAGCTCGGCCGCGAGCTGGCGCGCCCGCGCGTCGAAGGGCAGTTCGACGAGCACGCTCCGCACCGCCTGCCGCGCCTCGTCGTCGCGCCCGAGCCGCCGCAGCAGATCGGCGCGGTCGAGACGCACGGGCGGGGTCGCGAAACCCGCCGCCGCGGCGGCATCGAAGTGGGCGAGCGCCGCCGCGAGATCGCCGCGCGCGACGCCGGCCTCCGCCGCGACGCGCCAGACGAGCCCCCGCGGCTCGGCGATCTTCAGACAGGCGAGTGCGGTCGCCTCGGCCTCGTCGAGGAAGCGCCGCTCGCCGAGCGCCGTGCCGGCCTGGGTCAGGGCCTGGCTGAGCAGGATGAGGTGATGCGGGTTGCGCGGCCGTCGCTCGACGAGGGCGCGGGCCTCGGCCAGGGCCTCGAGCGGCGCGCCGTGCTCCGGCCCGAGCGCGAGCCGGATGCGCAACAACTGTCGCCGCAACGGCATCGCGGTCGGTGCGAAGGACAACGCCCGCGCGCCGTGCTCCACCGCGGCCCGGAGATGCCGGAACACCGCCGCCTGGTCGCCGCGCTGCGCCGCGTCGTTCGCCGCGTCCTGTTCGATCTGGGCGAGGCCACGGAAGGCCGCGACCGATTGCGGGTCGACCGCCGCGGCGCGCGCCCAGAGCGTCGCCTCGCTGCGGAAGTCCAGCGAGAGCAGCGCCGCGTGCACCGCGAAGGCGAGCCCCACGGTCGACACGATCAGCCTCGCGCGCCGCGTCCGCAGCCAACGCGAGTGCAGCAGGCCCGCCGCGACGAGCGCGAGTCCCGCGAGCGAGCCGTAGAAGCGATGTTCACCGGCGGGCGCGTTGAGCGGCACGAGCACCCAGGGCAACGCGATCGCCCACGCGAGGACGGTGCCCGCGAACACGAGCGGTCGGCGGCGCGCCGCGAACAGCCCCGCGGCGGTCGCCGCGAGCACGAGCCCCCAGCCGAGGAGCACGCGCACGCTGAAGACCTCGCGCACCATCGCGAGAGGTGGATCGGGCGTGAGCTGGATCGGGAGGAGCGACTGCGCGAGGAAGCGCGGCAGCACGCCGGCCATCACGCAGAACTGGGTCACGAGGTCGCGGCCGCCCCCGACCGCGACGTCGCCGGGCACGAGGCGCGGCATCGCGACCGTCGCCTGGCCGAGCAGGACGCGCCGCGCGACGAGATACGCGACGACGACGATCAGCGCCGGGAGCGCGCGCCGCACCGCCGCGAACAGCGCCGCGCGCGCGGAGTGTTCGCGGAGGCCGAGCGCGGCGTCGACGGCGATCAGCACGACGGGCACGAGTGCGCCGGTCTCCTTCGCGCCGCACGCGAGCACCGTCCCGGCTGCGACGCCGAGCCAGGCGACGCGTCGGCCGGCCTTCGCCGCGAGCTGCGCACGCAACGCGAGCAGGGCGCCGAGCACGAGGAGCTGATCGCTGCGCGCCGACACGAAGTTCACGGCCTCGCTCGCGAGCGGATGCACGGCGAACAACGCGGCGGCGACGGTCGATGCGCGCAACGAGCCGCCGAGCGCCCGTGCGACCGACGCGAGCGCGAGAGCCGTCAGCGCGTGCAGCAGGATGTCGGTGAGCTTGTAGGGCAGCGCCGCGCCGTGCCCCATCGCGTGGTTGACGGCGAAGGTCAGGAGCAGCACGGGCCGCCACATCGGGGCATCGAGCGCGCTGAACGCGCTCGGGTCGACGAGCAGGCGCGGCACGTTGGCGAGCGACTGCAACGCGGTGTTGTCACGCACCGAGTGCACGTCGTCGTAGAGGAAGGTGCCGAAGCACGCGGTCGCGTAGGCCAGGACGGCGCAGGCGAAGACGAGGAGTCGGGCCGAACGGAGGGCGCGCCGCTTCATGACGAGGAGACGACGAGGCGTGGACCGCGCGGGCGGTCGGCAGGGGACGGGAGGCCCGGGGTCGCGCCGGGCAAGGCGCCGAGACGGGCATCGATCACCGCGGCGAGCCGCGCCTCGATCGCCGCCGGCGAGAACGCGCGCTGCCAGGCGAGACGGGCGGCCGCGCCGAGCGACACGAGGCGCTGGGGCGCGGCGACGACGGCGCGCAGCGCCTGCGCGAAGCTCTCGACGTCGCCCGCGTTCGCGAGCAGACAGTCGCGCTCCGGCACGAGCTGCCGCCGGATCGCGGGCGTGTCCGCGGTGAGGAGCGGGCGCCCATGCGCGAGCGCGTGCGCCACCTTGAAGGGGACGACGCGGCGCGCCTTCTCCGACGTGCCCGCGATGCCGAGCACGAGATGGGCGCGGTCGATCGCCTCGCGCAGCTCCCCCATCGGCGCGAAGCGCGGGCCGATGATGGCCCGCGCGCCGAGGAGGCTGCGGGCCTGCGCGCGCGAGTCCTCGTCGCCGCCGTAGAGCTCGAGCGTCACGCCCTCGACCCGCGCGATCGCGGCGAGCCAGGTCGGCAATCCGTGGAGCGGCACGCCCGTGCCGAAGAAGAGCAGCCGCAGCGGCTCCCCGGGCGCCGGCGGCACGACCGGCGCGACGGCGCTCGGACCGACGTCGCCGATCGGCACCCAGTCGAAGCGCGTGCGCGGCAGACCGGTCGTCGTCGCCACGAGCTCCGCATGCTCTTGCGTGTCGAGCAGGACGACGTCGGCGGCCTCACAGGCGCGCCGGTCGAGATGCGCGAGCAGCCGCGCGGGCACCGAGCCGGGCGAGAAGAGGGCGCGGTCCTCCACCGCGGTCGAATGCGCGGAGAGGAACAGGTCGAGGAGGAGCGGGCCACGCCAGACGGAGCGCACCCAGCGCACCGCGATGTGGCCGGGATAGGGCACGAGCACGGCGTCGACACCGCCCTCGGCGATGCGACGCCGCAGCTCGCGCACGAGCCGCGCGCGCGTGCCGCGGGACGCGAGCCAATAGCCCGGCCAGCGCCAGGGCCGTTTGACCAGTCCGACCTTGGTCGTGCCGCGCGCGGGCGCCGGCACCCGGCACTCCTCGACGTGGCAGCCGCAACGCGCGAGCGCGCCGAGCAGCAGCTCCGTCCGCGGATAGCCGGGCCCGTCATCCCAATGGCCGGCCACCAGCACGGTGCGCGTCACGTGTCGAGGTCCTCTTCGACGTGCTCGAAGCGGAGCGCCGAGACCTGCTCGCTCACGAGCCCGAGCATGAACACGACCGTCGCCTGCGTCAGCATGAGCGCGGACATGTTCGTGAAGCGCCCGAACGCCAGGTAGGTGTAGAGGTACCAGCCGACGCCCAGCGCCCCCATCGCGATCGAGAGCGGGAGGAACACGCGCAGCGGCGCGAAGAGCGTCGCGATCTTCAGGATGATCAGCACGAAACGGCTGCCGTCCTTCAGGATCCGGATGTGGCTCTTGCCGTCGCGGCGACGCACGGCGAAGGGGACGAAGCCGACGCTGTAGCCGCAGCGCAGCATCGAGAGCGTGAGCGTCGTCGGATAGCTGAACGTGTTCGGCAGCAGATAGACGAGGCGCTTGCCGACGTCCGCCCGCAGCAGACGGAAGCCGCTCGTCAGGTCGGGGATCTCGCGCGAGGTGACCCAGCTGGCGAGCCCGTTGTAGATCCGGTTGGCGAGATTGCGGTGCCAGGCGCCGCCCTTCCCGCCCCGCGAGGCCACCACCATGTCGTGGTGCTCCGCGGCCTCGATCAGCCCCGGCACGCATTCCGGCGGGTGCTGGCCGTCGGCATCCATCAGCAGGATCCACTGCTTCGTGGCGGCGCGGATGCCGCGCTTCACGGCGGCGCCGTTGCCGAGGCTCTGCGAGTGCCTCACCACGCGCGCGCCGCACTCCGCGGCGAGCGGGCCGGTCGCGTCGCTCGAGCCGTCGTCGACGACGACGATCTCGAAATCGAGACCCTCGAGGGCGCGGAGGCGCTCCGTCAGATCGGTGACGAGCGCGCCGATCGTGGCGCCCTCGTTCTTCGCGGGGATCACGATCGTGAGGCTCGCGACGCGCCGGCGGCGGGGCGTCTGGGTCTCGCGTTCGATCGGGGCCGCGGTCTGAGGGAGCTCGCCTGCGGCCATCAGGCCCGCGAGGTTCTCGGACTGGAGGCGGGGAATCGTCGTCGTCCTCTCGGTCAAGACGCCCATGGCACGGCCTCTATCGGCGGAATCCGGCGAACGCTGTAGGGATTCGCCACGCGATTCCGCGCCCTGCCGCCGCACATCCGCTCCCGCGTCCCGGCACGAGCCGGCCGTACATGGTGCGGGCGCGGCGGCCGAAGCCCCGCGCCCGCTCCTCGCATCCAGCCGAAGCCGGTGCGGATCTCAGTTCACGACGACCCAGGTCTCGCCGTCCGCGGCGACCGTGTTCGACGCGATCGTGCCGGCGAAGCGGCCACCGGCGCCCGCGAAGGCGGCCGTGCCGGCGACCGGCGCGTTCGTCGTCGAGGTGTACTGCATCGTGCTGTTGCGGCAGCCGAGGACGTCACCGCTCTGGTTCACGAAGAACGCGCGCTTGCCGCTGTTGCCGTAGCTGCTCGGCCACGCGTAGCAGCACCACAGAACCTCGGCGCGGGCCGGGTCGATCGCTGCGCCACCGCCACCACCGGTCGCGGCCTCAGCCTGGAACTCCGTGCCGCCCATGCCCGGGAGGTACATCTGGAAGATGTAGCCCGAACGGACGACCTGCGAACCCGCGACGTTGCCGAACGCGGAGGAGAGCACGGGCGGGGTGATGCGCTCGGTCGCGCTCGTGCCACCGGCGTTGTCGTTGCGGACGGTCTGCGCGCCCGAGAGCTCGCCGAAGAAGCCGAACTCGCCGGCGCCGTTGTTGTTCGCGTCGATGACGCCCGAGGCCTGGCACTGCGACTGCGACGAAGAGATGTTCTTCAGGGTCGCGATCGCGGCCGACTCGTTCGCATTGAGGCGGGCGCTCAGGAGGTTCGGGATCGCGATGGACGCGATGATGGCGATGATCGCGACGACGATCATCAGCTCGATGAGGGTAAAGCCCTGGTCCTTCTTGGTCATGGTCTCTGTCTTCTCCGTTCTCTACGTGGTTGCTTTGGGGACGTCCCCCGGATTGATCTCGCTTCCTTCCTCGTGATCCGTGTCAGCGTCCGGCGGCAGCCGGCTCGCTCGCGGCGGAGCCCGAGAGCTCCTGGTAGCGCTTCTCGCCGAGGGCAGCGATCCAGAGTTGGTCGTCCTGCGTCATCCGGCGCAGGACCTCGGGATTGCCGCTGCCTGCGGCGCGCTCCAGGGTCTCCCTGGCTGTTTCGACATCGCCCGCGCGCACCTTGAGTCGCGCGACGTGATATTGCTCCAGCTCGGCCACCGTCTCCGACTTCCGCCATGCGGCTTCGGAGGGCCCGTACGCGCCCATGGCCTCGAGCATGCTCGCGCCCTCGCGGCAGCTCTCGCTGCCTTCGACGCCTCCGGCGACGATCGCCTCGATCGCACCGATGGCCGCCTCGTGCTGCCCCCCGCGCCAGAGGATGCGCGCGCGCAGCAGGTCGCGCGCGGGCCGCTGATCCGCGGCGAGGTCGCCCGTCGCTTGCGCGAGCACCTCGAGCGCCTCGCCGAAGCGCCCCGCGTTCGACAGCGCACGCGCCTCGTGCATCGCGAGCGGTGCATGTTGCTCGGGCGTGCAGTTCTCCAGCGTCCGGCACTTGCGATAGAGCATCGCCGCATCGAGCGGGCGACCTTCCGTCGACGCGAGGAACGCGCGGATCTGGCACGCCGCCGAGCTGTCGGATTCGACACGCTCCGCACGGGCGAGCCAGCCATAGGCGTCCGCGATCAGCTTCTTCCGCAGGGCCTGGCCCTCCGGCTTCGGCGTGTCGGCGGGGATCGACGCGGCGAGTTCCGCGTGGATCGACGCCGAGCCGATCAGCGTCGCGAAGTCGGCCTCGGCCTCATAGCCGAAGGCGACCCAGCCGAGCGCGCCGACGATCGCGGCGGCGGTGGGATAGACGGTGAATCGAACGAGGCTGGGTTTCATGCGGGTGCGCGGGCGGGCGAGGTCGCGCGGCGACGACCCGCCGCCGCGCTCTGCCCCATGCCATCGGCCAGATGCACCCCCGGCCTTGACCCGATCCCCGTCACGCCCTGCCGTGGTCGCGGCTCACTTGCCGCCGCCACCGGAGAGGGTCTCCTGCAGCTTGAAGATCGGCAGGAAGACGGCGAGCACGATGCCGCCGACGACGAAGCCCATCACCGCGATCATGATCGGCTCGATGAGCGCGGTGAGGCCCTTCACCTCGGCCTCGACCTGCTGATCGAAGAAGTCGGCGATCTTCTCCAGCAGTGCGTCGAGCGCGCCCGAGCGCTCGCCGATCGCCATCATCTTGACGACCATCGGCGGGAACACGGTCGACTCCATGAAGGGGTCCGAGAGGCTGTCGCCCTGCTTCACCGCGTCGCGCGCGGTGTCCACCGTCTTGCTGATGACGGTGTTGCCGGCGGTCTGCGACACGATCTCCATCGCACCGAGGATCGGCACGCCGGACTTCACGAGCGTCGAGAAGGTGCGGGAGAAGCGGGACAGCGCCACCTTGCGGAACAGCGACCCGAACACCGGCACCTTCAGCTTGACGCCGTCCCAGATGAAGCGCCCCTTCGGCGACTTCACGAACATCTTGAAGCCGACGAACGCCGCAGCCATCGCCCCGAAGATCATGTACCAGGAGTCGCGCATGAAGAACGCGGCATCCATGATCACGACCGTGAGGCCGGGGAGGTCCACCTCGAGCGAGTCGAACACCGGCTTGAACGACGGGACGATGCCCATCATGAGGAAGCAGGCGATACCGATGACGAGGAACAGCGAGACCACCGGGTAGGTCATCGCCGCCTTGATCTCCGACCGCAGGTGCGCCGCGCCCTCGAGATACTCGGCGAGTCGCACGAGGATCACGTCGATCTGACCGGAGATCTCGCCCGCGCGGATCATCGCCACGTAGATGTCGGAGAACACCTTCGTGTGCGTCTCCATCGCCTTGCTGAGGTCCGCGCCGCCGCGGATGTCCTCGACGACCCGCAGCAGGCAGAACTTGAAGCCCGGCGATTCCGCCTGATCCGCGAGGATCTCGAGCGCCTCGAGCATCGGGATGCCCGCCGACAGCATCGTCGACAGCTGGCGCGTGAAGACCTCGAGTTCGCCCTTCTTGGCCCAGGCCTTCTTGGCGACCTTCTTCTCCTTCTTGCCGCCCGGCCCGAGCGCCGCGCCGGACTTCTTGATCGAGATCGGCGTCAGCTGCTTCTTGCGGAGATCGGCGACGACGTCGTTCTGCGTCTCCGCGGTGATGGTCCCGCTGACGGTCTTGCCCGACGCGTCCTTCGCCTCGTACTTGAAACTGGTGCCCATGGTTTGCTCGATCTCCCCCGTTGACTCGCTCCGTCCGATCCCGACGGCCAAGAGGCCGTCAAGATCGTTGATTCGCTTCCCTCATCGGATCCTGTCGTCGTCCTTCGTGACGGTCACGGCCGTCAATCGGCCATCGTCGACCGCTCGACCTCTTCGAGACTCGTCACGCCGCGCATGACGTTGAGCAGTCCGCAGCGGCGCAGCGTCAGCATTCCCTCGCTGAGCGCGAGCGCCTTGATGTCCTGTCCCGGGCGCCGCTCGATGACCATGCGCCGGATGGGATCCGTCATGCGCAGGGTCTCGAGGATCGCGAAGCGGCCCTTGTAGCCGTTGCTGCACCGCGAGCACCCCACCGGCTTGAAGAGCTGGTTCTCCGGCCTGGCGAGTTCCGCCTCGGTGCAACCGGCGTCGAGGTACGCCTGCTTCGGCAGCTCGGCCGGCACCTTGCAGTGCACGCAGAGCTTGCGCGCGAGTCGCTGGGCGCAGATCAGGATGGTCGAGCTGGCGACCATGAACGGATCCATGCCCATGTCGACCATGCGCGAGATGGTCGCGACGGCGTCGTTGGTGTGGAGCGTGCTCAGCACGAGGTGGCCCGTGAGTGCGGCCTTCACCGCGATCTCGAGGGTCTCCGCATCGCGGATCTCGCCCAGCAGGACGACGTCGGGGTCCTGACGCAGGATCGAGCGCAGCGCACCCGCGAAGGTGAGACCGCGCTTCGGATTGACGGGCACCTGGTTGATGCCCTCGATCGTGTACTCGACCGGGTCCTCGACCGTGACCAGGTTGATCTCGGGGTCCTTGATGTGGTTGACCGCCGAATAGAGGGTCGTGGACTTGCCCGACCCCGTGGGGCCCGTCACGAGGATCATCCCGTAGGGGCGCTCGACGGCCCACAGGTAGTCCTCCATCGACTTCGACTCGAAGCCCAGCGACTTGATGTCGAGGGCGAGGTTGCTCGAGTCGAGGATGCGCATGACGGTCTTCTCCCCCCAGACGACCGGGAGGATGGACACGCGGAAGTCGATCGCCTTGCGACCGAGCTTCATCTGGAACTTGCCGTCCTGCGGCCGCTGCTTCTCGGCGATGTCCAGCTTGGACATGATCTTGATGCGCGACGTCAGGTTGTTCTGCATCCCCTTCGGGAGCTGCATCACCTCGACGAGGCAGCCGTCACGGCGGTAGCGGACGATGACCTTCTTCTCGAACGGCTCGATGTGGATGTCGCTGACTCCGCTCGTGCACGCGTCCGCGACCAGCTTGTTGACGATCTTGACGACGGGCGACGCCTCGTCGTTGATCGCCGCGAGGTCCATGCCCTCGTCGTTGTTGTCCTGCTCCTTGAGCTCGATGTCCCCGGCCTCGCCGAGCTCGTTCATCATGTCGCTGAGCGACTCTTGCTCGGACTTGTAGGCCTGCTCGATGCGACGCTCGATGGCCTCCTCCGTGCTGACCACCGGACGGAGGTCGCAGCCCGTGCGGATGCGGACGTCGTCGAGCTTCAGCACGTCGAACGGGTTGGCGACCGCGACCGTCAGGATCGACCCGATCTTGTCGATCGGGAAGATCTTGAACTGCCGCGCGACCTCGACCGGCACGTCGCCGAGGACATCGGGATTGACCTGCACGCGCTCGAGGTTGATCGGCGGCACGTTGGCCGCGGCGCCGATCAGGGCGAGCAGTTCGGCCTCGGTGACGACGCCGTTCTTGACGAGGACCTCGCTGAACGGGCGCTTGTCCTGGCGTGCGGTCGTGACGAGCGCGTCCGCCTTCTCGGCGTCGAGCTTGCCGGCTCGCTCGAGGATCGCGCGCAGCTTTCGGGTGAACTGGATCATCGATCGGTCGTCGTCGGACTCGTGCTGCGTTGCATGAGGCGCGAGAAGTCCGCGGGATCCGGCGCCGCGTGGTAGGCCTCCTCACCGGTGATCACTCCCGCCCGGTAGAGGTCGAAGATGGACTGCGCCATCGTCTTCATGCCGGACTTGCCGCCGGTCTGGATCAACGACTGGATCTGGTGGGCCTTGTTGTCGCGGATCAGCGCCCGCACCGCCGGATTGACCAGCAGGATCTCCGCCGCGAGCGCGCGCCCCTTGCCGTGGGCGCGCGGGATCAGCTGCTGGCAGATCACCGCCTGCAGCGTGAACGACAACATGGTCCGGATCTGCTGCTGCTGGTGCGACGGGAAGACGTCGACGATGCGGTTCATCGTCTGCACCGCGTCCGACGTGTGCAGCGTCGCGAACGTCAGGTGTCCGGTCTCGGCGAGCGTGAGCGCCGCCTCGATGGTCTCGAGGTCGCGCAGCTCACCGATGAGGACGATGTCGGGGTCCTGGCGCAGGACCGAGCGCAGCGCCTCCCGGAAGCCGTGGGTATCGCCGCCGACCTCACGCTGGTTGACGAGGCAGCGCTTGTTGCGGTGGAGGAACTCGATCGGATCCTCGACCGTGACGATGTGCCCGTGCCGCGTCTCGTTGATGTGGTCGACGAGCGAGGCGAGCGTCGTCGACTTGCCCGAGCCCGTCGCACCCGTGCAGAGCACGAGGCCCTTGGGCAGGTCGCAGATCTGCTCGCACACCGCACGCGGCATCCCGATCTGCTCGAAGTCGTAGACCTCGTAGGGGATGACGCGCATCACCGCGGCGATCGTGCTGCGCTGCACGAAGGCGTTGGTGCGGAAGCGGCCGAGATGGGCGACTCCGAAGGAGAAGTCGATCTCGAGCGTCTTCTCGAACTTCGCGACCTGGTCCGGAGACAGGACCGAATACACGAGCTTCTTGGTCAGCTCGGGCGACAACGGATCGTGTTCCGTGTCGACGAGTCGCCCGTCGATGCGGATCTTCGGCGGACTCCCCACCGACAGGTGCAGGTCCGACCCGCCCCTCTGGACCATCAGGTTGAGGAGCTCTTCCATCGACACCATGGCCACTCGTGCTCGCGCCTCCTGGACGCTCATTGGCCCCGGGACGCCCCACGGGACCGCGACTGGTATCGGCTGGCCCCACCCGGCGGATTGAATGGCGCAGCGCCCATCGCAAGGCCGTCCCGCTTCGCGACGCGGCGAAGGGTCGCGAGTCCACACCGGCTCCGCGCCGGAACGGCCGACGAGGAGCGCCCGGGGGAGACCGCGGCCGGCGCGGCACTCAGACCCCGATCGATCGCGGCCGGCTCGTCAGGCGAGGCCCGACGGGTGCTTGCGCGCGATGAGCTGGCGGGCCTCGAAGTTCCGCACCACGCCCTCGAGGTTGCGGCGCAGCGCGGCGATCTCCTTCGACTTGAAGGCGCTCTTCGTGCGCTCGAGGGTGTCGATGGTCGCCTTGAGCGCGCCGAGCAGCGAGTCCGACGAGGGCACGTTCAGCGGGCGCGTCGGCGAGGGGCCGATGCTCGGGGAGTGGGCGCGGTCGAGGCAGGCATCGACCACCTCGGCGAGGTGGCGCATCGCCGTGGTCACGGCCCCGAGGCTCGCCCCGACGATGCGATCCGTGGTCCGCAGGACGCCGAGCCCGTCGGTCTCGTCCTGGACCCCGGCCACGTCGGCCAGCTCGTCCGCGAGTCCGTCCGCCGCCTCCCTGGCCCGATAGACGCCCCTTGCGATCACGCCGTGGCGGATCGCCTGGCGCACCCGCCCGACCAGTTCATCGACGTCGAAGGGTTTTGTGAGATACGCCGCGACCGAGAGATCCACGCCCCGCCGCGCCGTCTCGTAGGACGGGTGTCCGGTCAGCAGCAGGACCGGCAGGGTGCCGTCGATCGAGGCGATGCGTTCGACGAACGCGAGGTCCTCGTTGCCCGGCATCCGGATGTCGAGGATCGCGCACGCGAGGGTCTCCCGCTCGAGGATCGCCAACGCGTCGGCGACGCTCGTGACCCCGACCGCCGGGAGTCCTCCACCCCGGAGTGCGGTCACCGCGAGCTCGACGTGCTCCGGTTGATCGTCGACGACGAGCACCCGCCGTTCCCGGGCCTCGGCACCGAAGTTCGATCCTCGTGCCATCTCGCTCGCCGGACCGGTCGGTCCGTCGGCAGGAGCATCGTCCGCCGTGCGCTCCGCAGAATTCCTGAGGGACGGGTCTTGGTTCATCCGCTTCACCTGATGACTATCGGCTCCCGCCTGCCCCGAATTCACGCTGTCACGGCCTCGAGAGCGGCGCCGTGACGACGAATGCATCATGTCCAAAGCGACCCGCGATCTCCCCAGGGTCGGCGGGCCGCGACACTTGGCCTGGTCCGACATCCCGTCCATGGAGGAGGGTGAATGAACGACCCGCTCGCCCATGACGAGTGGGAACGGGGGCTCGTGTACGCGGTCGACGACTCGGTGCCCGACCTCTGGCTCGTCGCCGAGATCCTGAGCGCCGCGGGTCACGAGGTCGTGCAGTTCCGCGACGGTGCGAGCACGCTCGCGGCGATGGCCGAGCGCCTGCCCGATCTCGTCGTCGTCGATGCCAACATGCCGGGCATGTCGGGCTACGAGCTCTGCCACGCGATCCACGAGACCGACCGCACGCGCGAGCTCCCGATCCTCTTCATCAGCGGGATGGCGGACCTCGAGTCGCGCCTGCGGGCCTTCCGCAGCGGCGCGGTCGACTACGTCATCAAGCCGTTCCAGACCGAGGAGCTCCAGGCCCGCGCCCGGGTCCACGTCGCCCTGAACCGCGCGCGGCTGAAGTTCGCCTCGAAGCAGGAACAGCTGCGCGAGAGCGTCGCTCGACAGCAGGAACTCGCGGCGTCGCGACGCTCCCTGATCGCGATGATCGTCCACGACCTGCGAGCCCCGTTGCTGAGCATCCATGGACGCCTGCAACTCCTCTCGCGGGGCCACTGGGGCGAGACCACCCTGCCGCAGCGAACCCAGCTCCAGGCGGCGCTGACCGCCGCCGACACGATGGCGGCGCTGATCTCCGACGTGCTCGACGTCGAGTGGCTCGATGTCGGCGATCTCCGGCTCGAGCTCGGCTCGCACGACCTGGTCGAGGTCGCCGGCGGCGTCATCGAGACGATGCGCGGCATCCGCGGACTCGAGTGCACCACGCTCGAGGGACAGCCCTGTCGCATCATCGGCGATCGTCGCCTGCTGGGGCGCGCCCTCGCCAACCTCCTGCTCAACGTCGCCGACCACGCCCCGGGCAGCGGCGATCCCGTCGTGCGCGTCGCGCGAGACGGCCCGTCGGCGCGGATCGAGATCGAAGACCACGGCGCGGGGCTCGACCCCGAGAAGCTCGCCCGCCTCCGCAGCGCGCTGGCGAGCGACGGGGCGGCGAGTCACGAGGCCGGCGGCGACGCGCGCTCGCGGTCCATCGGTCTCGGCCTGACCTTCTGCCGCTCCGCGGTCACCGCACATGGTGGCGGGATCGATGTGCTCTCGCGCCCGAATGGCGGCACGACCTTCGTGCTCGTGCTGCCGGTCGCGGGCCCCGCGATGCAGCTCGCGCCGCAATCCGGTGACGCGACGACGATCGCCGTGAAGCTGCACGGGCCGGGGACGCGCCCGAGCATCACCCGGTCGGCAGGAACAGACGGAACGTCGAGCCCTGACCGGGCTGGCTCGTGATGTCGATCGTGCCCCGGTGGCGGTCGACGACGATCGAGCGGACGAGGCTCAGTCCCTGACCGGTCCCCCGCCCGACATCCTTGGTCGTGAAGAACGGCTCGAAGATCCGCTCGCGGATCGACGCCTCGATGCCGCACCCGTCGTCCTCGACGCTGAGCTCGACGCCGGTCTTCACCTTGCGCGTGCGCACCACGATGTGCCCCCGGCCCTTGCGGTCGGGGCGGTCCTGGATGGCGTGCACCGCGTTGACGATCAGGTTGAGCAGGACCTGGGACAGCTGGCCGCGGTTGCCACGCACGGTGATCGGCGACACCTCGAACTCGGTGCGGAGCTCGGCGTCGTACTTCCACTCGTTCGCGCTGATCGTCACCGTGCTCTCCACCACCGCGTTGAGATCGACCTGCTCCATGCGGTCGCCATCCGGGTGCGCGAAGACCTTCATCGCCCGGACGATGCTCACGACGCGCTCGATGCCGTAGCCCACGTCGGCGAAGGCCCGCTCGACCTCCTCGCGCAGCTTCGGACCGGCGATCGCCGCGATCCGCGTCCTCAACTCGCCCACCAGACCCGCCGCCTGGGAGTCGCGGCGCAGGTCGAGGACGGGCTGCAGGGCGTCGAAGAGCGCGGCCACCGTGTCGCGGAGGAACGAGTTGTTGTCCGACACGTACTGCATCGGCGTGTTGATCTCGTGCGCGATGCCGGCGGCGAGCTGACCGATCGCCTCGAGCTTCCGACTGCTGAAGTCGAGCGTCGAGGCGGCGCAACGGGGACAGGGGTCCGCGGGCGTGATGAACACCGCGCTGCGGTCCCGCAGCGACCAGGCCGACATGCGCAGCAGGCGCTTCTTCGTCCCATGCGCGAGCTCCACCGCGTCGGTGATCACCTGTCCCGGTTCCGCGAGGGCCACGATCGACAACCAACCCAGGTGCTCGATGACGCCGCTCGCCCCGAGCTCCTGCAGGCGCTGACCGAACGCCGACTCCCGTGAGATGCCGAGTTCATCGCCGGCGCGATCGCTCCAGGAGATCACGCGTCCGGATCCGTCGAGCACGATCAGGAAGAGGGGCAGCGGCGCGAGCGCCGCGGCGAGTTCGGGGACCTCGAGCCGCACCCCGGCACCGGCCTGCATCGGCGCCGCGGCGACGACGGGCCTCGCCAACTCGAGCGAAGGGTCGATCAGGAGATTCACCGGGCACTCTGGGTCCATCTGCGGTCGCTCGACGGGTTGCGGGACGCGCTCAATCGGGGGCCACGGCCAACGAGGGTTCGCGCAGCTCGGGGTTCTCCGCGACCCGCAGCAGCAGGTCCTCCGGCAGCTCGCCGAGGGCGACGTGGTTCTCGATGCGAGCGCGGAGGTGGTGCGTGATCTCCTGGCCACGCCGCGCGACGAGATCGCCCGCGAGCGACACGAGGTCGTGGGCGAGGAACCAGCCGTCCTCGAGCTCCCCGACCTCGATGGTGCGGACTCCGGGCTGGTTCAGCTCGGGAAGGACCTCGTTGAGCGTGGCGACGACGTCGCGGTCGAACGACGTGTTGCGCGACTCGAGATCCGCGATCGCCGCCGACTGGGCGATCCCGGCCGAGACGAGCCGGTCGAACTCGAGCGCGACCGCGAGCACCCGCGCACCGATGCGCACGTCGCTCGTGATCGACCACTCGTCGGCGTCCTCGACACCCGCGGCGACGGCCAGGATCGCGGCGACCTTCTCCAGGCGGGGGATGGCGCAGAGCACGTCGCGGGCGAGCAACGGGTGGCGACGCACCATGTCGGCCTCGGCGGGCGACAACGTCGCGCCGGACTCGAGGTGCTCGATCGTCCGGCGGGGCAACGCGACGTAGCCGATCTGCGAGAGCAGGGCCGCCGTCTCGTACTGCCAGGCGTTGAGGAGCTGCATGCGCCGTGCGATCCGCGCGACGTAGCGGTGCACGCGATTGGCTCGGGCGAAGGCGGTCGGCGCCACGAGCGACAACACGTCGACCAGCACCTGCACGCTGCCCCGCAGCGTCTTCTCGAGCAGGTCGCGCTCGGCCCGCTGCAGGCGGTACTGCCGGATCGCCGCCTCGAGCGCACCCTCGAAGTCCTCGCGTGCGCAGGGCTTCGTGAGGAAGCGGAAGACCTCGCCGCGGTTCACGGCCTGGATGGCGGAGTCGATGTCCGCCTGCCCGGTCAGCATGATGCGCACGGTGTCCGGGCAGATGCGACGCAGCTGCTCGAGCACCTTCACGCCGTCCATCTCCGGCATCTGCCGATCGACGACGACGACCGCGAACGGACCATCGAGCTCGAGAACGCGGAGCGCCGCGCGCCCACCCTGCGCCGTGACGATGTCGAAGCTCGCGCCGTGGACACGGCGTAGGCACTCGAGGAGGAGAGGGTCGTCGTCAACCAGCAGGATGCGCGCATCGGTCTCGCGCGGAGGGGTCGAGCCCGGGTTCGGGCCGTTCGCGATCGTCGTCATGATTCGTCTACCGTGATCAATGCGGATTCGAGGGTGCGTCGTGCCCAATCGAGGAGCCGGTCCTCGACCTCGAGATCGCTGAGGTACTCGAGGTCGAAGTCGGCGCGATCGAGCACGCCTTCAGGGGTCTCCGCGTGTTGGCTGGCGTGGGCCAGGGCATCGGAGATGTGCACGGCCCCGAGGACGTCCAGCTCCGCGACGCGGACGCGGGACGGGCGGTGGTGGTAGGTCACGACCTCGCAGATCGAGTGCGGGAGCCCCCACAGATCGAGCAGGGCACCGCCGATCTCGGCGTGGGCCTGCGTCGCGTCGACCGCGTTCGTCAGCGCCGACAGGGTTGCCGCGGGCACGATGAGCTCGCCGATGTCGTGGAGCAGGCAGGTCGTGACGCAGAGCGCGCGGTCCGCGCGATCCGGGAGGATGCTGGTCGCCACGCGGGTCATCAGCTCGATGTGCACGCGGTGCGCGACGAGGGCGTCGTGCGTGAGCATGCCACCCTCGCGCAACTCCTCGAAGATGCCGGCCGTGAAGGCGAGGTGCTGGATCGCGTCGATGCCGAGCAGGCTCGCGGCCGTGCGGATGTCGGTGACGTTGCGCGCGAGCCCGAACAGGCTCGAGTTCACGATCTGCAGCGCCTTGCTCGCGATCGCCGGGTCCTTCTCGATGATCTGGGCGACGTGCTCGATCGATGGCTCGCCGTCGCTCAGGGCCTCGGTGAGCTCGCGGTGCACCTCGGGCAAGGCGGGCAAGGAGGTCACCGCGCCGACGAGTTCGCGGATCGCCGGCGCGTGGATGGTGTTCTGGAGGCGACAGGCGCGCTGCACCACGCTCCGCAGCTGCGTCGCGTCGCAGGGCTTCGTGAGGAAGCGATGCGTGACCTGCACGGCGCGGAGCGCCAGCTCGCGATCGGCGTGCCCGGAGAGCGCGATGCGGACGACCTTCGGATCGATCCGCTTGACCTCGCGGAGCAGCGTGGCGCCGTCCATGCCGGGCATGCGGAGGTCGGAGACGACCACGTCGAACGACCGTTCCCGCAGCAGCGTGAGCGCCGCCGCGGCGGAGTCGACGAACTCCATGGCCCACTCGTTCGCGATCGGGAGCAGCATGCGTCGCAGCCCCCCGAGAACGCGCGGTTCATCGTCCACGAACAGGATCCGTTGCATGGTGATGGGAGAGCGATGCCGCTTCAGACCGCGACCGGGCAGGGCTTGCCCGTGCGCGCGAACGCCGCGAGCACGGCGGTCACCGAGGCGATGGGGAAGGGCTTGTGGAACGGGTGCGCCGACTCGGGGAGCTGCACGAGCATCAGGAACTCGAGGTTCGCGGGCCGCTCGCCCCCGGAGATCGAGAGCACGGCCTTGCCCGGCTGCGCGCGCGACGCGGCGACGATGAGCGCGGCGCTGTCGACCGGCGTGAGCTTCTGCCACGCGATGAGGGCCGCGACGTCGCCGCTGCCGAAGGCGTCCATCGCCCCGCGCACGGAGCCGACGACTTCCGTCGTCCAGTCGGGGAAGGTGATGCGGAGGTGGCGAGGCATGGCCTCGCGCACCTCCGCATCGGTCGTCAGGAGAAGGACTCGAGTCATGGCCAGGTCCCGGCGACGGGGTGCACCCGTCGCGGAGCCGCCTGCTCGAGCAGTTCGCGACTTGCCGTGCGCGAACGAAAAAAGGCACGTCCGGGACCGTTCTGGGGGTCCCAGCCGTGCCTTGTCTTGCAGGCCCGTTCGTCCTGCCCGAGTCGGCGACTCCGTCAGTTGTGTGTGTGTGAGTGTCGCACCCGACATCGGCCGACGTGCGCGAGGACTTGAGAGCTCGGCCCGGGCCCGTCGGATGGTGGGCACCCCGTGGGCGCCTGCGCGTTCAAGCGACCATGCCGCGGGACCGGGGTCTCGGCCCGATGCGGGACCGGGTGCGCGCAGCCCGAGGGCAAGCCGCTGCAACTTCCGACTTGCTTCGGTCGTATATCGTTGTGTAGTTATATTTGCGGATTCGAACTCGAGCCGCCCGACCCGCCCATGACCAAGCTCCTCGCCCATCTCTCCTCCCCCCGCTGGGCGCTTGCCTGCTCCTTCGCCCTGCTGGCCGCGCTGCCGGCCCAGGATGCCGAGCGCGCCACCCATGCCGACGACGCCGCGACGCCGCAGGTGTCGTTCGAATCCGAGCGGGACGGCGTCCTGCTGCGCCAGTACCAGCTCGGATGCCTCAGCCAGCTCACCTACCTCATCGTCAGCGGCACCGAGGCCCTGGTCGTCGACCCGCAGCGCGACGTCGACTTCTACGTGCGGGACGCCGCCGCGCGCGGCGCGACGATCCGGCACGTCGCCCTCACGCATACGAACGCGGACTTCGTCGCGGGCCACACGGAGCTCGCCGCGCGAACCGGCGCGAGCATCCTGGTCAGCGCCGAGTCCGGCTCGCAGTTCCCCCACCGCGGGATGAAGGACGGCGAGCGCATCACCCTCGGGACGGCGACGATCGAGTTCTGGGCCACCCCGGGCCACACGCTCGACTCGATGACGCTGCTGGTCTCGACCGCGCCCGACGGCGCGCCACGCCTCGCGCTGACCGGCGACACGCTCTTCGTCGGCAGCATCGGCCGGCCGGATCTCGCGAGCGGGGTCATCACCCCGATGGCCCTCGCGGATCGGGCCTTCGACAGCGTGCAACGACTGAAGACCTTGCCCGACGAGACCGTGATCCTGCCCGGCCACGGTGCCGGGTCGCTGTGCGGCGCGCACCTCTCTCCGGACACGACCTCGACCATCGGCCGCGAGAAGCAGTCCAATCCCTACTTCGCGATCACGAGCCGCTCGAGCTTCGTCGCACGCGACGTGTCCGATCTCCCACCGGCACCGCGGTACTTCGCGTTCAACGTCGCGATGAATCGCGCCGGTCCACCGGTGATCGGCGCGAGCGAGGCCCTGCCACCCGCTCTCGGACCGCAGGAGCTCGCGACCGCCGTCGCCGAGGGCGCCTGGCTCGTGGACGTGCGCGATGCGCGCAGCTACGCCGAGGCCCACCTGTCCGGCTCGGTGAACGTCGGGCTGCGGGGGCGACTCGACACCTGGACCGGCGTCGTCGTGCCCTTCGAGGCACCGCTCGTCCTGATCGGCAGCGAAGACGAGGTCCGCGAGGCCGCGTTCCGGTTCCGGCGCATCGGCCTCGATCACGTGCGCGGTCATCTCGCCGGCGGGATCGCCGCGGCGCGCGCGGCCGGTCTCGACGTACGCAGCACACCGCTGGTGCCACCCCAGGCCCTCGCGGCCCAGCTCGCCGCCGGCACCGAGCCGATCGTCGTCGACGTCCGCACCGCGGCCGAGTTCGCGGAGCTGCGCATCGGTGACCACGCGAACCTCGACGTCACCGACTGGGAGCGCTTCGGCCAGATCCTCGACCGCCAGCGCCCCGTCCTCTTCGTGTGCAACTCCGCCTACCGCAGCAGCCTCGCGGTCGGACTCGCGGAACGCCTCGGCTTCCGCGACGTGGCGAGCCTCGAAGGCGGACTCGACGCCTGGCTCGACGCCGGCCTGCCCGTGCACGGCACCGCGCCGATCTGCGTCGAGTCGACGACGGGCGGCGGGCTCCGACCCGCGAGCGCCCCCGGGGCGTCGGCCGCGCTGCGGCTCCCCGAGGCGATCGAGCCCCAGGCGCTCGCGAGTGGACGCCTCGATCGCCCCGAGGCCTACGTCGTGATCGACGTGCGCCCCGGCTGGCAGTTCGCGGACGAGCACGTGCCCGGTGCGGTGAACCTCGCGCCCGAGGCGGTCGCGGCCCACGTCGCGGCGCTCCCCCGCCATGCGCGCGTCGTCCTCTGCGATCGCGACGGCACGCTCGCCTGGGCCATCGCCGGCGACGCCAATGCGCAACTCGGCGACGACGCCCGCGACCTCCGCGTGCTCGCGGGCGGCGTCACCCGTTATTGGCGCGAGATCACGCTCGGCGCCGCACCGGTCGCGCCTGCGACGGTTCCCGCGCCGACCGCTGCTCCGCAGTCCGTTCCGGCGAAGGCTGCGCCGCGCAAGCGCAGTGCCGGTTGCTGATCCATCGCCGTCCTCCCACGAACACCCGACACCCATGGCTGCGAACGATGGGGCCTCGGCCCCCCGCCCCTTCTGGAATCCCTACGTCGCCGGCTTCGGCCTCGGCCTCACCCTGCTCCTGTCCTTCGTCGTGCTGGGCACCGGACTCGGTGCATCCGGCGCCAATGCGCGGCTCGCCGCCGCGGCAGCGCATGCGATCGACCCGGCCGCGGTCGACGCCAACGGCTACCTCGGCCCGTGGTTCGCCGAAGGCTCACCGCTCGCGAACTACCTCGTCTTCATGACCCTCGGCGCGCTGGTCGGCGGCTTCGTGTCCGCGGCCCTCGCCGGGCGCGTGCGTGGCGCGGTCGAGCGCGGGCGGGATGGCTCCGTTGCCATGCGGCTCGCCTTCGCGCTGATCGGCGGCGGACTCGTCGGTTTCGCGAGTCGACTCGCCGGCGGCTGCACCTCCGGACAGGCACTCACCGGCGGCGCCCTCCTCCTGCCCGGGAGCTGGGCCTTCCTCGGCGCGGTCTTCGCCGCGGGCTTCCTCGTCGCACCCCTCTTCTCGCGGGCCTGGCGCGCATGAACCTCTACGCACAAGGACTCCTCGACACCCCGCTCGGCTTCCTCGCCTCGCTCCTGATCGGCATCGCGTTCGGCTTCTGGCTCGAGCGCGCCGGGTTCGGCTCGAGTCGCAAGCTCGCGGCGATGTTCTACCTGCGCGACTTCGCCGTCCTGCAGGTCATGTTCACGGGCCTCGCGACCGCCGCGATCGGTCTCGTCCTCCTCGACACGTTCGGGCTCTTCGATGCGAGCGCCGTCTATCGCATGGAGACGAGCTACGGCCCGCAGCTCGTCGGCGGTGCGATCTTCGGCATCGGCTTCGTCATGGGCGGCTGGTGCCCGGGGACGGCCCTCGTCGGCCTCGCGTCGGGCAAGCTCGACGCCCTCGTGTTCCTCCTCGGCGCAGGCGCGGGCTCGCTCGCCTATGCCGCGGCCTGGACCGACCTCGCACCGCTGCGCGAACTCGGAGCCTGTGGCGTGGTCACCTTGCCCGAGCAACTCGGTGTCGAACCCACGCTCGTCGCGTCCGCGGTCGTCGCGATCGCGCTCTTCGCCTTCGCCGGCGTGCACCTCTTCCAGCGCGCGCGGACCCGCCGCGCCTGATGCCCGCAGTCCTGTCCACGGATCCACGACCATGAATACCGACGTCCTGGCACCCTTCGCCGCACTCGGTGCGATGGGCCTCGCCCTCACCCTCGCGCTCGTCGTCGCCCCGGGCGAGGTGACGCGCGCCACGAGCGCCCCCGACTGGGCGAGCGCGGTGGAGACCGGCGCGGATCACATCGCACCGGCGGAGCTCGCCACCCTGCTGATGGCAACGCCCGGCGCCGAGCGGCGCCGCGTCCTCGTCGTCGACGTGCGACCGGCCGACGAGTTCGCGCGCTTCCACCTGCCGGGCGCGGTGAACCTCGACCTGCCCGGTCTGCTCGGCCCTGCGGGTGCGAGCTTGCTCGCGGAGCACGAGGACGCCCTCGTGGTGCTCGGCTCGAACGGCATGACCCATCCGTCCCAGGCCTGGGTCGAGCTGAGGCGCCGCGGTCACGAGAACGTGCGCGTGCTGGAGGACGGCTTCGACGGCTTCGCCCGCGAGGTGCTGATGCCGTGGTCCCTGCGCCCGGGCGCGAGCGAGGGTCCGAGCGAGGCTCGCGCCGCGGTCGATGCCGCACGCGCGTTCTTCCTCGGCACCGGGCCTGCGTTGCCCGAGGGCGCTGCATCGCTGGCGAGCGATCCAGCGATGCTCACCGCGCCGACCGTCGTGTCGCCCGCCTGGGTGGCGCGCCGCGGCGCCGCGATCGTCGTGGTCGACACGCGCGACAAGCCCGAGGACTTCGCGGCCGGCCACGTGCCGGGCGCGCGGCACGTGCCGACCAAGGCCTTGCGCGGGACGCGCGACGACGTGCCCGACGAACTGCTGCCGCCGGACGCGCTCGCGACCGCGATCGGCGCGCTCGGCATCGACGCCGACACCGAGGTCGTCGCCTACGGCGGCGATCGTCTGCAGGACCCCGTCCACTTCGTGCTCGCGCTGATCCGCCTCGGGCACACGAGGCTCGCCGTGATGGAAGGCGGACTGCCCGCGCACGTGCGGGCGGGGCTGCCGCTCGCGACGGAGCCCGTCGCTCCGACGCCGAGGACCTACCTGCCTCGCGGTGCGGGCGACGTGACGATCGCGACGCTCGACGAGGTCGCGCGCGCGAGCCTCGACGGCAGCGCGGCGATCCTCGACGTCCGCCCGACCGATGCGTTCCGCGGCGAGGTCTCGACCGAGGCCCGTGCCGGTCACATCCCGAACTCCCTCAACCGCCCGTACACCGCCGACGTCGTGAAGCACGAGGCCGGGATCTGGTGGAAGCCCGTCGCGACCCTGGCGAGGGAATACGAGGCCCTCGGTCTGCGCGCCGATCGTCCCGTCATCGTGAGCTGCCGTACCGGTCATCAAGCCTCCCAGACCTGGTTCACGCTGCGCTTCCTCCTCGGCTGGCGCGACGTGCGCTGGTACGACGGGAGCTGGAAGGAATGGGCGGCACACCCGGAACTGCCGGTCGCGGCCGACGCCGCGCCGAAGGCCACGGGAGGCAAGGGTTGATGGCGAAGCGCGGCGAGGCGATGAGCGCGGCCATGCAGGAGGCCGTGGCGGCCAAGTTCCGAGCGCTCGGCGAGCCGGCGCGTCTGGCGCTCCTCCAGCTCCTGATGGAGGGCGAGCGCTCGGTCGGCGAGCTCGTCGACGCGAGCGGCTTCTCGCAGGCGAACGTGAGCAAGCACCTCACGACCCTCGCGCAGGCGGGCTTCCTCGTCCGCCGCAAGAGCGGCACGACGGTGCTCTACGCGATCGGCGACAGCGTGGTGAACGAGCTCTGCGACCTCATGTGCCGGCGCGTCGAGGCTCAGGCACACGCGAGCGTGCGCGCGATCACGGGTCGGACGCGCCGCAGCGGAACGGGATGAACGGTTGACGAGGCGCGGCCTCGACACGGGATGAGCACGACCCGAGCATGGTCGGGCAACACGCTGCGGCTTCCCATGCTCTGCGTCCCCGCACTCGAGCCCTACCTCGCGCGCTTCGACCGCGCCCAGCTCGACGACCACGTCGGCGCCATCTTCGCCCTCACACCCGATCTCCTCCTCGCCGGCTTCAACCGCGCCTGGTTCGAGTTCGCGCGCGCGAACGGCGGCGAGCCGCAGATCTCGCGCGATTGGCCGCTCGGCCGACCGCTGATCGACGCGATCGCCGTCGAGCTGCGCGGCTTCTACGTGGCCGGCTACCGCTCCGTGCTCACGAGCCGCAGGCCCTGGTCGCACGAGTACGAGTGCCACTCGCCGCAGATCGAGCGCCGCTTCCATCAGACGGTCCTGGTCCTCGGCGACGGCGCCGGCCTGCTCGTGGTGAACTCGCTCCGCCACGCTGCCCCTCACGACCCGGAGCGGCCCGCCGTGCACCCGGCGCCGGTCGAGGATTACCGCGAGCTCGACGGCTTCTATCGCCAATGCGCGAGTTGCCGGCGCTTCCGCCACGCACGGCACGCCAACCGCTGGGACTGGGTGCCCGCCTTGGTCGGGCAGCCACCACGCGCGACGAGCCATGTGCTCTGCGCGATCTGCTTCGAGCACCATTACGGGAAGGCGCCGGGGCCGGCCTCCTGATGCACGACTTCTTCATCAGCTACACCGGCGTCGACCGGCCCTGGGCGGACTGGATCGCCGGCGTCCTGAAGCGGGCCGGCCATACGTGCATCCATCAGGACTCGGCGGAGCTGGGCACGCGACCGGGCGAGAACTTCATCGATTGGATCAACGACGCGGTTCTGACCTCCTCCCGCGTCCTCTGCGTCCTCTCCAATGCGTATCTGACGGCGCCAACCGAGTACACGCGTGCGGAATGGACGGCAGCGTTCCGCAGAGATCCAGCCGGCACGCGCGGCGTGGTCGTGCCCGTCGTGGTCGAGCGCATCGAGAACTACGGCATCTTCGGCGCATTGAATTGCCACCATGTCCGCGGGCGCGCCCCCGGTGACGGGGACATGGAGCAGCAACTGCGTGCGTGGCTCGCGCGAGCGGAGAGTGTCGCACGACCGCGCATCGAGACGGACACGCGGGTCCGCACGACTCCGCAACGCGTCGCGGATTGGCTCCGGGCGCGTCGCCCGCGCGGACTCCGCGAATTCGAACCGACCACGGAGTTCGGCGGCTTCCGTGCCTGGCTCTTCGCCGCACGGCTCCCCTACCTCAGCCGCATCGAGTACCGCTCGCGCGACGCGGGGCGCGCCGTCCTCACCGGTG
>JADLHO010000029.1 GCA_020848735.1 Planctomycetota bacterium | reverse complement strand
CGGACGCGCTCGCGGCGCAGGTCGGCGGCATCGGCATCGCGCCGGGCGGCAACATCAACTACGTCACCGGCCACGCAATCTTCGAGGCGACGCACGGCACCGCGCCGAAGTACGCCGACCAGGACAAGGTGAACCCCGGCTCCGTGATCCTCTCCGGCGAGATGATGTTCCGTCACCTCGGTTGGAACGAGGCGGCGGATCTCATCATCCGCGGCATGAACGGCGCCATCGCCGCGAAGACCGTGACCTACGACTTCGCCCGCCTCATGGAGGGCGCGAAGGAGGTCAAGTGCTCGCAGTTCGGTGACGCGGTGATCGCGCACATCGGCGCGTAGGCCGGAGACGCGTCGCAGGACGCGACGCTGCGGGAGGCTCGAGCGCCCCCGCCGCGCTCAGCGGCTGCGGCGGATCATCGCCAGCAGGCGGTCGACCGCGGAGAGCTTCGGCGGCGCCGCGCTCGTCGGCCGTGCCGCGTCCATGCCGCGGACGACGTGCGTGACGGCACCGCGCGTCGCGATCATGCGCCCGCCTTCGGGCTCCGCCGGCTGCGGCGGCGTGGCGCCGGTCGAGATCACCTGCGGTGACTCGGCCGCCGTCGTCTCGGTCTGCGCTGCCGTCGGCTCGAGCATCATGCGGGCGATGCTGTCGGTCGGCAGGCGTGCGAGCTGCTGCTCCTCGTCGGGTGCGAGCCCGCCGGCGAGTTCGCGGTCGAGCTCGTGCTCGATCGCGAGCAGGGTCTGCTTCTCGGCCACGCGGGAGTAGCCCTTCTGCGGGCTACGGAACCTGGTCTGGTGTGCCAATGCGACTCTCCTCGTGCGTCGGGCGCAAAGCGGCGCCCGCGACGCAGGAGGCATCGGCGGAGCCCTGTCGATTCCTTGAACGGGTCCCGTGCGGAGACGGAAAACGTCGGTCCCGTCGACGGCTCGCGTCTCGAGCTGTCGGGTTCAGCGACGCCGGTAGACGTAGCTCAGCATCCGCACCGGCTTGCCGCCCGGCGGGACGAAGGACATCTCGAAGCTACGCGTGCCGTCGGCGCGGTGCTCCTCGGTCGAGTGCCAGTCACAGAGCTGCTGGCCCCCGGGGATCGGGGCCCTGCCGCTGAGCTCGAGACGCGTGCCGCTCGCATCCAGCGACCCGGTGAAGTGGTAGAGGTGCGGCGACATCGTGTCGATCCAGGTCGACACGAACTTCTGCAGCGCGGGGTCGAAGCCGAGCGTCGCCACGCCGCGGAACGGCGACCCGAAGAACTCGGCGGCGAACTGGCCCTGCACGAAGTACGGGCCCAATGCGGTCACGGTATCCGTCGCGCTCACCTTCATCGGCGGCTGCGAGGGGTCCATGAAGAAGCTGCACTCGACGTCCCAGACTCCGACGTTCGATTGGATCCAGGCGTGCTGCGGACCTGGACCGGGCTGCGGGCAGTCTTGATCGGCCATGCGCGCGGATCGTCTGGATCCGCGCGCACGAGACAAGTGCCCGCGGCGCAAACTCAGTCGCGTCGCATCCAGCCGAACAGCAGTTCGACGAGGCGCGCGAAGAACGACGGCTTCGCCTCGAGCTGCTTCGTGCGCTCGGAATCGATCGCGACGGGACCGTGTTGCACGCGCTTGGCGACGTCCTGCAGCTTCGGCTTCGGCGCCGTCGCCGCGGCCGGGGCCTGGCGCGGTTCGAAGGAGACGGGCGGTTCGGTGGCACCCTTCGCGCGCGGCTTCGTGTTCGCCGTCGCGACGGAACCGGTGGCCGGACCGCCGATCGCGGCCTCGAGGTCGAGCCCCGCGATCGCCGCGGCGAACTCCTTCGGCGGTGGCGCATTGCGCGCGAACTGCGCACCCGTCGTGGACCCGGCCTGGAACAGGATGTCTTCCTCGGACTTCATGCCGTCTCCGTCGTTCGCATCGATCGTTCGTGGCAGTCGCTCGAGGCGACTCGGCCGCTGCCCTCGTCGGCAATCGCAGCAGTCCAGCGCTCACGTTCACCTGATTCCCGCGCCGCGTGCGGCGTGGGCGCCTTGGCATCGAGGACGCTCGATGCCGGTGTGGCTTCGAACTGAGACACCGGCCGCGGCCGAGGCCGCGACCCCTTCGGGTTGCCGGAGTCTCCGTCGCGTTTCGACTCGAAGGCCTCGGCCTCGGTGTCTGCCGGAGACGTTCGGCCCGGGGAATCGTCGCGTGCCGCGATGATTCTCCGGCCCATGGTCCCAGGAATCCGCCGGCGATCGATGCATGGCCAGACAGATGGAAGCTCGCCACTTCACAGGTCTTGACTCTCGCTTCGGGGGGGGGGGTACGACGACAGCATGGCAAGCAGGTATGCAGTCGTCGTGGCCTTGCTCGGCATCTTCTCCTTCGCGTGTGCTCCCCTTCCCGGACAGGAGGTCTGTACGACCTGCGTTCCCAATGTATCCGTGTGGCAAGCGCCACCTGCGAACATCACCCTGTCCTTCATCGAAGGGGATCACACGTCTGGCGAATGTCATGGTCCGCTCGTTGCCTGCAATCCTGCCCAGGAGTGCAGCTTCGTCTGGTGGATGGGTGTCACGGTGACGAATCCGAGTCCGCCGGATCCAATGCCCCGGGTCAAGATCACCATCGGGACGACCACCATCGAACTCGACTGGGCGCTGTTGACCGGGACGCACGGAGTGGCCACACTGGAATCCACCACTGGCGAGTTGGCTTGCGGTTCCCAGGTGGACGGGGATCTCCATTGGCTGGAGCAGTTCATCGCCGAGATCAGCGTGACATGCAGTGCTTGCCTTCGAGCGACAGGATGACTTCGCAATTCTCCGACCGCAGACGGAACTTCATCGTCGTAACCGCGCTGCTCGTCACCGCGACCGGAATCCTCGTCTGGAGCCGCCGGGAAGATCCGGTGCTCATCGCGCCGCTGGCTCGCGGATCGGTCGGAGAAGTGCCGAGGGTGGAGCTGCCTCGCAACCCATCGGTCGAGTCTGCCGGATCCGGGCCCGAAGTGCCGAGGAGGACGAGCACCCCGATCACTCGGGTGGATCCGAAGGTAGACGACAAAGCCGTGCCGCACACCGGGGTAGTGGCTCACGGGACGCGTTCCGAGTTCCTGGTGCGCCAGATCGAGGAGGCTTCTTCGTTGGGAGGGTATCGATCGGTCTTCGTGCCGTCGCTGCAATACAACGCCGGGCGCGCGATCAGGGATTCCAGGGTCAATCCAAACGAAACGGTCTTGAGTCCGGAGCAGAAGCTGCGAGTGCAGGAGATCATCGACGGTCACAATCCGGAGATCGTCGCCACGGAGACGCGAATGGCAGAGCTCGCGGAGGCCGCTTTCCGGGAGGCGGTGAGTCGTGAGCAATACCGGGTCGTGCCGAGCCCGATGATCGACCGGAAGCTCGCCAAGGCAAATCAGTTGGCAGCGCTCGAGGAGCTGGACGCCACATATGGCAAGTTCCGCGAGGGCTATTGGTATCAGTCGTTCTCGGGGCATTCGATGGACGAGAGTCTCGTGCTCTATTTCAAGCGAGCGGACAGTCCCGAGTTCTTCCAGGCCTTGGAGCGCGCGCGCCTCCTGCGCACGGCCCGCGACGCGGCGCTGCGCGCGTACTTCTCCGGCCTGTAGCGGCTGCTCGGGGGCCGAGCATTGTGGCATTCGCGGTCGACCGGGGGCGGGGCTTCTCTGTCTTCTCCACCTCGACGGTGATGCTTCGGCCAGGCCAAGGCCCCGGGGCACCGCGCTACCTGCCACGGCGTCGCCGCGACCGGATCGACGGCCGGACCGCGGGTCCTCGCGGGGGGCCGCCCTGGCTTGGCGCGACGGCGCCCGTAGGCTTCGCGCCCCATGGTCGATGCCCCTCCGTTCCGCCGCGTCCTCGTCGCCCATCGCGGCGAGATCGCGGTGCGCATCTGTCGCGGGCTGCGCGAACTCGGTGTGGAGTCGGTCGCGGTGTACAGCGAAGCGGACCGCGACGCGGTGCACCGCTTCGCCGCCGACCGTGCCCACGCGATCGGCGGCACGAGCGCCGCCGAGTCCTACCTGCGCATCGACGCCATCTTGGCGGCCGCGCGCGACTGCGGTGCCGAGGCCATCCACCCGGGTTACGGCTTCCTCAGCGAGAACCCGCGCTTCGCGCAGGCGGTGGAGGACGCCGGGCTCGTCTTCATCGGACCGAGCGCCGCGAGCATGGCGCAGCTCGGCAGCAAGGCTTCGGCGCGCGCGGTGGCGATCGCGGCCGGCGTGCCGGTGGTGCCCGGTTTCGATGGCGAACTGCCCGATGACGCGGCCTGGCTCGCGAAGGCGCGCGAGGTCGGCTTCCCGCTGCTCGTGAAGTCGTCGGCCGGCGGCGGGGGCAAGGGCATGCGGCTCGTCGAGCGCGAGTCCGAGTTCCTCGAGGCGCTGGCCGCCGGACGTCGCGAGGCGAAGGCCGCCTTCGGCGACGACCACATGCTGATCGAGCGCCGCGTCTTCCCGGCGCGGCACGTGGAGATCCAGCTCTTCGGCGATCGGCACGGCGACGTCGTCTCGCTGCACGAGCGCGAGTGCTCGGTGCAGCGGCGTCACCAGAAGGTGCTCGAGGAGGCGCCCTCGCCCGCGGTCGATGCCGAGTTGCGCCGGCGCATGGGCGAGGCCGCGGTCCGCCTCGCGAAGGCCGTGGGTTACCGCAATGCGGGCACGGCCGAGTTCCTGCTCGATGGCGAGGGCCGCTTCTACTTCCTCGAGGTCAACACGCGCCTGCAGGTCGAGCATCCGGTGACGGAATGCGTCACGGGTCTCGATCTCGTGCACCTGCAGGTCCAGGTCGCGGCGGGGCGGCGCCTGCGGGATCTGCTCGCGGGTCGCGACCTGCAGCCCCGCGGCTGGGCGATCGAGGCCCGCATCTACGCCGAGGCGCCGGAGCAAGGGTTCCTCCCGGCGGCGGGACGGCTGACGAAGGTGATCGAGGCCGAAGGCCCCGGCGTGCGCGTCGACTCGGGCGTGCGCGATGGCAGCGAGGTCAGCGTGCATTACGACCCCATGCTGGCGAAGCTCGTCGTGCACGCGCCCGATCGCGCCACGGCGTGCCGCCGGTTGGCGCTCGCGCTGCGCGACAGCAGCTACCTCGGCATCCCGACCAACGTCGACTTCCTGCGCCGCGTGGTCGAGGACCCGCGCTTCGCGCGCGGCGAACTGCGCACCGACTTCCTCGACCGCGCGCCGGAGCTCGTCGCTCCGCAGAGCGTGGCGACGCCCGACGCGGCCTACGTCGCCGCAGCGCTCGCCGCGGTGCTCGGCGAGGCGCGCGGCACCGTCGGCGGGGGCACGGCGGCGAGTGGGCCCGCGTCCAAGGCCGAGTCGCTCTTCGCGAGCCTCGGCGCGTTCCGCGTCTTCGGAGGCATGGCATGAGCACGGCACGGGACTTCGTCGTCGGGGACGGCGCGCTGCGCGTCGTCGTGGATGCCAAGGGTGGCGAGCACTTCGTGGTGCGCCTGGGCGAGCACGTGCACGAGGTGCATGCGCGTCGCACGAGCGACGGCCGGATCGCGTTCCGCATCGGCGACCGCCACCACGTCGCGACCGTCGCCCCCTACTCGGGAATGGGGGCGACCCACGTGCGGCTCGATGGCCAGACGCACGTGCTCCGTCCTCACGAGGGGCGTCGCCGCGGCGCGGCCGCGGGTGGCGGCGGAGTCATCGAAGCGCCGATGACCGGCACGCTGCTCCTGGTCCACGTGAAGCCGCAGGACCGGGTCGTGCGCGGCCAGGTCGTCGCGGTGCTCTCGGCGATGAAGATGGAGCACAAGCTCGTCGCGAGCCTCGACGGCGTGGTGACCGAGGTCGGCGCCAAGGTCGGTGCCACCGTCGAACAGGGCACGCCGCTCGTGACGATCGTACCCGCGGAGCCGGCCCAGGGATGACGCGCGCGGGACTCGCCGCGTGGAGCGAGGTCCTCGACGTCGACAAGCTCCGCGTCGCGCGTCGTCTGATGCTGGGCGGTGTCGAGCCGACGATCGAGGCCCTGCGCGCGCGCGGCGCCTCGCCGACGCGTGAGCAGCGCGCGCAGCTCGAGCAGACCGCGCCGTTCACGACGCGGGTCCTCGCCGAGTCCGTATCGCGCGACGGCGCGCGGCGCCTCGTCGTCGGGCTCGCGGACGGCCAACGCGTCGAGACCGTGGTGATGGGGGACGGTGGGGCCTGTCTCTCGACGCAGGTCGGCTGCGCCGTCGGCTGTCGCTTCTGCGCGAGCGGCCTCGGCGGACTCGTGCGCAACCTGACTCTCGACGAGCTCTTCGAACAGGCGGTGCATGCGCGCCGCATCGCTCCCGCGATCAAGCGCATCGTCTACATGGGAATCGGTGAGCCGACGCACAACCTGGATGCCGTGCTCGAGCTGGCCCGGATCCTGATGCTCGACGGCGACGTGCACGAACGCAGCCAGACGCTCTCGACCGTCGGTTCGCTCCGGGCGCTCGCGCGCCTGCGCGAAGCGAGCGTGCGGCCGAGCTTGGCACTCTCGGTGCATGCCGCCGACGACGAGCTGCGCCGTGAGCTCCTGCCGCATACGGCGCGCGAGCCGATCGCGGAGCTCGTCGCCGCGGCCGATGCCTATGCCGCGGCCACCGGCCGCGAGGTGCAATACGCGGTGGCCCTCCTCGCGGGGATCAACGACGGCGACGACCACGCCGAGGCGCTCGCGAAGCTGCTCGCCGGCACGCGCGGCTACCTCAACGTGATCCCGTGGAACAGCGTGGACGAGCTGCAGTTCGCGCGGCCCTCGCGTGAGCGAGCGCTGGCCTTCGTCGCGCGGCTGCGCGCGCGCGGCATCTTCACGACCCTGCGCTGGTCGGTGGGGGCAGACGCGGATGCCGCGTGCGGGCAGCTGCGGCGCGTCCGTGCGAGCGTGGCCCCGGTTCCGAGCACAGACCCGGGCCCGAGCGCCGGCACCGGGTGAGCGGTTCTCAGCCGCGCTCTCCGCGCCCGATGCGGATCGCCGACCAGAGCCGCGCGAAGAGGAGCAGCGCGAGCGCGGCGCCGAGCGCGCCGGGGATCGACAGGTCACCGACGCACGGCGGCACCCTCGAACTCAGGAGCATCGCGCTGCCGACGAAGAGCGCCGCGCCGACGATGCCCTGCACCAGCCGGTTCACCGTCGCCTCGAGACGGCGGTGCTCGAGGTGCAGTTCGAAGCGGCCGAGACGGAGACCGCGCAGGATCTCGGTGCCGTCGCGCGGGAATGCCTCGAGCAGCCGTCGCCAGTCCCGCTGCGTGCGGCGCAGCCGGCGGAAGGTCTCGCGAAGCGACAGACGGCGACGGACCGCGGCGCGCGCGTGCGTGGCGAGCAGCTCGGCGATCTGGAAGCGCGGCTCGAGCGAACGTGCGAGGCCTTCGAGCATCACGAGCACGCGCAGCAACATCGCGAGCGGCGTGGGCAGGAAGACGCGGTAGCGATGCACGCAGTCGAGCAGCGCCGAGATCGCCGCGGCGACATCCGTCTCGTCGGCACGCCGCGAGAAGTGATCGGAGGCGAGCGCGGCGAGGTCGCGGCGCAGGCCGTCGTGGTCGGCGTCCTGCGGCACCGAACCGAGACGTGAGACGATGTCGGCGAGCTCGCGCGAGTCGTTCTGGAGGATGGCGAAGAGCGCGGCCTCGAAGTCCTCGCGCAGGAGCTCGTCGAGGTGGCCGACCATGCCGCAGTCGAGCACGCCGACGGCGCCGTCCGGGAGGATCAGCAGATTCCCCGCGTGCGGATCGGCGTGGTAGAAGCCGTCGCGGAAGATCATGCGGAGGAACATCTCCGCGCCGCGGCGCGCGAACTCGCCGAGCTCGATCGGGCTCTCGCGCAGCGCGGCGCGATCCGACACGCGGATGCCGTCGAGGCGCTCCATCGTCAGCACGCGACGCGAACACAGCGCACGGAAGGGCGACGGCACGCGCACCGTCGCATCGTCGGCGAAGGCCCGCGCGAAGCGCTCGAGGTTGCTGCGCTCGCGCGCGAAGTCCAGCTCGCCCTCCAACGTGCGGCGGAACTCCGCCGCGAGTGCGACCGGGCGGTAGAGGCGCAGCGTGGCGGAGTGCTCCTCCGCGAACTCGGCGAGCCCCGCGAGCAGGTCGAGGTCGGTGGCGACCTGCGCCTCCACGCCTTCGCGCATGACCTTGACCACCGCACGCGTGCCGTCCTGCAGGACGACCGCGTGCACCTGCGCGATCGACGCCGAGGCCAGCGGCGTGTGCTCGAACTCCAAGAAGAGCTCGTCGATCGGACCGCCGAGCTCGCGCTCGAGCGTGGCGATGACCTGCTCGGCGGCATCGGCCGGCGCAGCTTCGCGCAGCGTGCCGAGCTCCTCCGCCATGGCGGTGCCGACCACGTCGGGTCGCGTGCTCAGCAGCTGCCCGAGCTTGATGAAGGTCGTGCCGAGCTCGGCCAGCGCGCGGCGGACCCGCTGCTCGCGCGGGATCTCGGTCAGCTCACGGCGCGCGTCGCCGATCAGCGGCTTCAACCAGGCGGCATCCGCGCTGGCGATCCAATCGGCGAGGCCGTAGCGGGTCAGGACGCCGAGGATCTCGCGGAGCCGGCGGGCGCTGCGATCGAGACGGGCGAGGGCGGCCAGCTTCATTCCGACGACGTGAGGTTGTGGGGCGAAAGGTCCATCGGCGATCCGGTCCCGGCTGCGGACCGCGCCGCAGGGTAGCTCGTGGCCGCACCGACCGAGAGCGCCCATCCGGACGCGACTCCGATCGCTCGGCCAGCACGGCCGATGAGGGAACGTCCGGCGCGCCCGGCGTGTTGCGACGAAGGCCGGATCGGCCGGCGACCGCCGCGGTCGGCCCGCCTATCCTCTGCCGCCCACAGCGCATGGAGTTCCTCTCGCAGTTCGTCGACTTCTGTCTGCACCTCGATCGTCACCTGACCGAGATCACGCGCGACTACGGCACCTGGACCTACGCGATCCTCTTCCTCATCGTCTTCTGCGAGACGGGCCTCGTGATCACCCCATTCCTGCCGGGTGACTCGCTGCTCTTCGCGGCGGGCAGCGTTGCCGCGCTCGGTGGGATGCGCATCGAGATCCTCTGCATCGTGCTGATCGTGGCGGCGATCCTGGGCGACGCGGTGAACTTCCACATCGGTCGCTGGATCGGACCGAAGGCCTTCACCGGGAAGATCCGATTCCTCAAGCCGCAGCATCTGCAGCGGACGCAGGAGTTCTATGCGCGGCGCGGTGCGATCACGATCGTGCTCGCGCGCTTCGTCCCGATCGTGCGCACCTTCGCGCCGTTCGTCGCCGGTGTGGGGCGGATGTCGTACCCGCAGTTCGTCTTCTACAACGTCCTCGGCGCGGTGCTGTGGGTGGGCTCGATCGCGGTCGCCGGCTATCTGTTCGGCCACCTCCCGTTCGTGAAGAACAACTTCTCGCTCGTCGTGCTCGCGATCATCGTGGTCTCCGTGCTGCCCCTCGTCGTGGAGTTCGTGCGCGCGCGGCGCTCCCGCGCGCCGGACGCGACGAAGGGATGAACGCGATTGCCGCCGGGCGCCGCGCGATTCGACTCGCCGGGTGTGCCCTGGCGATCACGGGGAGCGTGTCGGCGCAGGCGCCCGGCCCGAAGGACTCGGTGCGCCGGCTGCGGGACGTGCGCATCGTGACGCAGGACGTGTTCACCGAGGAGCAGGCCCGCGACAACCTCTTCTACGGCCTGGCGAACCTGCTGCACTCGACGACCCGGGACTACGTCGTCGCGCGCGAGATCTGGATCGCGCCCGGTCAGGCCCTGGGTCCCGACCATCTCGCCGAGCTCGAGCGCAATCTGCGCGCGCTGGATCTCTTCGGCGCGGTCACGGCGACGGCGGTACCGGTGGGAGAGGACGAGGCCGACCTCTCGATCGTCACGCGCGACCGCTTCACGCTCGGGGCGAGCGCGAGCGTGGCCCACGTCGGCGGCGTCGACAAGTTCTACTTCGAGCTCTCCGAGTCCAACCTCTTCGGCACCGGCAAGACCGTGTCGGTCGCCCACACCGACGCCGAGGACGAGCAGCGTTCGGTCGTCCAGTACCGCGACCCGCAGTTCCTCGGCACCTGGCACACGCTGACCACGCGCTTCGCCGACACGAGCGAGGGCTACGAGGCGACGGTCGAGTTCCATCGACCGTTCCGACACCTCGAGGATCCCTTCTCCTACGGACTCGATCTCAACGCGAAGGAGGAGGACGTCGGCTACTACCGCAGCGGCGACACGATCGCCGAGGTCCCGCTCGAGGAGCGGCTCCTCCGCGGCTACCTCGCGTGGGCCTCGGGACCGCGGGTCGAGCGCAGCGCGTTCGGCGTGGAGCTGAGGCTGCGCAGCGCCGACTACGGTCCGGCCTTCGGCCAGGACGCCGCGCTGTACCGCGTGCCCGGTGACACGGCGCAGTTCGAGCTCGGGCCGTACTTCACCTGGGACTGGCGCCCGCGCTTCGACACCGTGCGTCGCCTCGATGCGCTCGACTACGAGGAGGACCTGCCGCTCGGTGCGGGGTTCCGGGCGCGCATCGCCGGTCGCCATCGCGACGAGCACGGCGCGAGCGCGGAGCTGCAGCCGCTCGTCGAGCTCGGCTTCCACGCGGCGGCGAACCCGCTGTCGGAGACCTACGTGACGTTCGAGACCGGGGGCGCGGTGCGCTGGAACCACGAGCGCACGCAGGCGTGGCGCGGACGCCTCGCGCTCCATGCGTTCCAGATGTCGCTCCCGGCGCAGACGCTGGCCGCGAGCTTCACGTTCGACGCGCAGGTCGAACACCAGGACCTGGAGCCGCAGCTCACGCTCGGGGAGGACAACGGTCTGCGCGGCTATCCCGCGCGCGAACTGCAGGGTTCCCGCGTCGCCCGCTTCAACTTCGAGGACCGCGTCGACACCGGACTCGAGCTGCTCGCCGTGAAGCTCGGGCTCGTGGGCTTCTTCGATGCGGGCTGGGTGCACGACGACCGCTACGGCCGCTCGCTGTCCGACCCGCTCACCTCGCTCGGCTTCGGCCTCCGGTTGGGCTCGAGCCATTTCTTCGGCGATCGCGTCCTGCGCGTCGATGTGGCGTGGCCGCTGTCGACGATCGACGGCGAGGACTACGGCGTCTCGGTGTCCTTCGCGGTCGGCCAGGTCTTCCGCTTCTTCGGGAACGCCGAGGAGCTGCGCACGCGGTTCTGACGAACGGGCTCAGCCCTTCACGACCGGCAGCAGGAAGGGCAGCACGATGGAGATGGCGATGAGCAGGATCACGATCCACTCGAGCACCTCCATGCGCAGGCTCGCATTGCGATCGGCGAGCTTGCCGTAGATGCCCTCCAGCACCTGCAGCTTGCGCAGGACGCTGCTGTGCCAGTCCGCGAGGTGGAAGCGTTGTGCAGCGGCCTCGTAGAAGCGGGCCAGGAAGGCGTCGCCGAGCAGCTTCAACGCGTTGTTCACGCTCTCGAACAGGATCGCCGTGTCCGCCTGGAGGAACGCCACGCGCTGCAGGTCGGCGTCTCCGGCGCCCAGGAGCCGCACACGCGAGGGGCGCCGCGAGAGGATCGCCCAGGCGCGATCGAGCGCGTCGTCGAGCGTGTTGTCGAGGTGGCGCATCTCGAGGAGTTGCACGTTCGCGAACTCCAGCAGCGAGAGCGTGTCGGCCGGTTCGGGGTCGAGGAGCAAGGCGCCGTTCCAGTCGACGAGACCGAGGTCGTCGAGGCCGAACGCGACCGGGCAGGCCAGCGCATCGTCGATCTCCTGTGCGGAGAGCGGCGCGCGCTCCGCCCGGAGGATGCCGGCGAGCAGCGCGCGATGCTCGGCGAGCACCCGCGCCGGCGGCAGGTCCTCGGCGAAGCGCGTGACCACCATCACGGCATACGACTCGGTCTGGTCGCCGAACTGCGGCCGCTGCACGGCGGTGCCGACGACGTCGAGGATCTCGCGGATGTGCTGGCGAGCCTCCTGCTCGAGGCGGACGTTCTCGTCGAGCTCGACGCTCAGCGGCAGCAGCGAGTCGAGCGGGCCGGCGAGCCGGATGCTGAACTCGAGCGAGACGGCGCCGAAGTCGTAGAGCACGAGATCGACGTTCGGCTCCGTGCGGAACGTGAGGCCCTCGATCGGGCGCGCGGTGATCGTCACGCGCAGGGGTGGCGGTCGGTACTGGAACCAGGGCGGGTTGCGACGGCGGTGGCGCAGCAGCTCCCGGACCGTCGCGCCCTTGAGGACGCGCTCCGCGGCGTCGAGGTCGATCGCTTGCCCCACGTCACAGGCGAAGAAGACGCTGCAGGACCCGCTCGCGATCTGCGGTGTGTGCGTCGGGGGTGACGAGGGCGGAGACGGCATGCGCGAGAGCGAATCCGCGCAGGCCATCGACCGCAAGGCGCGGCTCGCCGTGGCGACGATCTCGTCGATCCCCTTGTCGCGCACCGGGGGGCGCTCGACACTCCGCGCCTCGGCTCGTCGTCCCTGCTCGAGTCCGTCCCCTCGCTCTTCCCATGCAATTGCTCCGCTCTGCCGCGTCGTCGCTCGTCGCCTCGCTCGTCCTCGCCGCTGCGGCGCTGCCCCAGGGCAGCAACGTGCGCATGCTCGCGCACGTCGACCGCTTCCCCGGGGGCACCGCCTCGACCAACCATTACGCCGGCGTCTGGGGCCTGGTCGTCAACGGGCGTGAGCTCGCGGTCGTGCCGGCCCGCACGGGCACGATCTTCTACGACTGCACCACGCCGACCGCACCGGTGGAGGTCGCGTTCATCCCCGGACCCGGCACCGGACCGACGGGCTACTTCTGGCGCGAGGCCAACAGCTGCGGCAACTACGTCTACCTCGCGTCCGAACACGGCGCGATGCAGGTCGTGGACTGCTCGAACCCCGCGTCGCCGCAGCTCGTCGGCAGCTTCGGCAACACGGCCCACACGGTCAGCATCGACTGCAACCGCCGCATCCTCTGGGCGAGCGGGGGAGCCGGGCGCGGCGTCGTGCTCTACGACATCGGCGCGAACCCCGTGAACCCGCCGCAGATCGGCGTGCGCTCCGATCCCTACATCCACGACTGCACGCCGAACGGTCGCTATGCCTACATGGCGCAGATGTTCGACGGCAGCTTCGGCATCGTCGACGCGACCAACCCCGCGAACCTCATCACGGTGAGCCGGACCACCACGCCGAGCACGTTTCCGCACAACGTCGCGGTGAACGAGGACGAGACCTGGGCGATCGTCACCGAGGAGCGCCGTGGCGACTGCTTCACGGTCTACGACATCACGAACAAGGCCGCGCCGGTGCAGCTCACGCGCTGGTGCAGCCCGAACGGTGCGACGGTCCACAATGTCTTCGTCGTCGGGAACGTCGCGCACCTCGCGTGCTATGCCGACGGCTACTGGGCGATCGACATGAGCAATCCGTCGGCGCCGGTGCCGATCGGGCAGTACGACACGTCGAGCTTCGCGGGGAACAACTACTACGGCGATTGGGGTTGCTACCCCTTCCAGCCCTCGGGCGTCGTCTACCTCTCCGACATGCAGAGCGGCTTCTGGATCGTCGAGCCGACCTGCGGCGTGCCCCACCATTACGGCAACGCGACCGCAGGCACGGGCGCGATCACGCCGCGCCTCGACTACGACGGCGGCGCGGCGAAGGTCGGCAATGCGAACTTCGAGCTGGTCGCCGATCGCCTCGTCGGTGCGGCGCAGACGGCCTTCCTGCTCGCGTTCGCCGCGGGGAGCACGCCGTTCTCGGGCATCGACGTGCTCGTCGACCTGTCGGTGCCGCCGATCGCGGTCGGCGTCGGCGCGAGCGGCACGAGCGGCGTCGCGGGTGCAGGTCGCGCGAGTCTGTCCCTCGGCATCTCGAACACGCCGGCCCTCGCCGGGCTCACGCTCTTCGCGCAGGTCGTCGCGTTCGACGCCGGCGGCCCGCAGGGCCTGTCGGCGACGCGCGGCATGCGCTTCGCGATCTGCCCGTGATGCGCGCCGGGCTCGGGCTCCTGCTGCTGGCAGGAGCTTCCCGGCTCGCGGCACAGCAGCTCGCGGTCGACGAGTTCGACGGTCGCCGACGCTTCGGCTGGCAGCAGGAGGGACTCGGCGAGTGGGCGCGCAGCGGCGGACGTGAGGTCGACGGCGCCTTCGTGACCGTCGGCGGCAACGACTGGCGCGCGCTCGCGACGCCGATCGAGCGCGGCACGGTGTGGTATGCGGTCACGCTGCGCATGCGCGCCCCGATCGAGGGCTATGCCAGCGTCGTCCCCGCGGCGAGCGCGAGCACGCAGTTCAGCGAGTTCGGCTTCAACCGCGGCTTCGACACCGACGAGGCGCTCTGGACCACGGCCGCGGGAGTGGTGCGCAGCGGCCTCGCCTGCACGGCGACGCAGACCCTGCTCGCCTGCTACGAGCTCGATCGCGGGCGCTTCAGCACCTGGGCCGCGGCCGACCCGGCGACCCTGCTCGACGCGGAGGGTCGCGTCGTCGCGCCGCCGCGCGTGGTCGATGCGCCGCTCACGGCGCGTGCATTGACGCACGTGTACCTGAGCAAGGGCAGCGCGCAGGAGCTCGAGATCCACCGCATCGCGCTGGCGCGATCGGCTCGCGACGCGCTCAGCCCGGGCGGAGAGCGGTCCGCGCCGGCGGCGTCGTCGCCGCTCGCGGCTTCCGACGTGCCGCTGCGCGACGAGGATCGCATCGTTTTCCTCGGCGATTCGATCACGTGGCAGGGCGGCTTCGTCGATCGCCTCGCGGGCGAGGTCGCGTCGCGCCGGAGCGGTGCCAAGGCCGTCCTGCAGAAGTGCGGGATCAATGGCGGCACCGCGACCGACCTGCGCGACGGCGTCGCGGAGAAGTTCGGGACCTCGCAGGTCCCGCTCCAAGAACTGCTCACGAAGGCGCGTGCGACGGTGGCGGTGATCGTCGTCGGCGTGAACGACGTCACGCATGGGCCGCGCGGCAACGACGAGACGGCCTACCGGCGCGCACTCGTCGACCTCGTGCGTGGCTGTCGCGCACACGGTTGCACGGTGGTGCTCGGGACGCCGCTCCTCTTCGGTGAACGCGCGCGCGGTACCAACCCGCACGACGCCGCGCTCGATCGCTATGCCGCGATCGCGCTCGAGGTCGCGCGCGAGGAGGCCGCGGTGGGCGTCGACCTCCGGGCGGCTTGCCTCGCGGCGCTGGACCGCGTGTCCGGACCGCGCTCCGAACAGGGTGTGCTCACCTACGACGGCGTGCACCTGAGCGACGCGGGCAACGCGCTCGTCGCGCGCGAGCTCGGTGCCGCGCTGGCCGAGGCGCTGCGGCGCGCGCGGGCGCTCGCGCCGATCGAGGCGCTCGTGCCGGCGCCGCGCAGCGTCGTGCCGGGCGAGGGCGAGATCCGGCTCGGGGCGGCGTCGCGCATCGTGGCTCCCGACGCGCTGTGGCGCAGCGCATGCGTGCTCGCGCAGGAGCTCGCCGCGATCGGGGCACCGCGCCTGCCGGTCGCCATCGGCGAGGCACGCGCGGGCGACATCGAGCTGCGCCTCGATCCGACGATCGCCGGCGACGCACCCGAGCGCTCGCGACTCTGGATCGGGGATCGCGTCGTCGTGAGCGCCGCGGCCCCGCTCGCCCTCGTGCGGAGCACCGCGACCCTCGTGCAGCTCGCGCGTGTCCGCGACGGGGCGCTCGTGTTGCCGCGCGTGACGATCGAGGATGCGCCGGCCTTCGGCTACCGCGGCCTCCTGGTCGATGTCGCGCGCCGCCCGCACTCCATCGCGACCCTCGAGCGGCTCGTCGTCCTGTGCCGGCTCTACAGGCTGAACCATCTCCAGCTCCACCTCACCGACGACCAGGCCTTCACCTTCCCGAGCCGCGCCTTCCCGCGCCTCGCGACGCCGGGCCACAGCTTCACGCGCGCCGAGCTCGTCCACCTCGAGGACTTCGCGCGGGACCGCGGCGTCGCGCTCGTGCCCGAGCTCGACGTCCCCGGTCACGGCGGTGCCTTGATCGCCGCGATGCCCGAGCTCTTCCGCGCCCACGCGCGTCACCACGCGACGATCGCATTCGCGCGCGAGGACGTGCTCGCGGCGCTCGACGTGCTGATCGGCGAGCTCTGCGAGGTCTTCGCGACCAGCGAGTTCATCCACATCGGCGGTGACGAGGCGGATCTCGAGCACGTGCACGAGTCCGAGGACTTCCAGGCGGCCTTCCGCCGGGAAGGCGTGGCCGATGCGCAGGAGCTCTATCGGCTCTTCCTCGGGCGCATGGACGCCGCCGTGCGCGCGCGCGGCAGGCGCACGCTCGCCTGGGAGGGTTTCGCGAAGGACGGGCGGGTCGAGGTGCCGCGCACGATCACGGTGATGGCCTTCGAGGCGCTGTATCACCTGCCGGGCGACCTCGTGCGCGGGGGATATCCCGTCATCAACACGAGCTGGCGGCCGCTCTACGTCGTCAACGAGCGCGCGTGGTCGCCGGCGGAGATCCTCGCCTGGGATCCCTTCACCTGGCGGCACTTCGTGGCGGGCTTCCCGGCCTACGAGGGACTGCGCATCGACCCGAGCCCGCTCGTCCTCGGCGCGCAGGTCTGTGCCTGGGAGCAGGAGGACGCGCGCGAGCTGCCGAGTCTGCGGCTGCGCGTCGCGGCCTTCGCGGAGCGCATCTGGCGCGGCGAGACCGCGCGCGGGGTCGAGCGGATGATGCCGGCGCTCGAGGTGAACGATGCGCTGCTCGACGCGCTGCTGCGTTGAGCAGCGCGCGACGGCGCTCAGAAGATCTGCAGCACGCCCTGGCCCGCCGGATTGCGACCGACCACGTAGATGCGGCCGCTGTTCGCGTCGACGTCGATGTCGTGCGTCTCGAAGGGCGTGAGCACGATGCCCGCATTGAAGGGTGCGCCGCTCGCCGGAACGATCAGCAGCATCCACCAGTGCCACTTCTGGCTGGGGTTGCTCGTGAGCCAGACCTGGCCGTAGGCGAGCGTGAGCGGGCTGTTCGGGAAGGGCTTGGCGCCCCAGCAGAGCATCGTGAGGTTCGGGATCGGTGCCAGGATGGGGAACGTGGTCGGCGCGGTCGGCACCGTCACGTCGAGGACCTCGAGGCCGTCGGTCCACTTGGAGGCGACGATGCGCGGCGCGTTGAGCAGGCTCTTGCGAAGCTGCGTGTGCGAGGAGTTCTGGTTCGACCAGAAGCCGGTGAAGTTCTGCACCGGCGACTGGGGGACGCCGACCGCGAAGCCCTTGAGCACCCGCATGGTCGGATTGCCCGGCGCGACGCCGAACTGGTAGAGCTGGTTGCCGATCAGCTCGAGCCCGTTGCCGTCGTTCGTGCCGTTGTTCGCGTAGTTGTTCCAGACCGGCGAGGGCGAGAGGACCGACGCCGCGCCCGTCACCGTGTAGGTGCCGAGGCCGAGGTTCGTCTCGTTGTAGTGCAGCACGCCCTGTGCGCCGTCGCGCTGGTAGCGGAGCCCGCGGAAGTGGTAGTTGCTCAGCACGCTCGAGAGCACGACGGGGGAGCTCGGCACGCTCACGTCGACGAGGTTGATGCCGCCACCGCGGTGCGCGGTGAAGAGTCGTCCGCCGTACATCGGCGTGTACTCGGCCTCGAACCACTGGTCGCCGAAGGGCGGGTTCAGGCTCGCGCTGAGGCTCGGTGAGCTCGGGACGCTGACGTCCACGTAGTGCTGCCAGCCGTCGACCTGGTCGCAGACGACCACGTGGCCGTTGCCGATCACGTGCACGCTGCGGGGGTCGTTGCCGGTGCCGCTGGGGAGGACGATCGTGCCGATCTGGGCGCTGGCGCTGCCGGCGACGACGGCGAAGAGGAAGGGCAGGGAGGCGAGACGGATGCTGCGGGAGTTCATGGCTGGTCCGGGATGAGGGTTCGGGTCCTGGTTCGTTGCGGTCTTGCCCCTCCCATCGCAGGGCCGGTCGCCACCCGGACAGGAAATCGCCCGCGCGGCGCGCGGCCTATGCTGGCCGCCGCATGGGTCGCCCGCTCTCCCGCTCGTTCCTCACCGCCCTGGCCCTGGCCGCAACGCAGTCCGCGCAGGAGCCCGCGGGTCGGGTCGTCGGCTACTTCCCGGCCTGGGGCATCTACGCGCGCAACTACCACGTGCCGCAGATCCCCGCGTCACGGCTCACGCACCTCAACTACGCGTTCGCGAACCTCGCGAACGGTCGGATCGCGCTCGGGGACCCCTATGCCGACATCGATCGCTTCTACCCGGGCGACTGCTGGAACCCGGGCTGCCGCCGCGGTTCGTTCAACCAGCTCCGGCTCCTGAAGCAGGCGCATCCCCAGCTCCGCACCCTGATCTCCGTCGGTGGTTGGACCTGGTCGAGCGGTTTCAGCGACGCGGTGCTCACGGCGCAGTCGCGCGCGACCCTCGCGCAATCGATCGTCGACTTCGTCGTCGAACACGGCTTCGACGGCGCCGACATCGACTGGGAGTATCCGGTCGGCGGCGGGCTCGCCTCGAACGTCACGCGCGCCGTCGACCGCGCGAACTACCCGCTCTTCCTCGCCGAACTGCGCGCGCGCTTCACCGCGCGCTCGATCTCGACGGGTCAGAGCTACCTGCTCACGATCGCCGCGCCGGCCGCGCCCGCGGTGATCGCGAACTTCGACCTGCCGGCGATCCATCCTCATCTCGATTGGATCAACGTGATGACCTACGACTTCCACGGCCCGTGGGGGGATCCGGTCACCGGCCTCAACAGCCCGCTCCACGCGGACCCGAGCGATCCCAGCCCGGAGCCGCAGCGTTCCACCTGGACGGTCGCCGCGGCGATGCAGGCCTATCTCGCCGCCGGCGTGCCGGCCGACAAGCTGCAGCTCGGCGTCGCCTTCTACGGCCGCGGCTTCGGCGGCGTGCAATCGACGACGAACGGCCTCTATGCGCCGTACGCCGGGCCCTCCTCGCCGGGCACCTGGGAGAACGGGGTCTACGACCACGACGACCTCGCCGCGCGCTACGTGGGCTCCAATGGCTGGGCGCGTCACTGGAACGACGCGGCGCGCGTGCCCTGGCTCTTCCATCCCACGAGCCGCGTCTTCATCAGCTACGACGACCCGCGCTCGGTCGCGGAGAAGGTCTGGTTCGCACGCCAGCACGCGCTGGGCGGCGTGTTCTTCTGGGAGCTGAGCGGCGATCGGCAGGGTGCCCTGCTGGCGCCGATCCATCGCTGGCTCCGCGAGCGGCCGGCACTCGCCGCGCCGTCGGCGTCGATCTCGACGGCGCAGCCCGCGCCCGTGGCGATGACCTTGCGGGGCGGTGCCGCGCGCGCGGCGCGCAGCTACGTGATCGCGGCGAGCAGTGCCGGACCCTGGCCGGGTCTCCCGCTCGGCAACGACACCCTGCCGCTGCAGCCCGATTGGCTGCTGAGCGCGCTGCCCGTGCTGCTCGGCAGCCCGCTCGCGCCAGGCTTCCTCGGCGTGCTGGACGCGAGCGGTCGCGCCGCCGCAGCCTTCGACCTCTCGCCGCTCGGCGCGCTCCCGCCCGCGATGCTGGGTATGCGCCTCCACGCTGCGGCCTGGGTCTTCGATGGGCAAGGCAGCGTCGACGGCGAGCCGTCGAATCCGATCGAGATGTGGTTCCGGGGTTAGCCCGGCAAGCAGCGCGAGCAGCTCGAGGGGCTCATGTCGCGGAGACGGGGCGCGCCATGGGAATCAGGCAGCGCCGCGGCAGGGGCTAGGCGACAGCCGGCCGCTCGGGTCCTTTGGCGCGTGGGTCCGGAGCCAGTCCATGGACTGCAGTGCGCGGTATGGGTGCTGCGCGTCGTCGGCAAGGTCGAAGCTCGCCTCTTGTCGACGACGCGAGGGGTGGGTGGCTGCCGGGCCATCACACTGGGCCGAAGGTGCTCGGCGTGGATCGCGCGGGGTGAGATCGCCGCTCGATGGGCTCATCTCCCGTTGCACCAGGCGGACCTGTCACGCCAGGGACGCCGGTCGTCCGAGGAAGCGCGTTCTGCTCGAGAGCGCGGCCAGGCGGCGCAGGGAGGCCATGGCGCCATCTGCCCAGCGCGTGAGCTCGGCGCATGGGCGTGCAACGGATGACGCGGTCGGGGTTACCATCCGGGTCCCGCAGAGGTCGCTCCAGTGTCACCGTCGCCTCTCATTGCCGTTGGAAGCCGATCCGCAGACGCGAGCGGCGCTCCTGCCAATGGACGACCCCATCCAATCCGCTGCCCTGCACCGCCGGCGAAGAGCGTTGCGGGAGCTGGGCGATCCGGAGTTCCTGGGGGCCACGGCGGAGGATCGCGAGGAACAACGCCGAGGTGTTCTCTCGCGCATGCTGCGGCTCGTTTCCGGGAGGCGCCGCTGAGACTCCTTGCGACCGGTTCGCTGGCGATCCTCGCGCTCGTGTCCCACGCCAGACCGCAGGCCGGGGGCATCGGCGTGGCGCCGGAGATTCCCCCGGTGATGCGTGCGTTTGCGTCGATGACGCTTCCGAGTCGACCCTACTTGAGCCTCTATGGCCTCGGGTACGACGCGGCCGTCGTGACGCGGACGGGTGACTTCGATCGGGACGGGGACCCTGACGTCTTGATCGGGCCCTTGTCCGGCATGCCGCCTCGGCTCTTGCTCAACGACGGGAACGGCAGCTTCACCGAGGTGACGAACACCCACATGCCCAGCCTTCTGACGAACATCGTGTCGCAAGGCACGATCGTCGACCTGGACGGCGACGGGGATCTCGACTTCGCAGGCGCGAACTACGCGTCAGCTCAATGGCAGCCGCTGACCTTGCTCGCCAACGATGGAATGGGCCGTTTCACCGACGTGTCGAGTACGAGCGGAATCACCCTCCAGAGCTTCCCGCGCTCGGGCTGCGCGAGCGTGGTGTCGGGGGACTTCGACGGAGACGGCGATGCAGATCTGGTCGCGAGCGGATCCGTGGGATCGCGTACGAACCAATCCTGCTACTTGCTCAGGAACGACGGCCTGGGGTCCTTCACGTTCGATGCGGGCGCATTCCCGATGGACAACGGGATGAGGAAAGACGAGGCCGGGGATCTGTCGTGCGCCGACCTCGACCGGGATGGCGACCTGGACCTCGTGAGTCCAGGCTTCGCGCCCGGTATGGCACTCTGGCTGAACGACGGCACCGGCCGCTTCAGCGACGCCACGACGACGAACCTCCATCCGGCACCGAGCGGTTACGTCTTCCGCACCGTGGCGCTGGGCGACGTCGACCGCGACGGCGATCTCGACCTCGCGGCGAGCCGGTGCTGTGTGCTCGACGTGCCGTTCCTGTTCCTCAACGACGGGCGCGGTCAGTTCCTCGACGTCTCGGCAACGCAGATGCCGTTGAACGCGGACGGCGGCGATTCGCTGCAGTTCGCGGACTTCGACGACGACGGCGACCTCGACCTGCTCTCGGTGATCCGGCCGAACCACGTCACGCGGTTCCCTGGCGAGGAGCAGTTGTTGCTCAACGACGGCGCGGGGTGGTTCACGCTCGACGACGAGCGGCGCTTCTTCGGGAGCAACGCGAACGGCTACGTCACGGACCTGCTGACCGAGGATTTCGACGCCGACGGCGACGTCGAAGTGATCTTCGGCAGCCACGTCGGGCAGCCGTCGCCGCCGCGGCGGATTCCGTACTACGTGAACACGTTCCGTCACGTCTACGCGGCCGACCCTCCGCGCCGTGGCGCGATCTGGCGGGTGAAGCTCTGTGGTCCGGTGAGCAGCACCGGATTGCTCGCGATCGCCTTCGCACCCGGCAGCACACCGATCCCGTCGCTCGGACGCCTGGGGCTCGATCCTGCCACGGTGCAGCTCTGGTCGACGCTGCTCGCGATCCCGAATGAGCGCGAGGTGGCGATCGACCTCCCCATTCCGGACCTTCCGCAGCTTCAGGGATTGCCGATCTACGTGCAGGGCCTGCTCAACGAGGCGCAACGCGGTTGGCGCCTCACGAACGTGTGGGTCGAGGTCGCGATCGGCTGAGAATTCCAGGTGCGATTCCCGCTCGCGATGTGCGAGGTCGAACTCACCGCCGCTACCGCGCTCTTCCGGATGCCTGGCCTCCCCTGATGGGGTCGGCGAGGGCTGCGCGGATGGCCGCGTGCCGCATGATCCGGCAGTGCCGTTGCACGCGGCCGCCCAGGGCAACCGGTCGGAGTCGAGGGGCAGCAAGCCCCTCGGATCACTGGTACACGAACGTCAAGGCGTTGGAGGCCGACATCCCCTGCGGCGCGCCCGGATCGTAGATCCAACAGTGCACGTGTGTCACCTGGTGCGCGAGGCCACCGGCCGTCGGGAACGACGCGATCAGATTGCCTTGCGCATCGGTTCCGAGGCTGAGGACGACGTCGGTCGTGGGGAGCAGAATGCCCCCGAAGAACGGGACTCCCGCCTGGAGGGCGCCGATGACCATGAGCATGGGCGAGCTGGGCCTTGCGTTCGAGAGCTGAAGGCGCATCGGGTCACCGGCGCGAAGCGTGCCACAGGCGCGCAGCTCGGGGGTGATGCCATTGGTCCCGGGAAGGGAGAAGCCGCGGTTCCAGAACGGTGTCGCCGATGCTTCGTACAGGTTCGTGCCCTGCAGCGGCGGGGGGCTCGGGGCCCAGGCGCCCAGGAAGCGGTCGAACACGGCGGCACCCGACGTCGAGTTGGTTGCGACGAAGGTGCCACCGCTCGCGTCCAGCCCGCTCGAGAACGGCAACGCGGTCTGCTGCCACTGGTACGTCGACCCATTCCAAGCGACCACGTGCGCCTGACTGGAGCTCGAACTGAAGAGGCTCGCGATGGCGCCAAAGCTGCCGTTGGAGCCGATCACCAGGTCGACCTGCGGCACGCTCTGGTTGCGCAGCGTGTTCGAAGCGGCGTGCCAGGCGTGGACCACGCTGTTGGGGCTCTGGCTCAGGTAGATCGCGAAGTTGCCCTCCGAGCCCGTGACTTGATTGGCCCAAGGCGTTGGATAGTTGATGCTCCACATGGGCGATAGAGGGGTGTAGAAGTAGCTGCGGCTCGCCGACCCGTTGTTGGTCACGACCGCGAAGTTGGAGCCCGATCCGCGAATGAGGTAGGCATCGGCGATTGGCGTGGTGGTCCACGCGGAGGCACCTGGCCGCCAAGTGGACGCCGAGCCAGAGGTGCCGCTCTTCCGGATTGCCGCGAAGCGCCCGCCCGCACCAGTCAGGTCCTCGGTGTAGGGCGTCATGGACGTCGTCCAGACGCCCTGTGACGCGTGCCAGGCGTGTGCCTCGGTGCTGGGGCCTGAGGCGTCCAAGATCGCGAAGTTGCCGCCCGAGCCGACCATCCTGGACGGCGCCGCGATGCTGTAGAAGGGCGAAAGCGCATCCCACGTGTTCCGACCCGCGTCCCAGGCATACGCCGATCCCGCGGAGCTCCGATTGTGGACGCCGAAGTTGCCCTGCGAGGTCTCGATCTGGTTGGCGTTCGGGGTGGACCGGCTGTTCCAGGTGTTGGTGTCGCCCTTGTATGCGTAGGCCGTCGTGGACGAGCTCGGCGCGCTCAGGACGCAGAAGTTGCCGCCACTGCCACGGATGCTGGTGGCGTTCGGGATCGACTGCGCTTGCCACTGGGCGGTGGTCGACGACCACACGTAGGCTGCGTTGCCGGAGATCGCGGCAAAGCGTCCGAGTGAGCCGACCAGGTTGTTGACGTTGGGTGCGCTCGCCGCGGTCCAGACTCCGGTTCCTCCATCCCAGGCATGAACCATGGAACCTGAGCTTTGAGCGCCGAGGACCGCGAAGTTGCCGCCGGAGCCGACCACGAACGGGGGAAGGGAGATCGGGTTCGGGGTGGCGTTCCAGGTTCCGACAATGGGGCTCCACGCATACATGAAGCTGGCGCTGCTCGAGGCGTAGACTGCGAAGCTGCCATCCGACTCCACCAGGATGCTCGCGTTGGGCACGTTGACCGCCTGGCTCCACTGCGCGGTGAGCGCATTCCAGGTGTACACGCTGGCGGAAGAGCCGGTTCCTGCGAGGACGGCGAAGTTGCCACCTGATCCCGACATCATCGTCGCGCCGGGGACGCTCTTCGAGTGCCAGGTTCCCGTCGTGGCGTCGAACACGTACGCGAAGCGCGTGCTCCCTGTGCTGTTCATGACCCCGATGTTGCCGCTCGACTCTCGAATCAGGTTGGTGTTCGAGACGACGCTCTGCGTGCGCCAGGAGGAGGTCGGCCAGTGCCACGCGTGGGCGTTGTTGCCGTCGACGACGCAGGCCGTTCCGCCCTCGTAGTTCTGCGCGCTCAGCGGTGCCATGCTGATCGCGAGGAGCGCAGTCAGGGCCGCGGCCGCGGAGACACGCCCCGGGCGGGCGCCGTGCTCCGTGCAGGTCGGAAGGGGGCGCGCGCATCGCGATGCAGGCTTGGATCTTTCGGATGTGGACATGTGAGTCTCGGTGTCGAGTAGGAACTGAAAGGAGAGGCTCCGGAGCAGACCGGAGACGACTGCGGCGAGACTCGCTGCTGCGCCGCAGCGGAGGCAGCGCCCGCCACGAACCTGCTGGAGTGCGGGATCGAGTCGTGGCGGTTGGGGGCGCGCATGGCTCCCCCGGCTTGGTGCTCGAGGCGGCTTTGGCATCACGCCGGAGGTCTGGAATCCCGCGCCACGATCTGGCGCGGCGTCCAGGCTGAGGCTTCACCGCGCTCACTCCGCTCTCGATGGCGAGTTGCGGCGCGCTGGTCGTGCCCGAGGGAAGACGGGTGACATCCCGAGTCGGCGCCTCGACCCGGACTGCAGCTCGGAACTCGCACCGAACTCCAATCGGCCTTCGTGCGCAGAAACGATCGCAGGCGCTGGAGAGCGCGAGTCCGGTGAAGCGACGCGCCGCGTGGGGTCGGAGGGCGACGGTGCGTGCGGATATCCCTGATCTGCCGAGGATGCTCTGGAGGCCGTGGCCCGCGCCGGTTGGGCTTGCAGTCCCCGTCGGCGAGCAGCGGCGCTCGTCGGGGAGCGAACGTCTCGATTGCGGGCCGATACCGTTGGCGAGCACCGGGGGTACTCGCCCCGGCTGCGCGAGGGTCCCCGGCTCGTCGAGATGCGACGTGCACCAGACCCGGACAGACGGAGGACCGGGTCGGCGCGCGATCGTCGTTGGGGACGATTACGGTGCGAAGTCTGCACGTGCATCCGCGCGAAGCGATGGAGCCTTCGGCAGAGAGGCCGGTCGGCGCAGCGGCGCGTGCACGGCATTGGAGAGCGCTCGGATGGGTATCGGGCGTGGCGACCGGTGTGCGCGGGGAATCCCGACCCGGGAGTGCGATCGGGATGGGGCAAGGGTCGGATCCTTGACGGATGGTCCGTCCAAGGCGACCGTGGTCGGTGTCGGGCTCGGGCGTTCCGAGCCGTAGATCGCTCGACACGTCCATTTCCATTGCGCTTCGACCCCGATCCTCACTGCGTCAACGCGAGTCCGTGGGCCGTCGGTGAGCGGTGGCCAGCCCGACTGGCAATCCGAACGAGACCCACGGCATCGACCGCATGACATCGCCGCCGACGCCGGTGTCGAGTCCGAGCGACTGCACACCATGGTTCCTGGCGCCGAGCGCCGGACCCGTGAGTCCTCCGGCCTGGTCGTCCGCATCACTCCAGAGCCCCATGGTCCGTCATCGCATCCGGTTCGCCGACGTCCTGGCCGTCACCCTGTCCGCATCGCTCGGCGCGCAGGTCCCCTGGGGCCATGCGTTGATGAGCAACGTCAACAACGCGGCTCCGATGGAAGGGTTGCTGCTCGTCGATCGCGCCGGCAGCGCCACACCGATCACCGGTCTGCTCAGCAACGGCTTCCCCAGCCGCAATGTGCCGGTGGCCCGGATCGACCCCTGGGACGGCCGCATCTGGCTCGGCGGTCCGGCCTTCACGACGACGCGGCTGCATCGCGCGGAACTCGTCGGCACGACGATCGTCAACCCCACGCAGATGGCGGTGATCAACGTCGTCTCGGGAACCCAGGCCCTCGCGTTGGACCTCAACGGCAACGCGATCGTGACGAGCGACAACGGCATGGTGCCCTTCGGTGGGCCCAATGCCGGCGGCGGCCTGTTCCGCGTGGACCGCCATACCGGCGCCGTCACGCGGCTCATCGGGGGGACCTACAACTGGCCGTTCGGCCACTACGGCGGCATCAACGAGGTGGTCACCGACGACAGCGGCAACCTGTGGTTTGCCGTGACCAGTGATGGCAGCATCCCCGGTCGGATCTACCGCCTCGCGCCCGGCGCGAACGGCGATTACGCGACGACGCCGACCCTGGTCTTCGCCGTGCCGTCCCCTGCCTCGGCCGGCAATGTCGGCAGCATCGACTGGGTGCCTGCGCGCGGCGCGCGTCCCGAACGGCTCTGGTTCACCACCGGCGGCAGCACCGGCCCATACGTCGGTTACTACGAGAACGGCACGGTCCAGTTCGTGTCGGGGGTCGGCGTCCACGCGGCCATCGAGCACGACGCCATCGCCGACGACTTCTGGTTGCTGGCGACCGATCCGGATGAGGTCCGACGCATGGACCATGCGGGGAACGTGAGCACCGTCGTCCAGGTACCTCCCCATGGCGTGAATGGGACGCCGTCGTCGATCGACGTCCACGACGGGGTCGTGGCGCGGACCCTGCTGGTGCCGCAGTTCGTGCCCGCCGCCGGGACCTTCGATCTGGAGATCTGTACGACCTGCCCGCCGGGGCATCTCGGGGTCGTCGTCATGGTCGCCCCTGCCAGCGGCACGTTCGTTCTCGGGACCGCCGGCGCCGACGGCCGCATCCGCACCCGCCTGCAGGGCCTGAGCTTCGCGCGCGGGGTCCCCGGCTCGATCACGCTGCTGTCGGCGTGCCTGGATCCGGCGACCGCGACTCTGCAGATCGGCGAACCGTTGCTCTGGCCGCGCAACTGACGCGCGTCCCTGTGCGCCGCCCGGCGCGGTGGCGTCGTGGAGCCTCACGCTGCGAGCGGCACGCGATCCCGCCCCCGATCACATCGGTGTGCGTTTGGCCGGTTCCGCCTCACGCTGG
>JADLHO010000028.1 GCA_020848735.1 Planctomycetota bacterium | reverse complement strand
TCGTCGAGCTTCGGACGCTCCAACTACTTCGGGTACCTGCAGGACCTGCGGCGTGCGCATCGCGGGATCCCCCTCGTGATCTCCGAGTTCGGCGTGCCGACGAGCCGCGGCACGGCACACACGCAGCCGCAGGGGTGGGGCCACGGCGGACTGAGCGAGGAAGAGGCGGCCACGATCACGGCGCGCATGGCCGCCGAGATCCGCGAGGTGGGCGGCGCCGGCGCGATCGTCTTCGCCTGGATGGACGAGTGGTTCAAGCGCAACTGGATGACCGCCGATTTCGAGGTGCCGGTCGAGAACGGGCGGCGCTGGCAGAGCATGCTGAACCCCGAGGAGCACTACGGGCTGCTCGCGCTGCGGCCGGGACGGGAGGGCACCGTGCCGCTTCCCGGCGGAGCGATCGCACCGTGGCGCGCGCTCGCGGCGCTGCAGTCGGGCCGGCTCCTCGGCGCCGACTCGGTGACCCTGCGCGTCGGCCAGGACGAAGGTCACGTCTACGTCGCGCTCGAATCGGCCGCGTGGAAGGGGCGTCCCCTCGCATGGGACTCGACGCGGCTCCAACTCGCGGTCGACACCTTCGACCCCGCCCTCGGCCAGATGGTCCTGCCCACCAGCGGGCTGCTGAGCCAGGCGGGATTCGAGTTCCTCATCGAGCTCAACGGCCCCGACGATGCGCAGCTGAAGGTGCTGCCCGAGTACTCGCCCTTCCAGCGCGAGCACGTCGTGATGAGCGGCGAGTACTACGGGGAGATCTTCCGACGTCCGGTCCTCTCGGTGCGGCGCGTCGACGGGGTGTTCGACTCGCTGTTCGCCCTCACCAATCGGCCGCGCTTCGTCGGGCCGGGGCGACAGGTCCGCGGGTCGGGCGACAATCCCGGTCGCCTGCGCTACGGTCGCGCCGCCGACCACTCGCTGGCCGACTGGTGGTACGACGAGGAAGAGGGGATGCTGCAGCTGCGCCTCCCGTGGGGGCTGCTCAACGTCGGCGATCCGTCGTCGCACCGAGTGCTCTTCGAGAGCGACCCGGAGCAGGCCCTCGGCCGCCGACCCGAGGCACCGCCGTCGCGGCTCACGAGCGTGGTCACCGACGGCTTCCGCTTCGCGGTGGTGGCATGGAGGCCGGGACCCGACGTGCTCGGCACCATCCCCGCACTCGACGCGGACGGCAAATGGCCGCTGGATCGGTTCCGCACCTGGAGCTGGCCGACCTGGGAGGACCCCACGTGGCACGAGTACCTGAAGCCCGCGTACCGGTCCCTGCAGCAGCTCTGGAGCGCACGATGAGGGGCGCGAAGCACCTCGCGATGCTCGGACTGGCCGCCCTCACCCTCGTCCCGGCGGCCGAGGCGCAGGTCGCGGTCGGCGACTCGCTCTGGCGCCTGGGACGGATCGATGAGGCGGCGGCAGCGTATCGGCGCGCGCTCGACGACGATCGGCTCTCGGTGCGGGCGAACTTCCGCCTGGCACAGACGCTCGCGTGGAACAGCAACATCGACTCGGCGCTCGTGCTGCTGCGCGCCGCGCGCGTGCGCGTGCCCGACGACCCCGACCTGCTCACGACCGAGGCGCTGTATCTGTCGTGGGGGAAGCGCTTCGACGAGGCGATCGTGCGCTACGATTCGGTGATCACGGCACACCCCGGGCCCGACTTCGTGCACGTGCGCATCGCGCGCGCGCGCACGCTCTCCTGGGCCGGACGGCTCGCCGAGGCGGGGCACGGGTACGAGGCCGTGCTCGCGCAGGACTCCACCGACCGCGATGCGCGCTACGGACTGGCGCAGGTGGCTGCCTGGAGCGGCGACCTCGAGAGTGCCGCCACGCGCTACGAGGCGTTGCTCCTCGAGGACCCGAACGAGGTGCGCACCCTCGTGGGCCTCGGGAACCTGCGGATCTGGCAGCAGCGCCCGGGAGATGCGAGACGTCTCGCCGAACGCGCGTACGCGGCCGACAGCGCCAACGGGGAGGTCCGCGAGCTCCGCCGCGCCGTGCGCACCGCGTACGCCCCGCGCGCGGAGGTCTCGAGCGACTACAGCGAGGACAGCGAGCGCAACGTGAATCGCTGGCAGGCGCTGCGACTCAATGCGACGGTGCTCAACGGCATCAGGGCGGGCGTCTCGTTGGCGCAGCTCGAGGCGACCGATCCCGCGCGCGACTCGCGACGCACGATGATCGAGGGGTCGCTCGGCCTGCCCGTGTGGAAAGGGAGCGTGACGGCCGTCCTCGGCCTGCGGAAGTTGGCGCCCGCCCCACTCACCGTCGTTGGGGCCGCCGCGCCCGAGCGCACCACGATGAGCGGCCGCATCACGCTGCAGCAGCGCGTGCGACCCTCGCTCGCGCTCTCCGCGACCGTCGCGCGGTGGCCATTCGACGAGATCGCCTCGGTCACGCCGCTGGCGCTCGACATCACGCGAGGAGAGCTCTCGGCCGACTGGCGCGTCACGCCCACGACGAACGTGCTCGGGTCGTTGGGCCTGCTCGACTGGTCGGACGGCAACGCCAAGCGCACATGGGCGGTCCGCGCCACGCGGCAGTTGCCCAAGAGATTCTCGGTGGGCGCCTTCCTCGCGGGATTCGGCTTCGACGAGCGCGCCGCCCGCTACTTCTCTCCACCGCGATTCCTCTCGGGCGAGGTCACCGCCGGATGGTCATACGAGGATCCGCGGTGGAGCCTGGGGTTCGGCGGAGGCTACGGGGCACAGCGCGTCGACACGCTCGACGTTCAGGACCAATGGCATGCCGACGCGCGACTGGCGCGCACCTGGGCGAGGATCTGGCAGGTCGAATTGCGAGGCGGACGCAGCACGAGCGCGGCTGCGTCCGCCGTCGGGGCCTATTCCTACTCGACGCTCGGCCTCAGCCTGCGCCGGACGTTCTGATCAGCGAGCGGCCCACTCCGTCGAGAGATGGAGCTTGCCCCACGAGATCGTCAGCTGCCCCTTCGCGGGTCCGCTCATCGGCGGGACGAGCGCGATCTGCAGCGATTCCTGCGCGTCGGTGAGCGTGCGCGCGGTCAGCGGAACGCGCGCGAGGTCCTTCGACTTGTCGTACTCCGTGCCCCACTGGCCCGTGTTGTTGTTGATGATGAGGAAGTACTTGCCTCCCTCACGCACCGTGTAGAGCGAGTAGTTGCCGGCCGGGACCGCCGCGCCGCCGATCGTGAGCGCGACCTCGGTGGTGAGCGTCGTCGAGGTGTTCGCGCCGGTGCGCCAGACGGTGCCGTCGGTGCCGAGCTCGGTGGGGACGGCGCGGCCGCGTGCGTGCGGCTGGCCGTAGTCGATCTTCACGCTCTTGGCCGCGGGGGCGGGCTGGCCCTGCACGCGCGGGGCGCTCACGGACATGACGGTGGTGGCTCGGGTGCTCGGCGCGGCGACCAAGTTGGCCTGCGCGGAGAGCGGGGCGACGAATGCAAGGGCGGCGACGAGGGCAAGGACTCGCATCGGGGTCTCGGAAGGGAAGTGGAGTTCGGAGCGGGGGATCGCCCGCTCACGGGGAGAAGATACGCACGGGCACGGCAAGGGATTCACCCCGGCGGCGCAGCGGCGCGTTCGAACAGCAACTGGTACACGGGATCGCGCTCCGTGATCGCCCCGAACAGGAAGGTGCTGATCCCGACGGCGACGAATCCGCATTTCTCATAGAAACGCCGCGCCCGGGCATTGTGCTCCCAGACCTGGAGCCAGACGCCGTCATGCCCGCCAGCCCGCGCATGGGCGAGGGCCGCATCCATCAGCGG
>JADLHO010000027.1 GCA_020848735.1 Planctomycetota bacterium | reverse complement strand
TGTTGAGCTGCGCCACCAGGTCGATCACGATGCTCAAAAGGATCGCGAAGCCGAAGCTCGGCCCGAGCTGCTCGGTGAAGACCGCGGTCTGCGTGAGGAAGCCCGGCCCGATGGCCGAGGTGGCCATCAGGAAGGAGGCGCCGATCAGTGCGCTCTTGAGTCCGGCACGCATCGGGTTCCCTGAGGAGTGAGTGAGAAGCCGCGCGAGCGCGGCGGAGCGGAATATCGGACCGTCCGCCTCAACGGAACAGGTCCGCGAGCGACTCTGGGCCGAGCGGCGTCGGCAGGGATGCGAGGCCGCTCACGTGCGCCGCGAGCCCGAGGATGTCGGCGCGCGTGCGTCCGGCGGCGCGCAGCTCACGCAATCCGGTGTCGCGCGCGCTCTTGCTCAACTTGCGTCCATCCGGGTGACGCAGGAGCGGGTGATGCAGCACACGCGGTGCCTCCCGGCGTCCGAGCAGGCGCGCCAGCCGGAGTTGCCGCCCCGTCGAGTCGAGGAGATCCTCGCCACGGATGATGACGTCGACGCCCTGGTCCAGGTCATCCACGACCACCGCGAACTGGTACGTCCAGTTGCCGGCGCGGTCGCGCACCAGGACGTCGCCGCATTGGAGGTCGGGGTCCTGGGACTGCGGCCCGAGTCGGAGATCGTCGAAGCGCTCGCTCTCCCCCCCGCGCATCACGACCCGGCGTGCCGGCGTCGAGTCCCGGGCGACGGCCGCAGCGCGGCAGGTGCCAGGGTAGCGCGTGTCGCCGCTCTCGGCGGTCGCCCGCGCGATCTCCGACCTGGAGCAGCGACAGGCGTAGGCGAGCCCGCGCGCCTCGAGCGCCGAGAGGTGCACGGCGTATCGTTCGGGGCCGTCGCTCTGTCGCTGCGCGAGCGGACCCGTGCGGAAGGCGTCCGTGCCGAAGCCGTCGGGTTCGAGGCCGAGCCAATCGAGATCATCGAGCAGTGCGTGTTCGTATCTCGCGTGACACCGACCGCGGTCGTGGTCCTCGATGCGCAGCAGCACGCGCCCTCCGAACGCGCGTGCGATGCCCCACACCCAGACCGCATTCACCGCGTGCCCGAGGTGCAGATAGCCCGTCGGTGCCGGCGCGAATCGCGTGGTGAAGCCGGGTGCGAGGTCGAGCGCGGGTCTGCGAACGCCATCGCTCATCTCATCGCGGGCATCGCGACACGCACGCTCACCGCGCCGCGCAGGTCGCCCGCGCGGTATCCCACGGCCTCGTCCTCCGGGTACCTCGCGGTGATGAGCGCCCGCGCGGCCGGAGGGATCTCTTCCGCGCTCCCGTGACAGGTCGTGCATCGGTCGAGGAGGACGACGGGACGCACCAGCCGAAGTTCCCATCCCGCGCCGTCGGCGGTGCGCGTCACCTCCGCGACCTGCTGCATGGGGCGACCGGCGTCCTGCTCGGTCTGGAAGTGGGCGAGGAGTCGCCGCTCGACCGAGTCGGGGGCGTTGGACGGATTGCGCACGCGCGTGCCGACACGGCGCACCACGAGTCCGTCGCGCGCGTGTCGTGCAGGGCGTACCTGCGCCGAATCGGCGCAGACCGCCACAGCGGACTCCGGGCCTCCGCGCGCGAGCTCGCCGAGGAGCATCCCCATGAGGTCCGGGCCGAGCGAGTCGGCGGCGGCCTGCGCACGCGCGATCGTCGCGGCGTCCGGCACCGGCGGAACCGCCGTGCGCGCGCAGGCCGTGCCCGTCATGACCCCGTTGGCGAGCAGGAGGGCGATCAGAGATGGCCGGCGGACGCGCATTCGGGCTCCCGGTGAGGTGATATCGCAATCTGTCCGATCCTGCGCCGGACTGACAATGCGGCGCGCGCGCCGCAGATTGTTGCCATGTCCGAGTCCGCCGCGCCCTTTGTCACCCTCGTCGAAGTCTCGCCGCGCGACGGCCTGCAGAACGAGCCGCGAATCCTCGCGGCGGCCGTGAAGGTCGGGCTCGTCGACCGCCTCAGTGCGGCCGGGTTCCGCGCGATCGAAGTGACGTCGTTCGTGTCACCCAAGGCGGTGCCGCAGATGGCGGATGCCGCCGAGGTGATGGCCGCGATCCACCGCGTGCCCGGCGTGCGGTACAGCGTCCTCACGCCGAATCTGCGCGGCTTCGAGGCCGCCGTCGCCGCGCGCGCGGACGCGATCTGCGTCTTCGGCTCCGCGAGTGAGACGTTCTCGCAGCGCAACATCAATTGCTCGATCGCGGAGTCGCTCGAGCGGTTCCGGCCGGTGGTCGCCGCCGCGCGCGCGCGCGGGATCGCGGTACGCGGCACGGTCTCGTGTGCGCTCGGTTGCCCGTACGAGGGGGAGATCGCACCCGCCGTCGTGGCGCGCGTCGCAGGGGAACTCCTGGCGATGGGGTGCGACGAACTGAGCATCGCCGACACGATCGGCATCGGGACGCCGGACGCGACGCGCCGTGTGATGGAGGCGGTCCTCGCGGTGACCGATGTCGCGCGGCTGAACGGGCACTTCCACGACACCTACGGGCGCGCGCTCGCGAACATCGATGCGTGTCTCGACCTCGGCCTGCGCTCCTTCGATGCGAGTGCGGCCGGGCTCGGGGGTTGCCCGTTCGCCCCGGGCGCGACCGGGAACGTCGCGACCGAGCTCGTGCTTGAACGGCTCGCGGCGCGAGGCTTCACGACGGGGATCGACCTCGCCGCGGTGCGCGAGGCGGGTCGCTGGATCCGCGAGCGGCTGGCCGACTGAATCCCGCCCGCCGTCAGTAGCCCGCGCCGACGCGCTTCCGCAGGTGCGTGCCCTCGCGGAGCGAGCGGATGAGGAAGTCGGCGACGTCCTCCACCGAGATGCGGCGCCCGCCCTCGGGGAGGAAGTCCTCGAGCGTCCGATAGACGC
>JADLHO010000026.1 GCA_020848735.1 Planctomycetota bacterium | reverse complement strand
GGCCCGCCTCGGTTCCCTCGGCGAGGAGGAAGCCGACGTCGCAGACGATGAGCGGGTAGACGGAGGCGAGCGCGCGCAGCGTGACCGCAGCGGCGCCGGGCGTCGCAAGCTCGGCGAGCGTCTGGTCGGGGTCGGGCGGTCCGACGAGGACTGGTGGCCAGCCTTCGCGGGTGGTCAGCCAGCGCTCGAGCAGCTCGCCGATCGCGCCGTCGCCTGCGCCGACCGCGCGGGCGAGGCCGAGCGTCGAGCCTTGCCGCGGGTCGGCGCCGAGCCGGAGGTCGAGCCCGCCGGAGAGCGCGTCCAGCTCGACGAGCAGACAGGTCCAGCGCTCGGCGGCTAGGGCGGCGAGCGAGGCGGCGCACTCGCTCGCCCCCGGGGCGCCCTTGCTCCCGATCACCGCGAGCACGCTCCCCTTCTCAACCTCCGTGCTTGCGTACGACGTTCGGACGTCTCGGGTCGTGTGCTGCGCAGGCGCTTCGACCTGCTCGGGAGGCGTGGCTGCTTCGGTCTTGTCGTCTGCCGAGCCCTTGAGCGCGGCGACGATCGCGTGTTCTGGGTCGGTCGGTTCGATGACGATGTCGACGCCGAGGGCGAGCAGCTCCTCTCGTTCATGCGCGTCTCTGGCGAACCCGGCGATGCGGGTGCCGCTGGCGCGGACGCGTGCGCAGTGGGCCGCGGTCAGTCCGGAGAGATCGGGCGAGAGGAGCACGGCGGCAGCTTCGACTAGCAGCACCTCCTGTTCGATCTCGTCTGCCTCGGATGCGCTTGCGCGCGGCTCGAGGACGGCGCCGCGACCGAAGAGCAGGTGCTCGACGGCGCGTTCGGCGACCGGGGTGAGCGCGAGCACGACCGGGAGACGCTCCATGCCGGTCAGCCTCCTTGCGCGCTTGCGGGTGGGATCGGCGCAGTGCGGCCGCGTCCGCCCTCACGGAGGAGGTCGATCTTCCCTTCGGTGTTTGCGAGCGCGAGCCCTGCGGCAAGCGAGGGATCGGGGAGCGCGACGGTGACGGGGATGCTCGCCGAGGCGCGATCGAGTCCCTCAGGCGCGGTGCCGACCGTCAACACGCGTAGGCCTCGGGCGACGGCGCGGGCGCGGGCGCCAGCGCCGCTCTCGAAGGTGGCGAGCACCGTCACCCGGTCGCCCGGATTGAGGGCGCCGCCGAGCGCGCGCATGGCGGGAACGACGAGGGTGAACGCGGCGGGCCCTGTTCCGGCCGATGCGACCGTGGCACGCGGGAGCGGGGAGCCTTGCGGCACGGGTGCTGTGAGCTCGCGTCCGAGCACCGTGTCCAGCTCGCGCTCGGGCACGAGGGCTGCCATCGTCCCGGCGTCGCCGGCCAGCTCGGCGACGCGCAGATCCGCTGAGCGGACGACGGTGCCGGCCTGCAGGTCGTGCGCGGCGACAAGCACGGGCGTCCGGTGCGTGGTTGCGCTGTACACCGACCAGTACCCGGCGAGCGCGAGTACGACGAGGAGAGCTCCGATCAGCGGCAGCGGCCGCCCGAACCGCCCTCGTAACGAGGCACCCGCGGGCTTGGTCTCGTCGGGGTTGCGGAGGCGGACGTGGACGTGGCCGTTCTTGCTCGGCTGGGCTTCGACGGGTGTTGGGTGCTGAAAGCGCATCTTGGGCCAGGTGCTCCTGCCTGCCATGGCTATGCGCCGTCGCTCACAGTCGGCTGACAGTTCGCTGACAGTGCGAGTCGCCCGTCGTGCGCACCCGCATCCGGGAGGCGTCTTGCGAAGGGTTCAGGCCTGGGTGGACGCATCGAGCAACTCCTCCCCTTGCGGCGACTCGCGTCTCCTATCCCGTCTGTCGTTCGCGAGCCGGCGAAAGTAACGCGACCGCGACGAAGTCGACTACGACGTGCGGCGACGGCGTTGCGACCGCGGGTGGTGCAGGCTGGTCAGTGCGGGGGAGTTGAGCTGCGCGGATGGCGTGGAGCCGGAGGCTTGTCCGGAGTTGCCTTGGGTTTCGGTGATCGCGTCGGCGATCGCCAGCAGTTCGGGCTCGCTGCCAAGCAGTTCGAGCACTTCCCGATCGAGCCGCACGATCGTCTTGCGAGAGCTCAGAGACCGATCCCTTGCTGTTCGAGGTCTGCGCGGAGCGTGCTCAGTGCACGCTGAAAGCGCATCTTCGCTGCCGCTTCGCTTGTCTCGCATTCGTTCGCGATCTCGAAGAAGGAGAAGCCACGCAGCAGCTTCATGGAGACGACCTGCTGCTGGCTGGGTGCGAGCCGCGAGATCGACTCGCGCAGTGCCTGCGCAAGGTCTGTGCCGTAGTCGGGTGAGGGGAGCTCGTCGAGGGCGTCATTGAGTGCGGCGGCCTCCACCGAGCGTTGCCGGCGGCGCGCCTCGTCGGCGAAGCGTCGCTGCGCGATCGTGTAGAGCCAGGCGAGCATCGAGTCGGGTGCGCGGTCGGTGCGCGTGAGTGTGGCGACCGCGTCGGCGAAGACCTCCTGGGTGAGATCCGCGGCTTGATCGGGGTCGCCGGTCTTGCGGCGGAGGTAGCGGTAGATCTGCGCATGGTGTCGCCGGAAGGCCAGTTCGGCGAGGCCTTCCACCTACTTCCCTTGTCGCGTCGCGACGGGGAAGGTAACGGGCTGCAACGGCGGCAGTTCCATTGCCCGGTCGTGGGAGGTGACCCACCCGAGGGTAGCCCTTCACACCACCCTCGCAAAACACCAATCCGGGGCAGGAGAGCGTCACGGCGACCGGAGTGTGCGACGCAGTCGTGGCGCGCGCCGATCTGGGCGCTGACGGTGCGCAGACAGTTCGCTGACAGCCGCTCGCCCTCGGCGCCACAGCCGTCCGCTCTCCCGAGTGCGTGCATGGCTCCCGGTCGTCCGACTCGCGCATCAGAACCGAGCACCAGAGTCAGCCGGCTGTCAGCCGCCGGTGAGACGGCGTCGCCACCGTGCGGCCTCCCTAGCAAGCGACCGAAGGAGGCTCATGTCTCACGGCCCCAACGCTTCCCGCCGGCCGGATCGCGGCATCGATGTGGTCGCCGCGCTCGAGTGCGAATGGGAGGCGCTCGTCACGACCACCCTGTCCGGCAGGCTTCGCCGCTGGTCGCAGCGCGAGCCGCGACTCGCGGCGTTCTCAACGGCGAGCGAGCTGATCAGTTCAGTGCGGCGTCTGCGCGGCGATCACGATGCCGAGAACGCGATCCTGGCGGCGCTGCTGCGCGAGGCGCGGACCGATCCGCTGGCGGCCCGCGTCGTGCTGCAGGCGCTGCTGCCGGGCTTGAAGCGTCTCGCGGGCAGGCTTCTGCACACGGCTGCTGAGCGGGACGAGCTCTGGTCGCTGCTGCTCGCGCACGGGTGGGAGCGGATCCGCAGCTACCCCCTCGAGCGGCGGCCGCGCCGGATCGCAGCCAACCTGCTTCTGGACACCGCGCACGCGACGCTCACCACACTCGCCGCAGAGCGCCGCTCCCGCGTCCAGGCGTGCGAGCTGGAAGCGACACCAGCGGAGCCGATCGCCGCGGCGGACGAGGTGGAGGTTGTGCTCGCGCGCGCGGTGCGGGCCGGTGCGCTCTCGCGCGAGGAGGCGGTTCTGATCCTGCAGACCCGGATCGAAGGGGTGCCGCTCGCGTCGCTCGCGGGCGG
>JADLHO010000025.1 GCA_020848735.1 Planctomycetota bacterium | reverse complement strand
CTCGTCACCTGCGTCACCCCGCAAAGTGCCGGCTGGGGCCATGTCGGCTTCGAGCTTCACCGCCTGCGCCCCGGCGATCGTGCCGGGGCCGCGACGGGCGGGCGCGAGGTCTGCCTCGTCTTCGTCTCGGGCAAGGGCGTCTTCGCCACCCTCAACAAGGCCTCGCCCGAGAGCGACGTCCTGGCCAGGATCGACCTCGCCACCGGGCAGGCCACCGAGGTCGGCTCGACCGGGTTCCGGACCATCGAGGGGCTCGGCTTCTGGGAGGACCGGATCTTCGGCTTCACCGTGGGCAAGGACGTCCTCGGCATCGATCCCACCACCGGCGTCGCGACCGTGCGGGCGACCACCGAGGTCGCCTGGACCGGCGCCGGCGTCACCACCATCGCGCCGGTCATCGACTAGCAAGGGAGGAGGGCGTCTTTCGCCGCGGACGGGCGCGGTGCTTGACGGGGTGTAGCCACGAGGCTACAGTTGTTTTGTGTTGGAGATCCGCAAGTCCAGCCGAGTTCGCCGCTTGGCTCGACGAGCTGCGGGACGTGCATGGGCGCGCTCCAGACTTCCAACCGGATCTCGTGGGGCGACCTGATTCCGCGCAGTTGAAGCCGGCGATGGCGATCCTGATTTGTGGGGAATTTCGGAGAAGGTGGCTCGGTTCCAGGAGGCGATGGATGCTCTCGCTCTGCCCTTGGAGTCGCCAGCCACAGGATACGAGGTCCGCTGGTTCGCGGCCAATTGCTGCGTGATCGAGCGCGCGGGCGAGTGCCAGGTGTTCGTGGCCGGCAGCTTGATCGGTGCGTACTTCGTCGACGACCGCGATCGCGGGCCACGCAACGTCCTCGCGGTGACGCTGGGGAGGGCGCCGGGGATCCACCTTGGCCACCTCGCGCGCGCGTTCGGGATCTCCGACGAGTACCTGCGCCTCTTGCGGCGCAAGGAAGAGGCCGAGGGAATCGGCGCGGTGATCACGGGTCGCGCGGGCGCGCCTGGGAAGCTGACGCGCGCACAGATTGTCGCGCTGCACGCCGCCTTCGCCGCTGGCGCGACTCCCGCGCAGGCACGCGCCGCGCAGCCGCGGCGCGGCCGGGTCAGCTACCAGACGATCTGGCGCGAGTACCGACGCTGGCTCGAGGCGCGCGCGGCCGCACGCCCGGACGCAGCGGTGGCCCCGCCGTCTTCGGGGCAGCTCCTGCTCTTCACGGCGCCGACGGAGAGCGCCGCGGACGTCGCGGCCGACAGCGATATGGTCCGCGTCGAGGCCCTGGTGTCGCGTCCGGTGACGGGCGGGCGGTGGGTCCAGCACCTCGGCACGTGGATCATGCTGGGGCTGTGCCAGCGCGAAGGGCTCCACGAGGAGGCCGCGCGGGTCGACGATCGCCCGGGCGACGGCCTGCGCGTGGCGCTCGACGCCACGATCGCGGCGCTTGCGATCGGCGAGCGGTGCGTCGAGGGCGTGCGCCGCCTCGGCACCCCGAGCGCGCCGCTCCTCCTGCGCGCCGATCACACGCCGACGGCGAGTGGCGTCCGACGTCGTCTCGCGCGTCTCGGGGAGGACGGCGGCGGCGCCTCGCTGCACGGTCACGTGGCCGCGCGCTACCTCGCCGCCGCGCGGACCGCCGAGGGCGAGCTCGCCGTCTTCTACGTCGACAACCACCTGCGGCCCTACACCGGCGACCACGTCGTGCGCCGCGGCTGGCGCATGCAGGACAAGCGCGTGCGACCTGGCGTCAGCGACTACTACGTCCACGACGAGGACGGCCGGCCGGTCCTGCGCGTCGACGTGCCGTCGCACGACTCCCTCACCCAATGGCTCGCGCCGATCGCCCGAGACCTGCGCGCTGGCCTCGGCGACGCGCAGCGAATCCTCCTGGCCTTCGATCGGGCAGGATCGTTTCCCGAGGAGCTGTCCGCGCTGCGCGATGCCGGCTACGAGTGGGTGACCTACGAACGCAAGGGCTATCCGCTCCTGGCGGCGAGCGCGTTCCGGCGGGTCGTGATCCACGGCGAGAAGGTCGGCCTGCACGAGGATCGCCTGAAGAACCTCGGCAAGGGCCGCGGCCGAGTCCGCCGCATCGCCGTCCTCGTCGGGGAGCGCCAGATCAACTTCGTGGCCTCGTCGCGTGAGCGCGCCGAGCGTCTGGTCGAAATTTTGTGGGACCGCTGGCTGCAGGAGAACGCCTTCAAGCACGGCGTCGAGCGCTGGGGCCTGAACCAGCTCGACGGCCGCAAGGTCGAGCTCTATCCCGACGGCACGATCATCCCGAACCCGCTCCGGCGCCGTCTCGACCGTGCGCTGCGCCTCGCCCGCAGCGAGGAGGGCGACCTCAGAAACCGCCTCGCCGCCGACGGCGTCGACGCGAACGCGCGGTCCAAGCTCGAGGCCAAGCTGCACGACGCCGTCGCTCGCCGTCTCTTGATCGAGCGCGTCCGGCCTCACGTCCCCCCGCAGATCGCCGTCGAAGAGAGCGAGCTCGCGGGCGTGCTCGTCCGCCACACCGGCGAGCTCAAGGCCGTCGTCGACACGATCCGCGTCGTCTGCGCCAACGCCGAGGCCGACCTCGCCGCGAGTCTCGCACCGCACCTCGCGAAGCCGACCGAAGCCAAGAAGATGATCGGCAACGTGCTCTCCGCTCCGGGTCGCGTCGTCGTCACCGACGAGCAGATCAGGGTTCACCTCGCGCCGGCCGCGACGCGCGGCGAGCGTCGCGCCATCGCCGCATTACTCGCCGCCGTCAGCGATTGGAAGCTGACCCTCCCGGGCGACTTGCGACGCCGCCCTATGCACTTCCAGACCCAAGTTCAGTGAGAGGAGCGGTTGGAAGTCTGGCGCTCGGGTCCAGGCCCGCATCGAGCGGCTCGCCGCCGGCAACCCCGGCGATGTGAAGCCGGTTGGCCAAGGAGTGTCGGAACTGCGCATCGACTTCGGCCCTGGCTACCGCGTCTACTTCGTCCGGATAAGGTCGGACGGTCATCGTCCTTCTGGCCGGAGGCGACAAGACGACGCAGGCCGCGGACATCAAGATGGCGCAGCAGCTTGCCCGCAAGCTGTAGGAGGACGACATGGCAAAGACGAAGACCACCCGCTACGACG
>JADLHO010000024.1 GCA_020848735.1 Planctomycetota bacterium | reverse complement strand
GCGGCGTACTTCCACTCGGGCCACGGCGTCGTGCTCGACTCCGCCAACCACTTCGACCTGCAGGGGCTCGAGGTCGCGCAGGGCCCCACCACCGAGCGTGAGCGGCAGATCTACGCGCTCGACCACATGGGGATGAGCCATGCCGAGTGGCGCGCGACGCAGAAGGAGGAGTTCTGGCGCACCTCGCCGCGCGCCAGCAAGCACGTGCCGGATCTCTCGGCGTTCCGCTTCGTGACGAACTTCGTCCGCGCCAAGCGCATCGGCGACACGTGAGCGACGCGCACGCCTCCGGCTCCCGCGAGGCCTTCGCGCTCGGTCTCGAGCGTGCGCTCGTCGCTCCGCCGCGTCGCCTCGAACTCGCGCGGCGCGTCGGGCTCCTCGTCAACCAGGCCTCCGTCGACCACGCGTTCCGCTACGCGCACGAGTCGTTCGCCGCGCGGTTCCCCGGCAAGCTCGCGGCGCTCTTCGGCCCGCAGCACGGGCTCTGGTCGGAGCAGCAGGACAACATGATCGAGACGGCGCACGCGCGCGACGCGCGGCTTCGCGTGCCGTGCCACAGCCTCTACGCCGAGCGCCGCGAGCCGAGCGCCGCGATGCTCGAGGGTCTCGATCTCTTCGTCGTCGATCTCCAGGACGTCGGCACGCGCGTCTACACCTACATCTGGACCCTGCTGCTCGCGATGCGCGCGTGCGCCGCGCATCGCGTGCCGATGCTGGTGCTCGATCGCCCCAATCCACTCGGCGGCGAGGTCGTCGAGGGTCCGCGGCTCGAACCGGACCAGGCGAGCTTCGTCGGACTGCTGCCGATCCCGATGCGGCACGCGCTGACGATCGGTGAGCTCGCGCGCTGGTTCCAACGCGAGCACGTGCCGGACGCGCTCGTGGAGGTCGTCCCGATGCAGGGCTGGCGCCGCGACACGCTGTGGCCGGAGCTCGCGTCGCCGCGCGCCGTGCGGAGCTGGGTGCCGACCTCGCCGAACCTGCCGCGCTTCGAGGGCGTGCTGGTCTACCCCGGCCAGGTCCTGCTCGAGGGGACGAACCTCTCCGAAGGCCGCGGCACGACGACGCCCTTCGAGATCTGCGGCGCGCCCTGGCTCGATGGTCACGAGCTCGCGGCGGCGATGGTCGCGCTGGGCAGCGACCCATCGATCGCGTTGCGGCCCGTGCGCTTCGAGCCGACCTTCCACAAGCACATCGGCCGCTCGTGCGGCGGCGTGTTCCTCCACCCGCACGAGCCGCGGCGGGCGCGGAGCTACCGCACGACGCTCGCGCTGCTCGCGGCGTGCCGGACGCTCGCACCCCGCGAGTTCGCGTGGCGCAAGCCGCCGTACGAGTACGAGACCGCGAAGGAACCGATCGACATCCTGAGCGGCAGCCGCGCGCTGCGCCTCGCGATCGACGCCGGCGCGGACCGCGCCGCGCTCGATTCTCTCGCTGCCGTCGACGTCTCGGCGTGGTGGGACGAGGTCGGCGACGCCGTGCTCTATCCGCGCGGGACCTGAGCGCGCGTCGTGGCGGACCGGATGCGCGGGCCCGCATGAGGTTCGTCACCCTGCGCCGCCGCGTAGGATCCGCGGCCCATGTCCGCGTGCGTCCCGACCCGTCTCGTCTTCGCCCTCGGTGCGCTCGCCATCGCCGCGACCGACCTCGCCGCACAACGCGCCCTGCTCTGGCGCCATCGCGGACTCGTCGCCGTGCCGGTGGCGGGTCCCGGACTCGCGGCGGCGCTCCAGCGCGTGGTCGATGGTCCGGATGCCGTGCAACGCGCCGCGGGCCTGACGACGCTCGTGCCGCCCGGGACGCGCCTGCTCGGCGTCACCGCACGCGATGCGCGCTGTGAGATCACGCTCGACGACGGCATCCTGCGTGCGGCGGTCGCGGGCGGCATCGAGGACGCGATCGAACAGCTCACGAAGACCGCCTTCGGCGTCGATCCGGGGCTGCGGTCGGTCGAGATCCACGTCGTCGAGCGCGACGGCACGCGCCGTCCGCTGGGCAGCCTGCTCGGCGGCAGCGGTCCCCTGCCGCGCCGTGGCGACGGCGGACTCGTCGTCGCCGCGGCCCAGGTGCAGGGTGCCCTGAGTGGCAAGCGCATCGCGCTCTCGCCGGGCCACGGCTACTACTGGCACTCGACGCTCGGCTGGACGACGCAACGCGGCCTCATCGACGGCCTGATCGAGGACGTCCACACCAACGAGATCGCGCTGCGCTGGATCGCCCCCTACCTCGAGAACCTCGGCGCGCAGGTCATCACCTGCCGCGAGCGGAGCGAGAGCGACACCGAGAGCGTGGTCGACGACTCCGCGTCACCGCCGGCGTTCGTCACGCTCGGCGCCTGGAGCAGCTCGGCGAGCGCCGGCTACGCGGGCCTGGGCTATCGCTTCGCGTCGACGGCGCCGGGATCCGTCGAGCAGGCGACCTGGCGCGTCGCGGTGCCGGCGGACGGCAGCTACCCCGTCTACGCGTGGTTCCGCGCGGGCGCGAACCGCAGCGACGTCGCGCGCTACGCGATCACGCATGCCGGCGGCACCGACCTCGTGCTCGTCGACCAGACCCGCGACGGCTCCACGTGGCGCTACCTCGGCGAGTGGTGGTTCCGCGCCGCCGACGGTGCGCAGATCGCCTTGCTCGCGGATGCCCCCGCGGGGCGCGTCGTGATCGCCGATGCGGTGCGGGTGGGCGGTGGCTCCGGCACGCTCGTGCGCGGCACGGGGACCAGCGGCCGCGCGAAGTGGCTCGAGGCCGCGCGCTACTGGGCGCAGTACGTCGGCGCCGCGAGCACCGTGTGGAACTCGATCTCCGGCGGCGAGGACCACGACGACGACGTCACCGCGCGACCGCGGCTCGCCGAGTGGATCGGCGCCGATGCCTTCGTCTCGCTGCACACGAACGCCGGCGGCGGGCTGGGCACGAGCACCTACATCTACAACGGAGGGGCGACCGCGGGCTCGACGACGCTGCAGGCGCGCATCCACGACCAGATCGTGGCGGACATCCGCGCGGAGTACGACGCGGGCTGGACCGATCGCGGCAAGCTGCAGGCGAACTTCGGCGAGGTGCGGCTGCTCGCGACGATGCCGGGGGTGCTGATCGAGCTCGCGTTCCACGACACGCCCGGCTCGGTCGACCATCGCGCCCTGCACGATCCGCGCGTCCGCCGCCTCGCGGCGCGCGCGATCGCCCGCGGCGTGCTGCGCTACTTCGCGCCCACGGCACCCTTCCCGCCGGAGGCGCCCGGTTCGCTGCGCGTGGTGCAGGACGGCGCACGCGGGCTCTCGGTCGCCTGGAGCCCGAGCGGGCTCGCGACGGAATACGCGATCGAACAGTCGGCCGACGGCAAGGGCTTCCGCGAGGTCGCACGCACGACGGCGAACTCCTGGTCGACCGGCCCGCTCGCGCCCGGCACGGCGCTCTGCTTCCGCGTGCGCGCGCTCAACGCGAGCGGGCGATCGTTCCCGACCGAGGTGCTCTGCGGCATGACGACGCATCACGGCGGAGCGTCGTTGCTGCTCGTGCAGGCCTTCGACCGCTTCGAACGCACGGTGAAGGAGCCGGAGAACACGCTCGACTACCTGCCGCGGCACCTGCTCGCGCTGCGCGCCGCGCACGCGTTCTCGCTCGCGGTGGACTCGGCGACGAACGAGGCCGTGCAGGTCGGTGCGGTCGCGCTGGCGAACTACCGCTGCGTCGACTGGGCCTGCGGCGAGGAGAGCACGGCGCACGAGAGCTTCAACGGTCTGGAGCAGACCCTCGTGCGGAACTACGTGCAGGGTGGAGGTCGCCTGCTCGTCTCCGGTTCGGAGATCGGCTGGGATCTCGAGGCCCGCGGCAGCGCCGGCGATCTCGCGTTCCACCGGCAGGTGCTCGGCGCGAGCTACGTCGCCGACGACGCCGCCAGCTACGGCTTCCGGCCGCGCGCCGGCAGCATCTTCGCGGGCCTCGCCGCCGGCAGCTTCGACGACGGCAGCGGTCCGACCTACGACGTGGACTACCCCGACGTTCTCGCTGCGGCGGACGCGCAGTCGACGCTCGCTCTCGAGTACGCGAACGGTGCCGGCGCGGCGATCCAACGCATCGCGGGCGCGGCGCGCGTCGTCTACCTCGGCTTCCCGATCGAGACCATCCGCGAGGACGCGCTGCGGGGCGAGATCCTGCAGCGGGCGCTGCGCTTCCTCCTCGCACCGCTGCCGCTGACGACGCCGGAGACGGTCGCGAGCGGTGCGGCGGTCGCGCTCGGCGTCGAGGTCCCCAGTCGCGCGGGAGCGATCCACTGGCTGATGGCGGCGTTCGCGGAGGCACCGGCGATCACGCTGCCGGGCGGGATCGTGCTCGGCCTCGCGCCGGACGCGCTCTTCTTCGCCACGCTCGATCCGGCGAACCCGCTGCTCGGCAACTTCCTCGGCAACCTCGATGCGCAGGGGCGCGCGACCGCGAGCTTCCTCGTGCCGCCGATCCCCGGACTCACGGGGCTCGATCTGCACTTCTCAGGGATCGTGGTCGATCCCGTCAGCGGAGCGATCGTCGAGGCGCTGAACTGGTCGCGGACCGAGATCCGCTGAAACGACGGCGCGCGGCGGGATCACCGCCGCGCGCGACGCGTACGAACCGACGGTTCGTGCCGGCGTCTCACTCGCCGATCGCCGCGGCGACCAGGCAGCCCTTCGCGACCGCCGTCAGCGCCTCTTCGGCGCGGAAGATGCGGCCCACGGGGATCGGGAAGTCGATCTTGCCGAACTCCTCGCGGAAGACCTCGATGAAGCCGCCCACCATCGACGTGCCACCGGCGCACGCGATGTCCACCGGCTCGTTGAACGTCGGCATGTTCTGGCCCGACTCGAAGCGGTGCTTCACGTTCTGGAGCACGTAGTTGATGAGGTTGCGGTAGTAGATCGCCACCGCCTCCTCTTCGCGGTTCTTCGGGTCGCGGATGTCCACGCCGCGCTCCTTGAGGTAGCAGGCCTTGCTCTGCTTCACGCCGAGCACCTGCGCGACGTTGCGATCGATCCAGTCACCGCCGCGGGCGACGGAGAATTGCACGCACGGGATCGACTTGTAGGCGATGCAGGCGTTGACCATGCCGCCGCCGAAGGACAGGCCGATGCCCGTGAAGTCGTTGTCGGCGAGCTCCGCGAAGATGACCGCGTGCGCCTCGTTGATCGGCCGCGCGGTGTAACCCATCTTGCCGAGGATCCCCTGGAAGAGACCCTGGTGGTAGACGACGTTGTTGTCGACGTCGAGCGACTCCGCGGGGATGCAGAAGCAGACGGTCTCGCCGGGCACGCGCGGCTCACCGAGCACCTTGCTGATGATCATGCGCATCACCGGGAGCGCATCGACCTCGCCGGGGCTGATGAGGCCGTCCGACATCGGACGGCGCGTGTTCTTGCCGAACACGTTCGCGAGCTCGAAGGCCGACTCGCCGATCACGATCAGCTTGCCGTTGTGCACCACGTAGGGCACCTTCAGCTTGGTGAGCATGTTCTTCGAGTAGACGTCGTCACCGATGTCGAGGAACGCATTGCGCTCCAGGGTGACCGTGATGCTGCCGTCCTGGTTCTGCACCGCGGCGGCGATGTTGGCGGTGCCGAGGTCGATGCCCTTGCCGAGCGCGATCTCGGTCTCGGGCTCGTGCGTCCTCGGCGTCGAGCCGTGAGTGTGTTGGTTGTTCATCCGTCGTTCCTGATCTCTTCCGTGGTTCGATCCCGCTCGGCGTGCCGATCGGTGAGCTCTGCGTCAGCTCCCCTTCAGCTTCTTGAGGCGCTCGAGATTGGCGGCGATGCCGCCGGACTGCTTCTTCTTGACCTCCAGATTGTCGAGGTTCGATTCGACCTTCTGGCTGTCGAGGTCCTTGAACAGGCCGTCCAGCGAGACAGGCCCGGACTGCACCGCGCTGCTGATGCCCATCTTCCGGCCGAACGACTCCATCTTGTCGTTCATGCTCTGGGTCAGCTTGGAGAGTGCATTGGTCAACTGATCCACGGCGGCACTCGCCGGGTCGTGCTGCGGCGCCCGCGCCGGCGGCGGCACCTCGAAGCCCGGCACGATCGCGGCGCGCGGCGCGGCGACCGGCTGCGGCTGCGGCTGCGACTCGACGCGCGCCTTCAGCGTCGCGAGCTCCTCGAGCACCTGCGCCATGACATCCACCTGGGCCGACGCCGCCGCCGTGCTGAGCTCCTGGTTGCCGGCATGCCGTTCGAGCTCTGCGATCCGCGACTGCGCGGCCGCTAGCTGTCGCTCGAGTTCGGTGCTGCGCGCCCGTGCTTCGACGAGCTCGCGCTGCGGCGCCTGCGCGCCCTGCGGCGTCGCCGCGAGCTGCGCCTTCAGCTGCGTGAACTTCTGGCTCTCGGCATCGAGTCGCTGCTCGAGGCTCTCGACGCGCAGACGCGCGGACTCGAGATCGCGCAGCGCCTGACCGGCCTTCGCCTCGGCGACCTTGGCGCGGCCCTCCTGCTCCTCGGCGCGCCGGGTCGCACTCGCGAGCTCCGGCTCGCGCTGCTTCACCTGCTTGCGGTGCGCCTCGAGCTCGAGCTCTGCCTCGTGGAGCCGCGCGAGCGTGCGCTGCATCTCGGGCTCGAGTTCGACCGCGCGCAGGCGCGTCCCCTCGAGCGACGCGAGCCGCTCCTCGAGCGAGAGCACGCGGAACTCGGCCTGGCTGGCCCGCGCCTGGGCGTCCTGGAAGCGCTGTTCGAGTTCGCTGCTGCGGGCTTCCGTGTCCGCGAGCACCGCCTGCGCCTCGCGCAGGGCCTCCGACAACCGGTGCGACTCGTCGAGATCGCGCTGGCGCTCGGCCTTCACCGCCGAGAACTCGGACTGGCTCTTCTGCACCAGGCGCTCGAGCTCTTCGTGCGGCACGAGGCCGGAGTCGGCCAGGGCCCGCTCGACGGCCTCGGCCACCATCTGCGCGACGTGTTCCGCGCGGATGATCCGGACCTGGTTACGACCGCGCGAACGCAGATCGTCGAGCGAGGCGGTCATCGCCTTCGCAGAGAGTGCCTCTTTGACCTCTTGGATCGACCCCATGCAGCACCGGCAGGAGCCCGGTCAGAGGACCGATGCTCCCGGGTGCCTTTCGGATTCCCCCTGTCGATCCCTTGAGCGTCGCGCGACGCCACGCTGCGGCGACCTTGGCAGCGCGGGCTCGCGGGCGCCCCGCCCCGTCAGAACGGGATGCTGTCGAAGTCCGCCTCGCCGCCGGCCGCCGCCTCACCGCCACCCGCGGCGCCGCCGCGACGGCTCTCACCGCCGCCCCCACCGCCGCTGCCGGCGCCATCGCGCGCACCCAGCAACTGGATGTTCTCGGCGACCACCTCGTGCTTGCTGCGCTTCTGGCCGTCCTTCTCCCAGGTCTGGTAGTCGAGGCGGCCCTCGACCAGGATCGGCTTCCCCTTCTTCGCATACTCGTTGACGATCTCCGCGGTGCGTCCCCACGCCGTGATGTCGACGAAGCAGACCTGCTCCTTGGTCTCGCCGTTCTGCGTGTACTTGCGGCTCACGGCGAGCCCGAACTTCGCGATCGCCTGACCTCCCTGGGTGTACTTGAGCTCGGGATCGCGCGTGAGGTTGCCGAGGAGGATGACCTTGTTGAAGTTCGCCATGACGGGTTCCGGATGGACTCTTGCTCTGCGGGAACGGCCCCGGCGGGGCCGCGCTGGGTGCGGCGCGAACGTAGCGCTGCGAAGGGGGCGACGGTAACGTCCGCGCCCGCGAGCGGCCACACTGCGCGCTCGCGAGCCACGGCCGACCTGCCGTGAAGCACCACGGGTGAAGCAACCAGGACCCCAGCGATGACGCGACCAGGTATCGAGCGGCGGCGTGCGGCGCGGGCGAAGGCGGAGTTCTCGATCCGCCTCGCGGAGCGCGACGGCATGCGCGAGGCGAAGCTCAAGGACCTCTCGACGAACGGCCTGTGCTGCCTCTACGGCGAGGCGCTCCGCGAGATGACGCTCGTGCGCATCGCGATCGAGATCCCGGGGGACGCACGGAGCCACGACGTGCAGGGCGCCGTGGTCCGCTGTCTCAAGCTCCGCGACGTCGCGCCGCCGACCTACGAGATCGCGATCTTCTTCACCCAGCTGTCGCCGGAATGCCGCGCGGCGCTCGGGCGCTTCGTCACCGCGCAGGTCGCGGTCTGAGCACGGCTCAGGTCCCGGCGCGGACGCGGGCGACGAGGTAGCGCGGACGGCCTTCCAGGTCGTCCAGCAGCTGCACGTCGCAGAGGGACGGCTGCGCGAGCAGGGCATCGCGCGCAGGCTCGGCGGCACCGAGACCCGTCTCGAAGCAGAGTCGCGCGCCCGCCCGCAGATGCCGTGGCGCCGCGGCCGCGATCTCCTCATAGCAGGCCGCCGGGCGGCCCGGCGGAGACCACAGCGCGTCGCCCGGCTCGTAGCGACGCACGTCGTCGTCGACGTCGTTCGCGCGCTGCGGATCGCAGTAGGGCGGGTTCGCGACCATCAGATCGAAGGGCGCGTCGCCTGCCGCCAACGCCGACCACCACGAGCCCTGACGCAGCGTGACGCGCGACCCGAGACCGTGGCGCGCGACGTTGCGCGCGGCGACCGCCAACGCGGCCGCGCTGCGGTCGACGGCGACGAGCTCCACGAGCGGACGCTCGAGCGCGATCGCGATCGCGATCGCCCCACTGCCGGTGCCGAGATCGATCACGCGCGCAGGAGAATCGCCGAGCTCCTTCAGCACGAGCTCGACGAGTCCTTCGGTCTCGGGCCGCGGCACCAGCACGTCGCGATTGACCTCGAGCTCGTGCCCATAGAAGTCCCAGGTGCCGAGCAGATGGGCGACGGGCTCGTGCTGCGCGCGACGCGCCACGAGCGCGCGCAGCTCGCTGCGCTCGGACTCGGAAAGCGGCCGGTCGTGCGCGAGGTAGAGGTGCAGGCGATCGAGTCGGAGCACGTGCCCCATCAGGAGCTCGACGGAACGCCGGGGTGCGTCGACGCCGCGCGATTCGAGCCAGGCGCTCGCCGCGTCGAGGATGCCGAGCACCGTGTCCGGACGCGCCACCATGACCGCGTCGGCTCAGCGCTTCCGCGCCGCGCTCGACGCGGCACGCGCGGCCTTCGCCGCGGCGGCCTGCTTGCGCGCCGTCTTGGCACCGCCGAAGACGCCGAGCAGCATCGAGAACTCGGCGAAGAACGCACCGAGGAACACGACGAACTTGCCGGAGCCGAAGGCCCTCACGAAGTTGTCGGCCTTCTCCTGCGACGGCGCGTCGTTGAACGCGAAGAAGCTCGAGAAGAACTCGCCCCAGCCGCTCGGCATGGGCTTGCCGGCCTTGCCGAAGTCGACGACCGCCGGGAGCTCGAACGCGCGCATCATCCCGAACAGCATGATGAGGAGCGGCGCCAGCGAGAACGCGACCCACTTGAGGTTCGCGCCGCGGAAGCGGTTGACGGAGATCGCGCCCCACCAGCTCCAGATCATCCCGATGCCGACGACGAGGCAGAGCGCGCCGGACAGCGTCTTGTAGCCCGCCATGTCCCACTCGGGGCCGAAGGGCATCAGGCAGCCGATGGTCATCACCACGCCGCTGAACAGGAAGCGGTAGTACTCCTTGTCCGCGTTGAGGTTGTAGGCAGGCGCCGCGAGACCGGGCGGGAGCATCGGGGACACGGGCGCGCCTGCGGCTGCGCCCATGGCGCCGGCGTCCTGGTTCAACGTCGCGCCCTGCGCGTCGTCCATGGGCTCGAGCTCCGGAAGTTGGTCGGTCATCGTGCGTCTCCTGATCTGGAACGAGTGGGGTCTATGGGATGCCGAACGTCGAGGGCGCGTGCGCGTGGGTCGTCGTCGTTCGTCGGAAGAGGGTCGTCGGAAGGAGGATTGCGGATCGGATGCGGCCGCGTCGAGTCAGGATCCGGGTCGTTCACAATGCGGCGATGCGGGCCTGACGATCGGCGGCGAGCAGGGCGTCGATCACCGGCTCCAGGCGACCCTGGAGCACGGGTTCGAGCGTGAAGTTCTGGCCGAGGCGATGGTCGGTCAAACGATTCTGCGGGAAGTTGTAGGTCCGGATGCGGGCATTGCGGTCGCCGCTGCCGACCTGGGACTTGCGATCGGCCGCGCGCGCCTCGTCGATCCGTGTCCGTTCCAGGTCGAGCAGACGCGTGCGGAGGAGCTTCATCGCCTTGCTGCGGTTCTTGACCTGGCTGCGCTCCTCCTGGCAGAACACGCTCAATCCGCTCGGCAGGTGCGTCAGCCGCACGGCCGACGAGACCTTGTTCACGTTCTGTCCGCCCGGCCCCGAGGCACGCACCGCCTGCATCTCGATGTCGGCGTCCCGGATCTCGACCTCGACCTCCTCGGCCTCGGGCAGGACGGCGACGGTCGCCGCCGAGGTGTGGATCCGACCCTGCGATTCGGTCGCCGGCACGCGCTGCACGCGATGCCCTCCGCTCTCGAAGCGCAGATGGTGGAACACGCCGTCGCCGTGCACGGCGAAGACCACCTCGCGGCAGCCGCCGAGCTCCGTGACGGACTCGGAGATGGGCTCGACGGTGAAGCCCTGGCGCTCGCAGTAGCGCACGTAGAGGTTCCGCAGATCGCGGGCCCAGAGCGCCGCTTCGTCGCCGCCGGTCCCCGCGCGGATCTCGATCACCGCGCTGCGCTCGCCGTCGCCCTCGCCACGCAGGAGCAGATCGAGCAGCGTCGTCGAGTCGGCGCGCGCCCGCTCGCGCAGGGCCTTCGCCTCCTCGCGCGCGAGCTGGGCCAGGGCCGGCTCCGTGCCGTTGTCCCCACCGAGTTCCTCGACACCGCGCAGTTCCTCGCAGAGCCGGCGGAACGCCTCGTAGGCGCGCACCACGCGTTCGAGCGTGCCAAGCTCACGCTGGAGCTGAGCGGCGCGACCCGGCTGCGCGAGGATCGCGGGGTCACCGCTCATCGCCAGCAGCTCGCGGGAGCGCGCGACCATGCCGTCCAGCTTGGTCTGCACCTTCGGCTCGAGGAACTCGCGCATGATCCGCGTGGCGTGCCCCGTCGGGGACCGTGCTGCGCCGACGAGCCGGGCTCGCCGCTCGCTCGTCGACGTGCGAAGAGCGGAGGCGTCGACGCCGCGGCGACGAACGAGCCGCGCGCAGGCACGGTTCAGGCGACGCGCGGAGCCGGCGGCCCGGACCTCTCAGCTCCCCGAATCGGTCTGCGGCGTGTTGGCCGCGGCGCCACGCGCGTAGCGGCGGCGGAACTTGTCGACGCGGCCGGCGGTGTCGACGAACTTCTGAGCTCCCGTGAAGTACGGGTGACACGCCGAGCAGACGTCGACCCGGATCTCGGGCCGCGTGGAGCGCGTGGTGAAGGTGTTGCCACACGCGCAGTGCACGAGCACGGTGTGGTACTTCGGATGGATGTCGGCTCTCATGGTCAGCACCGCGCCCGAGCCCGTCGGACGCACGAACGCCCCGCGTGCTGGTCGGGCCCGCGCTCATTCGGCGCGTCGCCCGGCTCGAAGGGACGGAGAAGGGTAGCGAACGAGTCGGGTCGATCAAGGCCGCCGCGGATGCGCGGCGTGCCTCAGCGCGCGAATCGCAGGAGGACCTCGAGCTCGGACGGGTCCTCGACTCCGAGGAGGACGACCCGCGACCGCAGCGGCACGCGGGAGTCCCCGCGCCAACGCCGGATCAGCTCCAGGAGCAGCGCGCGCGCGTTCGGACCGAGATCGGCGAGGCGCGGCCCCGGCAGGAGGACCCCGGCCCCGAGCCAGTCCTGCGTCTCGGGCGACTCGCTCAGCGGCGCGGCCCGATGGCTGATCGGCTCTCCGCTCGCACGGATCGCCACGACCGGTGCGACGCGCGGGGGCAGGCGCGCGGCGTCACCGACGAGGTAGAGCAGCCAGGCCTGCCCCGTCGGCACCGTCGGCGGCAGCCTCGGTTCCTTGGGTTCGTCCACCGCGAGGAGCGGCACGACCGGGCGCGGCACCGCGGCCTCCGCGCTGCGCTGCAAGCTGCGCTCGAGGCCGACGATCAGCGCCGTCGCGATCACGGAGCCGAGCGCGAGCTGACGCCACGAGACCGCCATCACCCGCACTCCGCGAGGGCGTGCGCGAGCAGTTCGCGCAAGGTCGCCACCGGCAGACCGATCACGGTGTCGCGCGCGCCCTCGACGAGGGTCGCGAAGTCGACGTCCGCGTCCTGGATCCCGTAGCCCCCCGCCTTGCCGCGCCAGCCAGCGCTCGCGACGTGCCGCTCGATCCGCGCTTCGTCGAGCGGCGCGAAGCGGACGACGGCACGCGCCAGGGCTTCGAAACGCCGATCGCCGCGCGCCGGGTGCGGCTGAAGGCAGAGCGCCGTCCAGACCTCGTGCGTGCGACCCTGCAGGGCCCGCAGCGTCTCGCGCGCGGCTTCGGCATCGCGCGGCTGGTCGAAGTCCAGATCGCCCAACGCGACGACGGTGTCGACGCCGAGCACCAGCCCGGGCGGCAGGCCGGCGAGGTCCACGGCGCCCGCCTTCGAGCGTGCGCGCTGCACCGCGAGCTCGCGCGGTGCGCCCCGGCCGATCGTCTCGGGCCCTGGGCTCACGAGCTCGAAGGGGATCGCGGCCGCGCGGAGGAGCGCAGCGCGGCGCGGTGAGCTGGACGCGAGGTAGAGCCGCATGCGACGGCGCGCATCATGGCCGCGCGCCCGGCGCGCGGCGATCCTCACGCCCGCGCGCTCACTTGCGCCCGGCGGAGATGCGGGCGAGCAGGCAGCTCGGGCAGAGGACGTGTTCACCGCCCTGGTTGCCGTGCTTGCCGACGAGCAGCGGCAGATGGCCGTAGGGCGCGAAGAGCTCGCGGGCCTTCTGCACGAAGGCCTCGCCGTCCGCACCCTCGAGCCCGAGTTTCGCCTGCGAGCGCGCCGCCGAACGCGGGGCGAAGAGCACGTCCTCGAACGTGAGGACCTGGTTCAGGTAGGCGACGGCGTCGGACGGGATCGCGGGCAGGCGCTGGAACATGCCCTTCCGCTCGGTGATCGAGAGCGTGCGCAGCGCGCCGAGCTCGATCCGATTCTGATCGCCGTAGATCTGGGACACGAGCTGCTGCACGGTGCGGCAGCGCTCGAAGAGCTCGGGGATGCCGAGATCCGCGAGCAGTTCCTCCGTCTCGAAGGCCTCGGTCACGCGCAGTTCATTGCGGTCGACGAACTCGAGGTCGAAACGCCGCAGCGCCTCCTGCGGGATCCAGCACGGCAAGCCGGCACCGAGCACCTGGTGGATCACCGCCGCGACGAGGTCGCCGGGCTGGGGCTCGGCAGGTTTCTCGAGCGACGCGAGGATGGCCGCGCAGGTCTCGAGCGTGGCCTGCAGCAGCGCAGGCTTCGGCTCGACCGGCTCGCGCGGATCGACCGCTGCCGCGCCGGCATCCGCGTCGTCGCCACCCTTCGTCCTGGGCTTCTTCTTCGTCATCACCGGCGCCTCGTGATCCGTGCTGGGGTCTGCGGTGCAGCGTCGCGCCGCGTCATGGTCACCGGGCCGGGACCGCGCGCGGCCGCGTCCGGCGCGGTGTCTCGTGCGCGTCCGGTCGGCTGCAGTTCAGCGAGCGAGCGCACGCACGCGGGCGGCGTGCGCACGATCGGGCTCGCTCACGACGCGCTCTTGCCCGCGCCGTGCTTCGCATGCCACTTCGCCTTCGCCTTGCGGCCGTTGCCGATCCGCTTGGGCGGGGCGAACTTCACCGTCGTCTTCTTGCGCGGCGCGCGGGCCTTCGGCGCGCGCTTGGGCGCCTCGATACCACAGCGCTTCATCAGATGGAGGACCGTCGACGAAGGCTGGGCGCCGACCGAGATCCAGTACAGGACGCGTTCCGCGTCGAGGCTGACCTGATCCTGCTCGCGCTTCGCGGTGGGCAGGTAGTAGCCCATCGTCTCGATGACGCGACCGTCGCGCTTGCTGCGCGAATCGGCGGCGCAGACGCGATAGGTCGGGAGGTTGAGTCGACCGAACCGGGTGAGTCGCAGCTTGACTGCCAAGGGGATGGGCTCCTGAACGAGCGTCCGGGGCTCGCGCAGCGCGCGCGGGACCCGCGGACCGAAGATCACCGGACGAAAAAGGGCCGCGGAGTCTAGCGTCGCGAGGGACCAGGATCCACTGGGCTGGACGACGAAAAAGCGCGCCTCCCGGGCAGCCGCGAGCGGAAACGGGGCCGGGGTCGGGGCAGGCTCAGCGCCGCCGACCGCGCATGAAGTCGCGGAACGCGTCGTTGCCCCCGCCCGACTTCGGCTTGCCGCGACCCGGTCCACCGAGGCCGGGCCCGCCGAGACCGGGACCGCCGAGACCCGGTCCACCGAGGCCAGGACCACCGAGACCCGGTCCCCCGGGACCACCCGGCCCACCGAGTTCGTCGAGCCCCCCCATCCCGGCGAGGCCGCCGAAGCCGCCCTTGCCGAGCTGCGACATCATCTTCTGCATCGTCTTGAACTGCTTGATGAGGTCGTGGACGGCCTGCAGCTCGTTCCCGCTGCCCTTCGCGATGCGCCGCCGCCGCTCGATGTCGATCACGTCGGGGAAGCGCCGCTCCTTGACGGTCATCGACTGGATCATCGCCTCGACGCGCTTGAAGCGCTTGTCGTCGAAGTCGATCTCCTTCAGCGCCTGACCGACGCCGGGCAGCATGCCGAGGACCTTCTTCAGGGGGCCGAGCCGCTTGAGCATCCCGACCTGACGGAGGAAGTCCTCGAAGTTGAACTGGCCCTTGAGGAGCTTCTGGGCCTCCTTCTCGGCCTGCTTCTCGTCGATGACCGACTGGGCCTTCTCGACGAGCGACACGACGTCGCCCATGCCGAGGATGCGCCCCGCCATGCGCGGCGGATCGAATTCCTCGAGGTCGTCGAGCTTCTCGCCGCTGCCGACGAAGAGGATCGGTCGCCCGGTCACCTTCTTGATCGAGAGCGCGGCGCCGCCGCGCGCGTCGCCGTCGGTCTTCGTCAGGATGACGCCCCAGATCGGCAGGCGCTCGTGGAAGACCTTCGCCGAGTTCACGGCGTCCTGGCCGAGCATCGAGTCGCAGACGAGCAGCACGCCGTGCGGCCGGGTGCGCGCCTGCACCTCCGCGAGCTCGGCCATGAGCTCCTCGTCGATGTGCAGTCGCCCTGCCGTATCGAGGATCACGACGTCGTGGAGGTGCCGCTTCGCGTGCTCGATGCCGCGCACGCAGACCTCCGGCGCTCGCGCTCCGCTGCGATCCGCGTGCACCGCGATGCCGAGCTGCTTGCCGAGGGTGACGAGCTGGTCCACGGCCGCGGGTCGCTGCAGGTCCGCGGCGACGAGCAGGGGCTTCTTCTTCTTCTCCTGCGCGAGCCAGCGCGCCAGCTTGCCGCAGGTCGTGGTCTTGCCCGAGCCCTGCAGGCCCGCGAGCATCAGCACGAGGGGCCCCTGCGGCGCGACCGGCAGGCCGACCTTCTCACCGCCGAGGAGCGCGGTGAGCTCGTCGTGGACGACCTTGATGAACTGCTGGCCGGGGTCGACAGCCTTCAGCACCTCCTGGCCCAGGGCGCGACGCTTCACGTCCTCGATGAAGTCGCGCGCGACCTGGAAGTTGACGTCGGCCTCGAGCAGGGCCTGTCGCACGGCGCGGATGCCCTCGTCGACGTTGCCCTCGGTGAGGACCTTCTGACCGACGATGGCGCGGTACGCCTTGCTGAGAGCGCCAGAGAGCAGGTCGAACATCGCGTGGATTGCGAACGGCGTGCGGGCGCGTTCGAAGGCGGCGCAGTGTCGGTAGCGCAGGGACCGCGGTCAAGCGACGCGCCGCGCCCTCGGCCGCGACCCGCCATCGCTAGGATCCCCGGCCCGCATGATCGCGATCGAACCCGCCAGGCGCCGCCACGCTGCGCTCATCGCCGTGGCCGCCGCCCTGGGGCTCGTGAGCCACTTCGTCGCCGAACGGCAGCTCGCGGGTCGCGTCGGGCCGGCCCTCGACGACGGCTGGATCTACCTCGCGTTCGCGCGCTCCCTCGCCGAGGGTGAGTGGTTCGCCTACCCCGGCCACGAGGGCCCCGTCGCGGCCATCACCGGCCCGCTCTGGAGCTTCGTGCTGGCCATCGCGATGGCGATCGCCGGTGCGGATGCCGCGGTCGCACGCGGCTGCGGGCTGCTCGCGTATGCGCTCGTGCTCTTCGGCACCCATCGACTCGCGCGCGCCGCGGGCGGGGATCGTGCGCTCGCGGCGTGGGCGACCGCCATCGTCGCCGTGACGGCGCGCACGCTCTGGAGCAGCCTCTCCGGCATGGAAGGCGGACTCGGCACCGGCCTGAGCCTGCTCGGCCTCGCGCTCCATCTCGAACATCGCGGGAGCAGCGGCCGCGCCTGGCTCCGCGCGGCCTTGGTGCTCGGCCTCGCGGGCTGGGCGCGCCCGGAGAACTTCGTCTTCCTCGGGGTCGCGGCGCTGCATCGCCGACGCATCGGCGCGGTCGCGGTCGCGGCCGCGATCGTCGCGACGTTCCCCGCGTTCCATCTCCTGGTCTACGGCGTACCCGCACCGCTGCCGCTCTTCGCCAAGTCGTCGGGCGATGCCCCGTGGAACGTCGCGCAACGCGAGGGCGGGCTCGCCGGGCTGCAGGCGCTGTTCGAGTCCCTCGCGGTCCAGGTCGCCGCGGTCCTCGGCCTGCTCGCGGCGTTCGCGCCGCCCCTGGTCCTGGGCTTCGCCGCCGGTCTGCGTCGGGCGCGGCGCGAACGCTCCGGGGTCGGCCTCCTCGCCCTCGCGATCGCCGCGTTCGCGCTGGCGCGCGGGGCTCTCGGCGCGCAACCGCCGGCCTTCCAGCACGCGCGGTACTTCGCGCAGCTCTGGCCGCTCTTCGCGATCTGCTGCCTCACCGGGTTCCGCTTCGAGAAGCGCGCGGGCGAGCGACGCTTGTCCTGGCTCGACATCGCGGTCCTCGCCGTGCTCGCGCTCGGCTTCGCGCTCGAGCCGAGGCTCGTCGCATACCAGACCCTGGACTACGTCGGCACGGACTTCCCCTTCACGCCGCAGCAGCTCCATCGCGTGCTCTTCTGGGCGCCGCTGCTGTTCGCAGCCGGGTTCGCACTGCTCGGCGCGCTCGCCGCGCGGCGCGACCCGGAGGGCCGCCTGCGCTTCGCGCGGGCCCCGCTGGTGCTCTGGCTCGGCATCTCGCTGGGCTTCGGCGCCTACCACTTCGGCGAGGGCGTGCGTGACACCTACGACGTGAACGTGCGCATGGCGGAGCAGGTCCGGCGCCACACCTCACCCGGCGAGCTCGTCGCGTGTCACGACATCGGCGCCCTGGGTTGGTTCGCGGAGCGACCGCTGCTCGACCTCGCGGGACTCGCGAGCCCGGAGGTGACGTTCCGCCCGCGCCTTCCCGACGGTCAGCGCGACTTCGTCGGCGTGCTGGTCGAGCGGCGGCCACGCTGGCTCTGCGTGACGGACGTGATGATCGGGATCGTCAATCCGCTCGGCGCGAGGCTGCCCGAACTCCGCGGCCTGCGCGAGATCGAGGCGGCGCGCGTCGAGTCGGCGGTCAACGTCACGGTGGCCGGCGACCGCTACTTCCTCATCGAGCTGGACTGGGCGCGCTGAGCGACTCGAGGCCTCCCGCGGGCCAGGCGGCCGCGCGCGGCGTGGCTCGGAGGTTGAGAGACAATCCGTCTCTCGACCTCTGCGTGGCCGCGGATGCGGCCACCAGCAAGCATCTGTGAGCCCGTCTCATGGACTCGCTCTCGGGCTCTCAGCGGCGCCAGATGCGCGTCATCGGACGCGAGGCCCAGCCAGAGCCGTAGCCGTACGCGTGGAAGCGCGGCAGCGGTGCGTAGCGGGACGTGTAGGCGGCGAAACGGGCGCGGGCGATCGCGGGACCACCGCTCGAGTACCAGCGCCAATCGCGGTGCTGTCGGGTGCCCTCATAGGCGCGGGCGACGCTGCGCGACGGGGCGGGCGCCACGGCGACGATCCGCGCGCCTTGCGGCCGGGCACCGCTGCGCACGGTCACCCGCGTGCGCTCGCCGGAACCGGTCTGGGCAGCGAGCGGCCCCGCGACGAGAGCCCCCACGACGAGGACCACGAGCGTGAGGGACCAGAGGGAGGAACGACGGAGCCTCGACATGATGGCGACCTGGATCGGGTGGGGCGGACGGCGGGGAGGATAGCGGAGCCGTCCGCCCTGCGACGGTGCCGGCGGCCTCGCTCTTCCCGCCGGCTCCGTCCGGACTCGGACCCGCTCAGCCTTCGCTGATGCGCTCGATATCGGCGCCCAGGTGCTGCAGCTTGGCCTCGATCCGCTCGTAGCCGCGGTCGATGTGGTAGACGCGCCGCACGTCGGTGTGGCCGTCGGCGACGAGTCCGGCGAGGACGAGGCTGGCCGAGGCGCGGAGGTCGGAGGCCATGACCGGCGCCCCGCTCAGGTGCGGCGTGCCGTGCACGATCGCGCTCGGTCCCTCGCGCCGGATCTGCGCCCCGAGGCGCGCGAGTTCGGCGGCGTGCATGAAGCGCTCGGGGTAGACGCGCTCGGTGATCACCGAGGTGCCCTCCGCGCGCGTCATCAACGCCATGAACTGCGCCTGGATGTCGGTCGGGAAGCCGGGGTAGGGGTGCGTGGTCACGCTGACCGCGCGCACCTTGCCGTCGGGCGTCGGGACGTTCGTGATGCAGTTGCGCTCGACGCGGAGGTTCGCGCCGGCCTCGCGCAGCGCATCGAGCACCGCGATGAGGTGCTCGGGCCGCGCACCCTCGACGGCGACGGGCGAGTTGGTCATCAACGCGCCGACGAGGTAGGTCGCCGCTTCGATGCGGTCGGGGATGATCGTGTACTCGCAGCCGTGCAGACGCTCGACGCCCTCGACGACGAGGCAGTGACCGCCGATGCCGCTGATCCTCGCACCACACGCGTTGAGGAAGTTGCAGAGGTCCTCGACCTCCGGCTCCATCGCCGCGCACTCGATCATCGTCGTGCCCTTGCCGAGCACCGCGGCCATGACCACGTTCGCGGTGCCGAGCACGGTCGGCCCCTGGCTGCCGCCGAGATAGACGGTGCCACCGCTCACCTCGCCGCCGACATTGACATAGCCGTCCTCGATGACGAGGCGCGCGCCGATGCCCTGCAGGCCCTTCAGGTGGAGGTCGACCGGGCGATGCCCGAGCACGCAGCCACCGGGGTAGCTGACCCGTGCCTGGCCACGCCGCGCCCAGAGCGCACCGAGCACGACGAACGACGCGCGCATCGTGCGCACGAGGTCGTAGGGCGCGTTCATCTGCGTCGCGTCCTCGACCTCGAGGAAGAGCGAGCGATCGTCGTGGCGGTAGAAGCGCATCCCGAGGTGACGGAGGATGCGACACATCGTGTCGACGTCCTTCAGGTCCGGGACGTTCCGCAGCAACACGGGACCGTCGACGAGGAGAGTCGCTGCCAGGATCGGCAGCGACGAGTTCTTGCTTCCGGAGACCGGCACACTGCCGCGGAGATCACGACCACCGCGGACCCGGATGCGATCCATCGATCCTCCCTGGGAGTGACTGGGCGCGAGCGACGACGGCTGCGCCCCTGGACTGGTTGAACGAGAGAGAGCGGCAGACGTCGAGCCGCGTCCGCCTCGAACCGCGCGACGCCGGACCCTCACTGACCGTGGGTCCGAGCGCGCGAAACCGCCGAACGCGCAGGCGATGGCCGACCGTCCATCGCACGCGCGCGCCTCGCAACGATCGCCCGAATCGTGCTTCAGCGCGGCGCGATGCTAGCCGGGAAACTTCGTGCGTTCCAGCGCAGCGTGTTCACGATGGCGAGGCATGTCGCTCGCGACTCCACGCCTGCGCGTGCTGTTGATCACGCACGGCCTGCCCCCCGAGAGTATCGGCGGCGTCGAACAACACGTCGACGGCCTCGCCCGCGCGTTGCTCGCGGCCGGTCACGACGTCCACGTCCACGCGAAGACGGGCCGCGCCGGGTTGGAGCAGGGCGAACACGTCGACGATCCACCGGGCACCGCGCCGTACCGCACGACGCGCGTGGTGTACCGCTACGAAGGCCTCGACTCCCTGCTCTCGCTCTATGCGGTGCCGGCGCTCGACGCGGCGCTCGAGCGCTTCCTCGCGTCGCAGCCGCGCTTCGACGTCGCGCACGTCCATCACCTGACCGGACTCTCGACCGGCACGCTCGCCGTCCTGCGCGCGCGGGGGATCCCCGTCGTGTTGACGCTCCACGACTATTGGACGATCTGCCCCCGCGGCCAGATGTGGCATCGCGACGGCAGCGTGACCGAGCGCGTCGACCCCGCGCGTTGCGCCGACTGTCTCCGCCCGAGCTTCGGCGGCTGGGTGCCGGCGGGCGACGCGGGCGTCGCCACCATGCGCCGACTGCACGAGCACGCGCGGGCGTGCCTCGAGCTCCCCGAGCGCCTCGTCGTGCCGTCGGCGCGCGCACTCGCGCCCTTCCTCGCGCTCGGCGTGCCGCGCGAGCGCTTCACGGTCGTCGAGAACGGGGTCGACGTCGAGGCGCTGCGTGCGCTGCCGCTGCCCGACGTGCTGGCGCCGCGCCGACTCCGCCTGGGCTATCTCGGCACGCTGATCCCGAGCAAGGGCCTCGACGTGCTGGTCGCGGCCTGGCAACGCCTGCCCGAAGGCGAACTCGAGCTGCACGTGCACGGCAACGTGGTCCCCTACCACGGCGAGACGGGCTTCCTCACCAAGGCCCTCATGGGGCTGCGGCCGGGCGACCGTTTCGCCTACCACGGCTGCTACCGCACCGAGGATCTGCCGCGGCGCCTCGCGGGACTCGACCTGCTCTGCGCGCCGGCGCTCTGGCACGAGGCCTTCGGGCTGACGGTCCGGGAAGCCCTCGCCGCGGGCCGTCCCGTGATCGTCAGCCGGGTCGGCGGGCTCCAGGACGCGGTGCCCGGGGGCGCGGCCGGACGCGTCGTGAGTCCCGGCGCCGTGGACGAGCTGGCGAACGCGCTGCGCGAACTCACCGCCGACCGCCACCGGCTGCTCGAGGCGGCACGAGCCGCGCGAGCCCTGCCGATCCGCGGCTTCGCCCCCATGGCCGCCGAGCTCGCCACGCTCTACGCGGGCCTCATGCGGCGCGCTTGATCGGGCGAGCATCGCGCCGTAGCCTGCTCCGTTCCCCACGTTTCGCGCAACGGTTCACGCCGACGGTCCATGCACGGCCGGCGCCGCGACTCGCCCAACGCAGGAAGCACGATGAGCGACGGTTCGATGATGTCCTACGACGCGGGCACGGAGCGCCCCGGCACCGATCCCCTGAACGTCCTGGACGGTGCCATCGACCATGCGCGCCTCTCGGAGTTCCGGGCGCAGGTCTTCCGCTCCGTGCAGGAGATCGAGCGGCTCCGCGACTGGCTCGCGAGCCCGATGGCGCGGGGCATGAAGCGCGGCCTCGTGCTCTGGTCGCTCGGCCGGCACGCCGAGGCGCTCCCGCTCCTCGAGGAGCAGAAGGCCAACCCGGCGATCGCCGTCTGCCTGGCCCGCAGCTACGCGGCGCTCGGCCGCACCGACGAGGCGCTGAAGGTCCTCGGCAATCGCAAGACGGACGCCCTGCAGGCCTCGGCCGCGCTGCACGTCCTCGAGCGGGCCAACCGCCGCGACGAGTTCGCGAAGACGCTCGCGGACTGCGAGAAGGTCCTGAGCGAGACGGAGCGCTTCTACTTCCAGGGCCGCCTCCGCGAGTTCGATGGCGACGCCGTCGGCGCGATCGCGTGCTACGACGAGGCGCTCGCGCGCGACAACGCGCACCCCGAGGCGCTGTTCCGCCTCGCCCTGAACGTCGACCTCCGCGGCGAGGATGAGGAGGCCCGCGAGCTCTACGAGCGCGCGCTGATGCACCCGCCGGTGAACGTGAGCTGCGTCATCAACCTCGGCGTGCTCTACGAGGACATCGGCAACTTCCGCCGCGCCATGCAGTGCTTCGACCTCGCCCTGCAGGCCCAGCCCGACAACGCCCGCGCGCGCCTCTACCGCCGCGACGCCGCTGCCGCGCTGAGCATGTACTACGACGAGGATCAGGAGCGCCGCGAGGACAAGAAGAACAAGGTCCTGCGCACGCCGATCAACGACTTCGAGCTCTCGGTCCGCAGCCGCAACTGCCTCGCGAAGATGGGCGTGTTCACGCTCGGCGACCTCGTCCGCAAGACCGAGCAGGAGCTGCTGAGCTACAAGAACTTCGGCGAGACCTCGCTGGAGGAGATCAAGCAGATCCTGCGCGCGAAGGGCCTCCGCCTCGGCATGGCGCCGGAGGAGCTGGCTTCGACCTCGCTGGAGGAGGCCGACGAGGCCGTCGTCACGAGCGAGGAGACGCCGGACCCGGAGAGCCCGGATCCGCGGCGGCGCCCCGTCTCGGAGCTCGACCTCTCGGTGCGCAGCCGTCGCATCGTCGACCTGCTGAAGATCCGCACGATCGGCGACCTCTCCAACAAGACCGAGGCCGAGCTGCTCGCCTGCCCGAACTTCGGCCAGACCTCGCTGAACGAGATCCGCAGCAAGCTCGACGAACTGGGACTCTCGCTCCGCGGCTGAGAGAGCGCGCGACGCGACGATGTACGACCATTTCGACGGGGAGGTCGCGCGTGCTTCGGGCACCGCGGTCGTCCTGCGCGTCGCCGGCATCGGCTACGAGTTGCTCGTCCCGATCCAGACCGCCAGCGCGCTGCGCGAAGGCCAGCGTGCGACGCTCTTCGCGATCCTGCACGTCACCGAGGGCGTGCCGCTGCTGCTCGGCTTCGCCCAGCGCGCCGAGCGCGACCTCGCGCGGCGCCTGATGTCGGTCAGCGGCGTCGGGCCCAAGCTCGCCCTCGCCCTCCTCAGCACGCTCGACCCGCAGACCCTCGCCACCCACGTGCGCAACCAGGACGTCGCGGCGCTGAAGCGCGTGCGCGGCGTCGGTGCGAAGACCGCCGAACGACTCTGCCTCGAGCTGCGCGACAAGCTCGACGATCAGGAGCTCGGCGACCTGCCGCTCGCCGCCGCGTCGCGCGCGCACGCGCAGGCTCCCGCGGCCGAGGACGCCATCGCCGCGCTGGTCACGCTCGGGTATCCCGAGAAGGAGGCGCGGCAGAAGGTCGAGCGCGCGGTGGCTGCGACGCCGGGCGCCCCGACCGAGGCGCTCGTGAAGACCGTGCTGCGCGGCTGAGAGCCCTCAGCGCGCGAGCGCGGCCTGCACCGGTGCGAGCAGCAGCTCGGCGACGCGCTCCGCGCCGCGGGGCGAGTAATGCCCGTCCTCCGGCAGCAGATAGAGCTCCAGCAGATCCTGCGCCGCCGCGAGCGACGGCGTGAGGTCCAGCACGGGCACGCCTGCCGCCTCCACCGCCTGCCTGACCCGCTCCTGGCTCGCCCCGAAGCGATGCAGCCCGGGATCGAGCCCCACGTCGCGCAGCGATTTCTCCCAGACCGGACGCAGGACCTGGCGCCAGCTCGGCATCACGACCACGAGCAGCTTCGACTGCGGACACGCCGCGCGCAGGCGCGCGAGGGATTGGGCGAGTCGATCGAGCGCCGCCGTCACGAAGGGCGGGGCCGGCTCGGCGTCGCAACACAGGCCCTCGATCCGATGGGCTCGCGGCGGCCAGCCCGCGAACGCCTGGTCCTCGGTCGCGGTGGCGGCAAGCTCGATCCGCTGCTGGGCGCTCATGGCCGGCGCGAAGCGCAGAAGCAGGCGATCGAGGAGCTGCGCGGTCCGCAGGTGGACGACGAACCAGGCCTGCCACGACGCACGCACCGCCGCCGCGCGCGGCCGGCTCATCAGGTAGCCGCCAACGAGGTCGTGGCCGAGCGGGACGTCGTCCTCGAAGTCGTTGCCGAGATAGATGCAGGCGACCACGACCCGCGGGGCGAGCGCAGGGACGAGCCGCTCCGCGGCGGCGGCGACGTCGCGGGTGCCGTAACCGGGAACACCGCCGTTGGCGACCTCGACCGCATGGCCCGCTCCGACCAGCCGCCGCTCGAGCTGCGCGGCGATCGTCTGGTCCGGCCCGAGTCCGAGACCGAAGACCATCGAGTCGCCGAGCAAGAGGACCCGTTCCGCCGCAGCGGGTGCAGCGGTGCCGTCCATGCGCAGGCCCAGTCCGTCGGTCTGAACCTCTGCGGCACGTCCTGCCAGCGTCAAGGTCGCGTGCGCGCCGCCACGCAGGGCGTAGCCGTCGTCGGTCAGCACGTAGAGCCCCTGCGCCTCGGCGATGTGGCCGAGCAGTGGCCCGACGAGGAGGCGCAGTCCCAGTTCGAGCAGTGCCGCGGTCGCGAGCAGCAGGAGCAGCAACAACACGGCGCCGAACACGCGACGGCGGCGGCGGCGCGCGGGCAGAGCGGCGGGTGAACTCACGCCCGCACGATACCGACAAGGGACGATCGCCCCGCCGGCCCCTCGCTATCATCCCGCCCCATGTCCAATCCCATCCGCGTCGCGGTTGCCGCGGCTGCCGTCCTGCTCGCCGGACCGGCCGCTGCCCAACTCGCCAAGGGGACCGTCGCCCCCGCCTTCGAATTCGCGAAGGTCTGGAACGACGGGCCCGCGAGCTTCGACGAGCTGCAAGGCAAGCTCGTCGTGCTCGAGTTCTTCGCGACTTGGTGAGGCCCCTGCAAGGCAGCCATCCCGAAGCTGAACGAGCTGCACGGCAAGTTCGCGGACCGGGGGCTGCTCATCATCGGCGTGTCCGATGAAGAAGAAGGCCTGATCGAGGAGCACGTCCAGAAGCTCGGCCCGAAGTTCCCGGTCATCCGGGCGCCGAAGGGGATGTCCACGTACGGCGGACGCTTCTATCCGAGCACCTTCACCATCGGTCCCGACGGTCAGATCCTGACCGTCCCGGACGATCACATGCCGGGCGAGGCCTTCCTCGAGGAACAGCTCGCCGGGGTCTCGTTGGCGCCCAAGCTCCCGGACGACCCACGCTTCGATGCCGTGCGTCAGTTCTGGAACAAGCGCGATCACAAGAAGCTCGCCGAGTACCTCGATCGGATGCTCGCGCAGGAGAAGCTCAGCGAGGATCTGCGGACGGTCTTCGTCGCGCAGCGCGAGGAGCTCGACCGGCGCATCGAGCGTCAGGTGGCACGCGTCGCGAAGCTGGGCGAAGGCCCGGACTACTGCGCCGCGTCGAACTCGCTCGAGAAGCTCGCGAAGGACTGGAAGGGTCTCGCACCCGAAGCCGCGGCCGAGAAGGAACTCGAGCGCTTCGGCAAGGACCCGCAGATCAAGAAGGAGCTCGCCGCGGGCAAGGCGCTCGAGAAGCTGCTCTCCGGCTTCGACACGACCCGCCTCGCGCAGGCGCGCAAGCTCCTCGACGAGCTGCCGAAGTTCGTGAAGCGCTACGAGGGCACGCACGCCGCGAAGCGCGCGACCGACCTGCGCTCGCAGCTCGCGGAGCAGGTCCGCGGCGGCTAGCCGCCGCGCGCGGCGATCGCGACGAGGAGCAGGCTCAGGTCCGCCGGGGTGACACCCGGCAGGCGTGAGGCCTCGCCGATCGAGCGCGGTCGCCGCTGCGTCAGGCGTTCGCGGGCCTCGCGCGAGAGCCCGCTCACGGCCCCGAAGTCGACGTCCACCGGGATCGCGCGCGCCTCCAGGCGGCGCAGGCGCTCGACGTCGCGCGCCTGGCGCGCCACGTAGCCCGCGTACTTCACCTCGGCCTCGACCTCGCTGAGCTCGTCGGGTGCGAGTCCGAGCGGCGCGAGCACCGGCGCGAGGCGGGGATCGTCGATCCACAGCTCGGGCCGACGCAGCCACTCGACGAGCGTGTGTCCGTCGCAGCGGGTCTGCGCGAGCAGCGCCGTGGCGGCCGCGATGCGCCGCTCCTTCTCGCCCACGCGCGCCCGATCGGCCGCGCCGAGGATGCCGAGCTCGGCGGCGATGGCGGAGAGGCGACGGTCGGCGTTGTCGCTGCGCAGCGAGAGCCGGAACTCGGCGCGGCTCGTGAACATCCGATAGGGCTCGGCCGGGTTCACCCGGCAGAGATCGTCGATCATCACGCCGAGGTAGCTGCTCGCCCGATCGAGAACGAGCGGCGGACGACCCTGCGCCGCGAGCGCCGCGTTCACACCGGCGACGAAACCCTGACCGGCGGCCTCCTCGTAGCCGCTCGTGCCGTTGATCTGGCCCGCCGAGTAGAGGCCGGACACGTCGGCGACCTGGAGGTCGGCGCGGATCTGCTCGGTGCGCAGGTAGTCGTACTCGACCGCGTAGCCGTGCCGCAGGATGCGCACGTCGGCGAGGCCGGGGATCGTGCGCACGAACTCCTCCTGGACCTCGGGCGGCAGGCTCGTGGAGATGCCGTTCGGGTAGATCGCATCGCTCGCGCGGCCCTCGGGCTCGAGGAAGACCAGGTGCGCGTCCTTGTCGGCGAAGCGGACGACCTTGTCCTCGACGCTCGGGCAGTAACGCGGACCCGTCCCCACGATGCGACCGGCGAAGAGCGGGGAGCGCGACGCATTGCGCGCGATCACCGCGTGCGTCGCCGTCGTCGTGTGCGTGAGCCAGCACGGGAGCTGCTCGACGTCGAGCCGCGCGGTGCGGAACGAGAAGGGTCGCGGCGGTTCGTCGCCGTGCTGCGGTTCGAGACCCGCGAAGTCGATGGTGTCGCGGGCCAGGCGCGGCGGCGTGCCGGTCTTGTGGCGACCGAGCGCGAGCCCCAACGCCCGCAGGCTCGTCGAGAGGCGCGAGGCACCCGCCTCGCCGAGTCGCCCACCCGCGCTCGTCCACTCGCCGGCGAAGAGCTGTCCCGAGAGGAAGGTCCCGGTGGTCAGGACGACCTGCGGCGCCGCGAGCTCGCGACCGTCGGCGAGCCGCAGGCCGACGACGCGGCGCCGTCCCGTCGCCGACGCCCCCTCCACGACGAGTTCGACGGCCTCCCCTTGCAGCACCGCGAGCCCGGGCTGCGCGAGGACCCGCGCGCACATCTCGCGGTTGTAGCTCTCGCGGTCGCACTGGGCGCGCGGCGAGCGGACCGCGGGACCCTTGCTCGTGTTGAGCATCCGGAACTGGATGCCGGCGGCGTCGGTGGCGAGCCCCATCTCGCCGCCGAGCGCGTCGAGTTCGCGGACGAGCTGCCCCTTCGCGATCCCGCCGATGGCCGGGTTGCACGACATCCGGCCGATCGCGCGGGGATCGAGCACGACCATCGCCGTGCGGACCCCGAGCCGCGCCGCGGCGAGCGCCGCCTCGGCGCCGGCGTGACCGCCGCCGACCACCACGACCTCGTACGCGGCGGTCACGGCGAAGGCCCGCGCAGGCTCGGACCGCGGTCCCGCCGATAGAGCGGCTCGTGTGGAACTACGTGCTCCGGCATCGGGAATCGTTGCGCAGAATCTACGCCCACAGCGCGCGCGACCAAGGCCGCAGGGTTGAGCAGGGCGGGACTTCACCGCACACTGGCCGGCCATGCGATCCGTTCGAGCCGCCGTCGCGCGCGTGAGCGTCCTCGCGTGCCTGGTCGGAGCCGGGCACGGCCAGGAGGGGATTCCCCTCCGCGACGTCGCCGCCCTCGCCAAGGTCCGCGCCGAACGTGCGGATCCCCCGCGCCTCGCCGCGCTCGAGCAGCACCTCGCGGACATGCGCAGCGACTACCGCCGCAACTCCGAGGTGCTCGACAAGACGATCGAGAAGGTCGTCGCGCTCGGCGACACGGTGTTCCCGCTGCTCGTCGAAGCGCTGAGCCCCGCGGACGGTGAAGCCGCCTCGCGCTTCCTCGCGGAGAACAGCGCGCGCGTGCTCGCCCGCCTCGCTCCCGAGAAGCACCTCCCGCTCTGGATCGAGTTCGCCGAGTCCGAGGACCACATCAGCCGGCGCCTGGGACTGCGGCTGCTCGGCGCCTCGAAGTCGCCCGACGCCGTGCCGACCATCGTGCGGCTCTTCGATCGGCTCGGTGACGGCGCCGAACGGCTCGAGGCCCTCGACGCCGCGGAGCGCATCGGCACGCCCGCGCTCGCGCCCCGCATCGCCCCGCTCCTGCGCTCGAGCGACTCCGACCTCCGCCAGCGGGCGCTCCTGCACCTGACGCGCACGGCCTACTCCGACGCCGTTCCGCTCGCCCTCGACGCGATCCGCAACGAGCGCGAGAACGCGTTGCTGCGCGACTACATCGAGTACTTCCGCGTGGCCGCCGTCGGCAACGAGACCGTCGCCGACGCGCTCTCGTCGCTGGTCACGGGTGTGCGGCTCGACGCGAGCGATCTCGAGCGCCTCGTGCGCGCCCTCGGGTCGATCGCACCCGAGGGCCACAAGCCGACGCGCGCGGCGCTGCTCGCGCTCCTGGAGCGCGGCGAGATCGGCTCGCTCGGGGTCCAGGCCGCGCTGACCCTGCAGGCCCTGGGGGAGAAGCGCGGGCGCAAGCTCCTCTTCGACCTGCTCGACGAGCGCGTGAAGCGCAACCGCAACGAGGCCACGCCGCTCGCGGAGCGCGCCGATGCCCAGGTCGCGTTCGGCAACCACCGCGAAGCCATCCGCGACTACGAGCTCGCCATCCGATTCGGGACGGTGAGCACGCGGAAGCAGTACTACTCCTTCCAGATCGCGCGCTGCGAAGCCCACTCGAACAACGGCAAGAAGATGCTCGAGGCGCTGCGCGAGTCGGGTCTGCCCGCGGCCACGATCCGCCGCGAGGCCGCCGGCGATGCGAAGTTCGAGGAACTCCTCGAGAAGCTGAAGAAGGACGTCGACGCCCTCGGCCGATGAGGCACGTGAGACGCGGTCAAGCGCGCAGTTGACCGCAGGCCCGACCCGGCCGAAGATCGCCGGTTTCCCCTCCCGTCGCCTCGTCCACTGTCGAGAGACAGAGTCACTGTCGAGGAGACGAAGTCGAGGAGCCACCGTCGAGGAGCCACTGTCGAGCATGGACGTCCAGGTCGCCCAGACCGGCCCTTGCAGCCGTACCGTCACCATCCGTATTCCGCCTGAGCGGATCCGCGACCACATCGACCGTGCGTTCAGCGCGGCCTCGAGGCAGGTCAAGCTGAAGGGCTTCCGATCGGGCAAGGTGCCAAGGCCCCTGCTCGAGAAGCGCTTCGGCGAGGCGATCCGGAACGAGGCGCGCGAGCAGCTCCTCAACGACTCGTTCCGCGACGCCTGCCGCGATCACGACATCCGGATCGTCGGCCAGCCGCGCGTGGAGGGCATCGACCCCGCCACGCCGGTCGACGGCAGCATCGCGATCGAGTTCAAGGTGCACCTCGACGTGCAGCCGACCATCGCGCTCGCCGAGGTCGAGGGGATCGAGATCGAGGTCCGCTCGACCGCCGCGACCGATGCCGACGTCGACAAGGCGCTCGAGCAGCTCGCCGACCAGAAGAAGACGCTGGACGCGGTCGACGAGCCCTGCGGCGAGAACGACTTCGTGCGCGCCGACCTCGAGTACCGCGACGAGGCCGGGGCCGTGGTCTACGAGCGCAAGGAAGCGCAGCTCAACCCGAACATCCCCATCGCCGGCACCGATCCCGCGGCCTTCAAGTCGACGATCGTCGGTCTCGGCAAGGACCAGGACTTCACCCTGGACCTCGAGTTCTCGCCGCACTTCGAGGTCGAGGCCCAGCGCGGCAAGAAGGGCAAGGTCGCCGGCCGGGTCCTCGGGGTGCAGCGCGTCCAGCGCGCGCCGATCGACGACGCGTTGGCGAAGGAGTTCGGTTTCGACGGCCTCGAGAAGCTGCGCGCGGAACTGCACAAGCAGATCGGCGAGCGCAAGGAGGTCGCCGAGCGTCTCCGCCAGGAGGAGTCGATCCTGACCCGGATCGTCGAGACCACCCCCTTCGAGCTGCCGCCGAGCCTGGTCGAACGCCAGATCGCGGTCGACCTCGACGGCTACCGGCAGCGCCTGGGCAACCAGGGTCGCACGAAGGAGGAGGTCGAGAACGCCGTCGAGCAGGCCCGCGACGAGGCCGCCGAAGGGGCGCGCCGCAAGGTCCGCATGGTCTTCCTGCTCGATGCCATCGCGAAGGCGAAGGGCATCGGCGTCCAGGAATCCGACATGGTGAACGAGATCAACGCGATCGCGCAGCACCACAACGTCCCCGCCGAGGAAGTCGTGCGGCAGTACCGGGAGAACAACCTCTTCGGCGACTTGTCGATGGCGATCCTCGAGCGCAAGGTGCGCGAGTACCTCAGAGACAAGGCCAAGATCACCGATAAGGCCTCGTGATGCGCATGAACGCACCCGCCGACCACAGCATCTCGAATCTCCTGATCCCGACCGTCATCGAGAAGACCGGTCGCGGCGAGCGCGCCTGGGACATCTACAGCCGACTCCTCGAGGATCGGATCGTGTTCATCGGCACGCCGATCAACGACCAGGTCGCGAACTCGGTGATCGCTCAGCTCCTGTTCCTCCAGAAGGAGAACAAGACCCAGGACATCCAGATCTTCCTGAACACGCCGGGCGGCAGCGTCACGGCGGGGCTCGCGATCTACGACACGATGCAGTTCGTGACCTGCCCGGTCGCGACCTACTGCATCGGCCAGGCCGCGTCGATGGGCGCGGTGCTGCTCGCCGCCGGGAGCAAGGGCAAGCGCTTCTCGCTGCCGCACTCGCGGATCATGATCCACCAGCCCTGGGGCGGGGTGCAGGGCACGGCCGCCGACATCTCGATCCAGGCCGAGGAGATCCTGCGGATGAAGGACACGCTCACGCAGGTCCTCGCGCGTCACACCGGCCAGCCGACCGATCGCGTCGGCAAGGACAGCGACCGCGACTTCTTCATGAGCGCGGCCGAGGCCAAGGCCTACGGGCTCGTCGACGAGATCGTCGAGTCCTCCAAGTGAGCGCCCCCTCGCGTTGACGATCCGCCGTGGCCCCTCGCATCCGGGGCCGCGCGCCGGCTCGTTCCCCCCCCTCGCCCGCCGCGGCGGCCGCGCCCGGATTGGCGCGGTCCCGCCTTGCACCCAGCGTCCAATCCCTCCCACGCCGGTACCGCCCGCGGGGTTCGCGACGTATCATCGCCCACCGACTCGGAGTCCCGCGCTGCTGCGCGCCCCTCCGAACCAGAGCCCATGGCACGATCCAACGGAGGCAAGAGCCGCGCGGTCGAGCGCTGCACGTTCTGCGAGAAGTCACGCCACCACGTGCGCTCGCTCATCGCGGGGCCGCCCGGGGTCTACATCTGCAACGAGTGCATCGAGATCTGCAACACGATCCTCAAGGAGGAGGATCGGCGGACGCGCGGTGATGCTCCGGCGACCTTCGTCCGCGACCTCGTCCTGAAGGACAAGATCCCGACGCCCGAGGAGATCCACCGGCGCCTCGACGAGTACGTCATCGGCCAGGAGGAGGCGAAGAAGATCCTCGCGGTCGCGGTCTACGGCCACTACCGCCGCCTCCACTCGCGCTTCCAGAACCCCGAACTCGAGCTCGAGAAGAGCAACGTGCTCCTCGTCGGCCCGACCGGCTGCGGCACGACGCTCCTCGCCCGCACGCTCGCGCGCCTGCTCGACGTCCCCTTCGCGATCGCGGACGCGACGACCCTCACCGAGGCAGGCTACGTCGGTGAGGACGTCGAGAACATCCTGCTGAAGCTCCTGCAGAACGCGAACTTCGACATCGAGCGCGCGCAGCAGGGCATCGTCTACATCGACGAGATCGACAAGATCAACCGCACGACGCAGAACGTCTCGATCACGCGCGACGTCTCCGGCGAGGGTGTGCAGCAGGCGCTGCTGAAGATCCTCGAGGGCACGGTCGCCAACGTGCCCCCGCAGGGCGGTCGCAAGCACCCCGAGCAGAGCTACATCCAGGTGAACACGGAGAACATCCTGTTCATCTGCGGTGGCACGTTCTCGGGCATCGAGACCTTCATCGGCCGCCGTCTCGGCCAGCAGGCGATGGGCTTCCGCAAGGAGACGCGCGGCCTCGCGACGCTCCGCGGCAACGTCGCTCCCGACACCGAGCAGCGCGATCGCGACGCGCTGATCCCGCACATCGAACCGAAGGACCTCGTCGAGTTCGGGATGATCCCCGAGTTCGTCGGCCGACTGCCGGTGGTGGTCCCGATGCGGTCGCTCACGCGCGCCGAGATCGTCTCCGTCATGACGGAGCCGAAGAACGCGTTGGTGAAGCAGTACCAGGCCTTCTTCGAGATGGACGGCTGCGACCTCGAGATCACGGAGGACGCGCTCGAGGAACTCGCCGCGATCGCCATGCAGCGCGAGACCGGCGTGCGCGCGCTGCGTTCGCTCTTCGAGCAGCTCCTGCTCGACCTGCGCTACGAGTTGCCCACGAAGCGCGACCTCCGCAAGTTCGTCGTCGACCTGGCCTTCGTCCGCCGTCGCCTCCGCAACGAGGAACCGACGGACGAGAAGCCCAGTTCGGGCAAGCGCGAGACGGCGTGAGCGAGCCGTCGCCTGCCCCCTCCGGCGACGAGGACAGCCGCCGGACCCTCAGCGGCATGGACGGAGCCGCGATCCAAGCGCTCGTCCTGGACGCGGGCGGCCAGGCCTTCCAGGCGCGCCAGCTCGAGCACTGGATCTTCCGCCACGGCGCCGCGGACTGGGACGCCTGCCGGAACCTCCCCCGTGCGCTGCGGGAACGGCTCGCGACCCGCGCGCGGATCCGCGACAGCGCGGTGGTCACCGTCGACACCGCTTCGGACGGCACCGAGAAGCTGCTCCTGCGCCTCGCGGATGGGGAAACGGTCGAGACGGTCATCATCCCCGACGGCGATCGCCTCACGCTCTGCGTGTCCTCACAGGTCGGCTGTCCCGTCGCCTGCGTGTTCTGCGCGTCGGGGCTCGATGGCGTCCGCCGCAACCTCCGCAGCGGGGAGATCGTCGAACAGGTCCTGCACGCGCGGGATCGGCTGGCCGCCGCCGGCCGAGGCATCGCGCCCGCGCGCCTGACGAACCTCGTGGTCATGGGCCTGGGCGAGCCGATGTTGAACCTCGACGCCCTGGTCGCGGCCCTCGACCGCATCCGCGACGAGGAAGGCATCGGCCTCGGCGCACGCCGGATCACGGTCAGCACGAGCGGCCTCCCCGACCGCATGCGGCGCTTCGCGTCGACCCCGCACTCCTACAACCTCGCGGTCTCGCTCCACGCCGCCGACGACGCGCTGCGCAGGCGACTCGTGCCCACCGCGCGCGCGACGGTCGCGGAGATCGTCGCGGCCGCGCAGGACTACTTCGCCCAGAAGAGCCGCGAGGTGACCTTCGAGGTGGTGCTGCTGGACGGCGTGAACGACCGTCCGCGTGACGCCGCGGCGTTGATCGCGGTCCTCCGCGGCTTCCCATGCACCGTGAACCTGATCCCGTGGAACCCGGTCGATCGGATCGCGGGACTGCGGCGGCCGAGCGAGAGCCGCGTCGATGAATTCGCCGAGCAGCTCCGGCGCGGCGGACTCAACGTCACCGTGCGGCGTCAACGCGGCGCCGACCGCAGTGCGGCCTGCGGTCAGCTGCGGCTGCGACAGCTCGCCCCGGGCGACGCCTCCGCGCCCCAAGACTCGCGCTCTCAGCGACCGCCGGACTTCGGCTGATCGTCCGGAGCGCGGTCCGCGCGCTTCGCGAGCTTCTTCGGAGTCGGCGCGTCCTCGGACTTCTCGGCGCGGAGCGTCAGGCGCTTGCCGAGCCGATTGACGCTGAGCTCCACCGTCTCGCCCTTGGCGATGCCACGCAGCGCAGCGCGCACGTCGGCCGCGCTGCGGATCGGGCTCTCGCCGATCGCGAGCACGACGTCACGGGGCTCGATGCCGAGTGCGGCGGCCAGCGAGTCGGGCTCGATCGACTCGACGAGGATCCCCTCGTCTCCCTCGATGCCGAGGAAGCGGCGCACGGCGCCGTCGAGCGCCCCGACGTAGATGCCGAGCCGCTCGCCGGCCGCGGGCGGCTCGCTCGGCAGCTCGAGGGCGTCCTGGCCCTGCGGAGTGACGATCCAGGGCGTCGTCTGTCCATCGCGCCAGCCGCGCAGCTGGGGCAGATCGAGCGGGAGTCGGCCGTTGGGGTCGAGCCAGCGGAAGCCGCCGGGCAGGCCCGGCACCGCGCCGCCGAAGACCCGCTGGGCGATCTCCGGGTGCTCCTTGCGGAAGCTCTCGAGGTCATCGGCCTCGTAGACCTTGGCCTCCGTCCCGCCGCCCTCCTTCGGCTCCTGCAGCTCGACCCGAACGCGCTCCGGCGAGATCTCGACCTTCGTACCCATGCTCCACGCGCCCGGACCGATCCCGCGGAGCGGCATCGCCTCGAAGCCCGGAAGGCCGAGGCGCATGGTCTCGAACTGCTGGCGCAGTTCCTCCATCCGTCGCTCCAGATCCTCCATGCCGCGGATCGGGCCCGGCTCCCCATCCTCGCCGCGGTTGGCGCGCGGCGCCGTGCGTTCGAGGCCCTCCCCCGCCCGCTCTAGGCGCGGCGCGTCCCCGTTCAGCGCGCGGAGCACGCGTCGCGCGCGCCACCGCACCTCCGGATCCTCGTGGTCCTCGACGGCCTTCTCGAGCGCATCCTTGGCACTCTCGCCGCGCTCCTGCAGCGCGCGCTCGGCCTCGCGCCGCTCGCTCGGCCTCTCGGCGCCCAGCGCCTCGATCAGCTGCTCGACGCTCCGCGCGTCGGAATCGGTCTTCGCCTCGGCGGGCGCCGGCCGGGGCTTCGGCGGCGTCGGCTCTTGCGCGACGGCGGTGGAGGCGCAGAACAGCGCTGCGCCGAGGAGGGCGATCAGGTTCGTCATCGGGGTCATCTCGGTCGCTCCGTGCTCTCGTCTTCGATCGCGTCCGATCGGCCGACCGTGGCCGACGAACGCGGGCCGCAGGACGCACTCCGACGGCCAAGACTCCGAGCTGCCCCCGAACGCCCCGTCCCGCCGCTCGCCGTCAGCGCGGCAGACCCGGCGCGGGCGCGGGCCGCTGCGGCACCCGGCGCGTCCCGCCCTCACGGCGCGCCGCGCCCTCCGGCAACGCATCGAGCAGGGCACGCCCGCGGAGCCCGAAGAACGGGCTCTCACCGACCGGGAACGTCGCGTCGCTCGGGTCGAAGGCGAAGGGCTCGAGGTTCTCCAGCGAAGGCGAGTCGAGAAGTCGCGAGCGCGGCGAGGGCGCCGTGAGCGTCGTGAGGGCGAGCCCGAGGCCGAAGAGCACGAAGATCGCCGCGGCCGCGGCGAGGCGTCGTCCGGGTCGGAGTCCGGGTCGCGGAGCCTCGGCGGCAACCCGGTCGAGCACCCCCCGCTCGAGTTCGCGGAAGAAGCCCTCCTCGACCGCGGGCTCGGCCAGGCTGCGCAGAGCGGTGTCCGCGCCGCGCGCCGTCCGGAACGCCGCCCGACAGGCCGGGCAGGCGAGCAGGTGTTCCCGCGCCGCCGGATCGAAGGGCAGGGGCCGGGCGGCCGGCGTCGACACCGCCGCGAGGGCGCGCAGGAAGCGCCTGCAGTCGAGCGCTGGCTCCGTCACTCGAGGTCCTCCGCGGCGGCATCGCTGGGGCCGGCCGTCTCCCCGGTCAGGCGAGCCCATTCCTCGCGGAAGAGCTGACGCCCGCGGTGCAACCGCCAGCGCGCGGTCACGTGGGTCACGCCGAGGATGGGCGCGATCTCGCGCGACGACATGCCGTGGATGTCGCGGAGGACGAGCACGGCGCGGAACTTGGGATCCAGCGCGTCCAGCGCGCGCCAGACGAGTGCCCGCTCCTCGTCGCGCTCGATGCCGCGACTCGGCCGCTCGATCGGCGACGCCTCGAGATCGAAGTCCTCCACCGCGATCGCGCGCGCCGAGCGCCGCTTGCGCAGCGCGTCGATCGCGAGGTTCATCACGATGCGATAGAACCAGGTGTAGAAGCTGCGCGCGAAGTCGTAGCGGTCGAGCGAGCGATGCAGGCGGAGGAAGGCCTCCTGCACGACGTCGCGCGCATCCTCCACCGCGCCGAGCACGTGCCATGCGATCCAGAACGCGCGGCGGCTGTAGCGGCGGACGAGCTCGCCGAAGGCATCCTCATCCCCGTCGAGCACGCGGCGCACGACGCGCGCATCGTCCTCCTCGCTCGAGCACTCGAGCCCCTCCAGTCCACCGCTCGGCGGAGCTCCGGCGGGGAACTCGAGGCCGGCGTCGAGCACGCGCGCGCGGCGCGAGCGCGGCGGGAGGTCTTCCGAGCGGGAGCGACGTGGGAGGCTCATGGGTGGCGATGGCGCGCGTGCTACGCAGTCCGTCGGTCGGCGGCGAGACGAGCCCGCGGGTTCAGTTCGCGGCGTCGGCGGCCGCGGCGCCCACGACGCCCTCGGCGGGCAGCCCCATCGAGCGGAACTTGCGGTAGCGACGCTCGAGCAGCGTCTCGACCGGCAGCGCCGAGAGTTCGCCCAGCCAGCCGAGGATCCGGGCCTTCACGCGCTCCACCGTGGCGCGCGGGTCGCGATGGGCGCCGCCGAGGGGTTCCTCGATGACGTCGTCGACGAGCCCCTGCTTGCGCAGGTCCGCGCTGGTCAGCTTGAGCGCGGCCGCCGCCTCGGGCGCCTTGTCGCCGCTCTTCCAGAGGATCGCCGCGCAACCCTCCGGCGAGATCACCGAGTAGTAGGCGTGCTCGAGGATCGCGACGCGGTCGCCGACGCCGATCCCCAGGGCCCCGCCCGAGCCGCCCTCGCCGATCACGATCGAGATGATCGGCACGCGCAGGCCGAACATCTCGAGGATGTTGGTCGCGATCGCGCCGGCCTGTCCGCGCTCCTCGGCGCCGATGCCGGGGTAGGCACCGGGCGTGTTGATGAAGGTCACGATCGGGATCCGCAGCTTCTCGGCGAGCTTCATCTTGAGCAGCGCCTTGCGGTAGCCCTCGGGATGCGCGCAGCCGAAGTTGCACGCGAGCCGATCCTTCACCGCCTTGCCCTTGCGGTGGCCGATCAGCATGAAGCGCACGCCGGCCATCTGCGCGAGGCCCGTCACGATCGCGCGGTCGTCGCCGTAGAGGCGATCGCCGTGCAGCTCGGTGAAGTCGTCGAGCATCATCGCGATGTAGTCCGACGTCATCGGCCGTTCGGCATGCCGCGCGACGTTCACCTTCTCCCAGGGCGTCAGCCCGGCGTAGACCTCGGCCGTCTGGCTCCGCAGGCGCTCCTCGAGCGCCTTGATCTCCCCGGTGAGATCGAGGTGCGTGCTCTGTGCGAGCCGCTTCAGCTCCTCGATCTTCTGCTCCATCTCGAGCAGCGGTCGTTCGAAGAGCAGGCCGGTCTGGAGCTCGCTGATCTTGGTCTCGCTCAAGGGATGGTCTCCGCACAGGGCCGCGCGGCCGGGCCGCGCCGGAACGGGGGGCGCAGTGTAACGAAGCGCGCCTCGCCGCCGCGAGCCCGGCTGGATTCACCGGCGGGGCAACGGCATCGTTCACGCATGGACGCTTGGCGCATCGAAGTGCGCACGAAACCGGGCCTTCCCGACCCCGCCGGTGCCGCGGCGAAGGCCGCGCTCGCGGCGGTGGGACTCGAACTCGAGGGCCCGGTGGCATCGCGCCGCGGCTTCCTGCTCGGCGCCGCGCTGGGCGCGGACCAGGTCGAGCGCTTCACGCGCGAGGTGCTCGCCGACCCCGTGACCGACAGCTACGCGATCGAGCCCCCGAGGCGCCGCGTGCCGCCCGAGCCGGGTCGCTTCACCGTGCGGCCCAAGCCCGGCGTGACCGACCAGGTCGCCCATTCGGTGCAGAAGGCGCTGCGCGACAGCGGCCTGCCGGCCGTCGAGGTCGGGACCTATCAGGTCTTCGTCACGCCCTGCCCGGACGGGACCGCGCTGCGTCGCGCCGCCGAGCAGAGCCTCGCCAACGAGGTCGTGCACGAGGTGCTGATCGGCGAGTGGCCCGCAGGGCTCCCCGGTGCGGGCGGCACCGCGGATCTCGCGGTGCAGATCGTGCCGATCCGTGAGCTCGACGACGTCGCTCTCGACACGCTTTCGCGCGACGGCGGCCTCGCCCTCGACCTGCGCGAGATGCGCACCGTGCAGGCCCATTACCGCAGCCTCGGGCGCGAACCCCGGCGCATCGAGCTCGAGACGATCGCGCAGACCTGGTCGGAGCACTGCAAGCACAAGACGCTGACCGGTCGCATCGACTTCGACGGCGAGATCATCGACAACCTGCTGAAGAGCGAGATCGCGCGCGTCACGCACACGCTGAAGCGCGAGTTCTGCGTCTCGGTCTTCGAGGACAACGCCGGCGTGATCGACTTCGACGGCGAGGACTGCCTCTGCATCAAGGTCGAGACGCACAACCACCCCTCGGCGATCGAGCCCTTCGGCGGAGCGGCGACCGGCGTGGGCGGCGTGATCCGCGACATCCTCGGCACGGGCCTCGCCGCGCGCCCGGTCGCGAACACCGACGTGTTCTGCTTCGCGCCGATCGACCTGGCCCCGCACGAGGTCCCGCAGGGCTGCCTGCACCCGCGTCGCGTGCTGCACGGGGTCGTCGCCGGCGTGCGCGACTACGGCAACCCGATGGGGATCCCGACCGTGCACGGTGCGGTCCACTTCGATCCCGACTTCGTCGGCAACCCGCTGGTCTACGTCGGCAACATCGGGCTCCTGCCGCGCGACAAGGTCGAGAAGGCCGTCCAACCCGGCGACTGCATCGTCGCGATCGGCGGCCGCACGGGCCGCGACGGCATCCACGGCGCGACCTTCAGCAGCCTCGAGCTGCACACCGAGAGCGAGACCGTCAGCAGCGGCGCGGTGCAGATCGGCGATCCGATCACCGAGCGCAAGGCGATGGACCTCGTGCTCCGCGCGCGCGACGAGGGGCTCTTCAGCGCGATCACCGACTGCGGTGCCGGCGGCTTCTCCTCGGCGGTCGGTGAGATGAGCAAGGGACTCGGCGCGGACGTCGACCTCGCCCGGGCGCCGCTCAAGTACCAGGGTCTCGCGCCCTGGGAGATCTGGGTCAGCGAGGCCCAGGAACGGATGGTGATGTCGGTGCCGCAGGCGAAGCTCGAACGGCTCCTCGCGCTCTGCGCGGAGGAAGACGTGGAGGCCGCGGTGCTCGGCCGCTTCGACGACTCGGGCCGACTCGTGCTGCGCCACGGCGACACGCTCCACGGCGAGCTCGACCTCGAGTTCCTCCACGAGGGCCTGCCCGTCTACGAGCGCAAGGCGACCTGGCAGCCGCGTGCGCTGCGCGATCCCGTGCTCGCCGACGAGACGGACTGCGCCGGCGCGCTGCTGCGCGTGCTCGCCGACCCGAACGTCGCGAGCAAGGAATGGATCGTGCGCCAGTACGACCACGAGGTCCAAGCCGGCAGTGCCGGCAAGCCCTTCGTCGGGCCGCGTGCCGACGGCCCCGCGGACGGCAGCGTGCTGGCTCCCAAGCTCGGCTCCACACGCGGCTTCGTCGTCAGCAGCGGGCTCAATCCGCGCTACAGCCGCATCGATCCCGCCGCGATGGCGGAGTGCGCGATCGACGAGGCGCTGCGCAACGTCGTCGCCTGCGGCGGCGACCCCGAGTTCACCGCGATCCTCGACAACTACTGCTGGGCGAGCTGCAAGCGCCCCGATCGACTCGGCGAGCTCGTGCGCGCGACGCGCGCGCTCTGCGAGGTCGCGCTGCAGTACCGCACGCCGTTCGTCTCCGGCAAGGACTCGCTCAACAACGAGTTCAAGGACGGCGAGCGCACGATCGCGATCCCCGGCTGCATCCTCGTGACCGCGCTCTCGGTCGTGCCCGACGTCACGCGCACGATCACGAGCGCGCCGCGACACGACGACGCCTGGCTCTATCTGGTCGGCGTGACGAAGCGCGAGCTCGGCGGCTCGGTCTACTGGAAGACCCGCGGCGCGCTCGGGGCCTCGGTACCGCGCGTCGACAAGGTCGTCGGCAAGCACACGCTCGACGCCGTGCACCGCGCGATCAAGGCGCGCGCCGTGAGCGCCTGCCACGACCTCAGCGAAGGCGGCCTCGCGGCGGCCGCCGCGGAGATGATGATCGCGGGACGGGTCGGGCTCGCCCTCGATCTCGACCTCGTGCGCGCCGAAGGTGCGCTGCGCACCGAGGAGCTCCTCTTCAGCGAATCGCAGTCGCGCTTCCTCTGCGAGGTGCCGCGCGACCGCGCGGCCGACTTCGAGGCGAATCTCCACCAGACCCCCTTCGCGCGCCTCGGCGCCTTCGATCGCCGGAGCCAGGACTTCGCGGTGAGCCGAGGCGGACGCGAGATCCTGCGCGTGCCGATGGCGGAGCTGCTGCGCGCCTGGAAGGGCACGCTCGATCTCGACGGCTCGCTGACGGAGGACCTCACGTGAATGCGACCACACGGAAGCCCAGGGTGCTCGTGCTCCGTGCCCCCGGCATCAACTGCGAGCGCGAGACCTTCCACGCCTTCGAACTCGCCGGAGCCGCGCCCGAGTACGTGCACGTCAAGCGCCTGCGCGAGCAGCCGCAGCTCGTCGATGGCTTCGAGATCTTCGTCGCGCCCGGCGGCTTCGCCTACGGCGACGACATCGCCTCGGGACGCGTGCTCGCGAACGAACTCCGCAGCAGCGTCGGCGAGCGGCTCGTCGCGCTGGTCGAGCGCGGCGGTCTCGTGCTCGGCATCTGCAACGGCTTCCAGATGCTCACGCGCCTCGGCATCCTGCCGCGCACCGCGCGCGGGCCGCTGGTGCAGGAGGTCGCGCTCACGCACAACCTCAGCGACCACTACGAGTGCCGCTGGGTCACGCTGAAGAGCCCGAAGAACCGCTGCGTGTTCCTCGAGGAAGGCCTCACGCTGCGCGTGCCTGCGGCGCACGGCGAGGGCCGGCTCCAGGCGAAGGACGAGACGCTCGCGCGCGTGCTCGACGAGGAGGGCTACACCGCCTTCGTCTACGTCGACGAACACGGCGAGCGCACGATGGCCTACCCGCGCAATCCCAATGGCTCGCCCCGCGCGATCGCGGGCCTGACCGACACGAGCGGCCGCGTGCTCGGCCTGATGCCGCACCCCGACCGCGCCTACCTGCCCCACCACGATCCCCTCTGGCGCGAGCGCGGCGCGCAGGGGCAGCCGGACGGCATGGCGATCTTCTGCGCCATGGTGAAGGTGGCGCGCGCCGAGGCGCGCTGATCCACGGCTCCCGGGACCCCGCGCGGCGCGGGCATGCCTAGCATGCGCGCCATGCGCAAGGCCCAGCGCTTCCCGTTCGTCCGCTCCGTCGTCTGCGCCGCGAGCCTCCTGCTGAGCGCCACGGCACAGGTGGATTGGTATCGCCTCGACGCGCTGCCGCCGCGCTCGCAGGCCGCGTTCGCCGCGGATCCCCTGGCCCCCGGTCTGATCCGCTTCGGCGGCGCCGACGCCGTGGGCTCGACCGACGAGACCTGGCGCTGGGACGGCGCGAGCTGGCGCTCGCTGCGCCTCGATCCACGCCCCTCGCGGCGTCAGGCCGCCGCGATGGCCTTCGACCCGCTGCGGGGCCGCAGCATCCTCTTCGGCGGCCTCGGCTACGGCCCCTCGGGCATCCTCTCCCAGCTCGCCGACACCTGGAGCTTCGACGGCCACACCTGGACCCGACTCAGCCCGATCCACGCGCCACCGCCACGGCAGGGTGCGCGCATGGCCTGGCATGGTCCGAGCGGCAAGCTCGTGCTCGTCGGCGGCACGAACTTCAACGGGGCCTACGGCGACACGTGGGAATGGGACGGCACGGATTGGGCGCAGCGCAGCGTTCCGCCGACCCTGCCCACCTTGACGGACTTCACGCTCGCGGCCGACGAACGCCGCGGACGCCTCGTGTTGCACGGCGGAAACCTCCGCGCCCCGGTGCCCGACTTCGGCACCTTCGAGTGGGACGGCAACGCCTGGACGAGGTTGCAGCCGACCACTCCCCTGCCCTTCGTCGGCGGCGGCATGGCCTACGACCCGCAGCGTCAGCGGGTCGTCCTCCACGTCGCCCGCGGCTGGCAGACGATCGTCGAAGAGACCTGGGCCTTCGACGGCGCGACCTGGTCGCTGCTCAACCTCGCGTCGACGCCCGGCTCGAGTTCGACCGATCTCGTCCTCGATCCCGCGAGCGGCGGCGTCGCGATGCTGGTCGGCCAGACCACCCCGCAGCCGGGCGCCACCGTCTGGCTGCTCGACGCCACGGGCTGGCGCGCGCTGCGGCAGTCCATCTGGCCGCGCGCGAGCTTCCACCTCGCGGCCGCGTTCGATGCGGCGAGCGAGCGCGTGCTCGTGTACGACGGCCGCTCCGTCTCCGGGCATCGCTCGACGACGCTGGAGTTCTCGCGCGCGGGTTGGCACGTATTGGCGCCGCTCAACAGCCCACCGGGACGGACGAGCTTCGCGATGGTGGGCGACAGCCGGCGTGCGCGCCTCGTCCTCTTCGGCGGCGCGGACTCGATCTTCGTGACCTACGACGACACCTGGGCCTTCGACGGCCTCGACTGGGTCGACCTCGCCCCCGCCAATCGCCCGCCCGCGAGCTTCGGCCACGCGATGGCCTTCGATGCGCATCGCGATCGCATCGTCCTCTTCGGCGGCCAGTCGCTCGCCAGCCCCGGAACGGCACCGACCCAGACCTACGAGTTCGACGGCAGCGATTGGCTCCTGCGCCAACCCGCCAACGTGCCGCCGGGCCGCTTCGGCGCCGCGATGGCCTACGACCCGATCCGCCGCGAGACGCTGCTCTTCGGCGGCTCGCTCAGCACGTCGGGCGTCGCGCAGGACACCTGGGTCTGGGACGGCACGGACTGGACACCGCGCACCTCGCCGACGAACCCAGCGCCGCGCTTCGGTGCCGCGATGAGCTTCGACGAGGCGCGCGGTGTGATCGTGCTGGTCGGCGGCCGCGCGGCGCCGCTGGCCGAACCCCACGACGAGGTCTGGGAGTGGGATGGCCTGCGCTGGACGGAGCGCACGCCCGCGAGCCTCGCGCTCGCGCGCTCCGGTGCCGCGCTGTGCTTCGCGCCCTGGCTCGACGGCTCGCTCTGCATCGGCGGCCAGGAATGGCTCGGCAACCCCGAGGACGCGGGCGCGGTCTACCGCCCGGTCGATCCGGCGCGGGCACGACGCTACGGCACCCCGTGTGTCGGGACCCAGGGCCCCCTCGTGCTCTCGGCCGAGCCCGGCGAACGCCCCTTCCTCGGCCGGAGCTTTCTGATCCAAAGCGCCCCGCTGCGCGCCGGCCAGCTCGCCTGGCTGAACTTCGGCGTCTCCGCCCGCCAGGTCGGGCAGGTCCGCTTGCCCTTCGACCTCGGCCCCTTCGGCATGCCCGGTTGCGCCCTGCTCGCCTCGAACGAGGCCGCCGCCTTTGCCGTGGCAAGTTCACCGGCCTGGCGCTTGAGCCTCGTCGTCCCGCCCCTGCCAAGCCTGCTCGGTCTCGAGCTCTTCCTCCAGGCGATGGCGACGGACCCCGGTGCGAACCAGCTCGGGCTCGTCACCAGCAACGGACTCGAGCTGCGCATCGGTCGTTGGTGAGGAGCGCGCCCATCGCGGCCGGGGCCGCAGGCCCGCCGGCTTGAAGGCGTCGGCTTCGGCACGACGACCAGGCGGCCCGACCGCTCGGTTCGCCGGGGCCATGCGGCCTCACGGATCGTCGCGTCCCGCATCGAAGCTCCGGCCGACCGGCCCGAGCGGCTGCGCGCCCGGAATTCGCGGATCGCCGCGGAGAACCGCTCCGCTGCGGACAAGGGCCGTCCGCATGACCCCACACATCAGCCGACCCGAGCCCAGAATCGTCGCCGCCCTGATCCTCGCGCTCGCGACGCCGCTGCCGGCCCAGGATGACGCGGAGGAGCGACCCACGGACCCGCTGGCTGCGGCCCACGCCGCCTACGACGCCTTGGACTTCGCGACCGCGCTCCGCGGCTACGAGGCGATCGCGACGAAGACCGGCGACCGCGAGGCCTGCTACATGGCCGGCCTGATGCACCATCGCGGGCGCGGCACGCGGGTCGACGGCCGTCGCGCCGCGCAGTGGTACGGCAAGGCCGCCGCACAGGACTTCCCGCCGGCGCTGACGAATCTCGGCGTGCTCTTCCGCGACGGCGACGGCGAGGACTTCGCGAGCGACGAGGGCCAGGCCAGGAGCTACCTGCGCCGCGCCGCGTACCTGGCGGACCGCGCGGGACAGCTCGCCTACGCCGCCCTGCTCGTCAACGCACCGGCGGACGAGGCGGAGCGCCTCGAGGGCCTCGCGTTCATGCGCATCGCCGCCGAGCGCGGGGATGCGACCGCGGCGGACAACCTCGCGCGGCTGCGCCTCGACGCGCCGACCGAACGGGCGATCAGCGCCAGGCGCGCCGCGATCGAGGTTCGGCTTGCCGAGCGCCAGGTGCCTGCGGCGGCCGGGAACGGACTGCGCTTCCGACGCGTCGCGATCCGCGATCCCATGACCGACGGCGAGGAGGCGCTCGTGATGCTCGTGCCGACGGACTGGACCTTCGAGGGCCGCATCGAGTGGCTGCTCGAGCAATCCGTGCTCGCGAACCCGCACTGGCGGGCCACCGACGAACGCAGCGGGCTTTGCATGCAGTCGCTGCCCTACCGCCAGTTCACCTGGCAGGACGGCGGCTACCTCGCCCCGGGCCAGAACCACCTCGGCATGACGGTCGCGCCACCGCCGCGCGAGCCAGCCGAGTTCGTGGCCTCGTTCTGGATCCCAGAGGCGCTGCCCCACCTCGCGGGCGCGCGCCTCGTCCGGCAGGAGGAACTGCCCGCGCTCGCGGCACTCGCCCTGCGGGATTGGGGCGCCGAAGCCGAGTGCCACGGTTGGCGCCTGCGCTACGAGTTCGAGCACGACGGCGAGACCTGGCAGGAGGACCTCGTATTCGCGCTGCTGTTCTCGCGGCTCGCCACGAACGTCTGGACCGTGACGCGCTGTCACGCCGTGCGCGGCCCAGCGGGCACCGTCGATCGCGCCGCCGGCCTGACGAACGCGATCGCCGCCAGTGCGAGCTTCACGCCTCGCTGGGTCGCGAGCTGGCGCGTGTGCAGCGAGATCCTTCGTCAACGCGCGCGCCAGGTGATCACCGGTGCGCGGAAGCTCGCGGCGACGCTGGCGGAGAACCGCGAACAGGTCTGGCAGCTCCAGCGCGAGATCGAACGGACCCGCGACGAGTCCCTGCGCGCGCAGAGCCACGCGTTCCGCGAGGCGCTCGGCGGCATCGAGACCTACGAGGACCCATGGCAGCAGCTGCAGGTGGAGCTGCCCCAGGGCTACGCCGAGGCCTATGTGAACGCGAAGGGGGAGTACGTCCTCTTCGAGAAGTCGGGCGGTGACCCGAACGCGGGCAGCGACGTCGAGTGGAAGCGCATGACGCGCATCGACCCGCTCGGCGCGCGCACCGGGCGCTGAGTGCGAGCCACGGCGCGCCGCACCGGGTTCACTCCGCGGCGATCTCCGTCACCCTGCCGCCGTCCACCTCGAGGCGCCGCGTGAGCGCGACGTTCTCGAGCATGCGGCGGTCGTGCGTGACGAGCAGCAGCGTGCCGTCGAAGGTCTCGAGGGCCTGCTCCAACTGCTCGATCGCCTCGAGGTCGAGGTGGTTGGTCGGTTCGTCGAGCACGAGCAGGTTGGTGCCGCGCGCCTGCAGCAGCGCGAGGGCCACGCGCGTGCGCTCGCCGGGCGAGAGCGAGGCGGCCGAGCGCGACACGAACTGCGCGCCGATGCCGAACTTCGCCAGCAGCGTGCGCAGGTCCGAGCCCGTCCAATCCGGCAGGCAGCGCGCGAAGAGCTCGCCGATCGGGGCGTCGGCGACGAAGGCAGCGCGGGCCTGATCGACCTCGCCGATCGCGAGCCCCGTGCCGAGGGTCACGCTGCCCGCGCTCGGCGCGATCCTGCCGAGCAGCATCGCGAGCAAGGTGCTCTTGCCGCCGCCGTTGGGGCCCGTGATCGCGACGCGATCGCGCACGACGATCCGCAGCTCGACCGGCCCGAGGCGGAACTCCCCCCGCTCGACCACGGCGCCGCGGGCGACCGCCACCACGTCCCCCGAGCGCGGCGCGGCCGCGATCGAGAACTGCAGCTTCCACTCCCGACGCGGCGCTTCGACGGCTTCCAGGCGTTCGATCAGGCGCTCGGTCTGTCGCACCTTCGCCGCCTGCTTCTCGCTCGTCTCGACGCGGTAGGCGCGGCCGAGCTTGTCGTTGTCGCGCGCCTTGCGCCGCGCGTTCTTGACGCCCTTCTGCATCCACGCGCGTTGCCGCCGCGCGCGCGCCTCGAGTTCCGAGCGGCGCTCGTCGTACTTCGCGAAGGCCTCCGCCGCGTGGCGACGGGCGATCGCGCGCTCCTCGAGGTACGCGTCGTAGCTGCCGCCGTAGACGACCACGCGCTGCAGGCTCCGGTCGATCTCGACGACCTTCGTCACCGTGCGTGAGAGGAACTCGCGGTCGTGGCTGACCACGACGGTCGGGGCCGCGAGCGACAGCACGAAGTCCTCGAGACGCTCGAGCCCGTCGAGGTCGAGGTCGTTGGTCGGCTCGTCGAGGAAGAAGGCGTCGTAGCGCGAGAGCAGCAGCGCGGCGAGGCCGGCGCGTGCGGCCTGGCCGCCGGAGAGGGCACGCATCTCGAGGTCGAGATCGACCGCGAGGCCGAGCTCGGCGACGACGGAGGCACAGCGCTCCGTGAAGTCCGCGCCACCGAGCGCGAGCCAGCGCTCCAACGCGAACGAGTAGCGGTCTTCCGCACCGCGCGCGCCGCTCGCGAGCGCATCGGCCGCGGCGTTCATCTCGGCCTCGGCGCCCGCCACGCCGGTGCGACGCGCGAGGAACCCGGCCACGCTCTCCGCGGCGAGGCGCTCGGGTTCCTGGGCGAGGTAGCCGAGCGACGCGCCGGACGGGGCGACGACGATGCGCCCGGCATCGGGGGCGCGCAGCCCGGCCAGGATCCTCAGCAGCGTCGACTTGCCCGTGCCGTTCGGTCCGACCAGTCCCACGACGTCGCCGGGTGCCAGTTCGAGATCGAGGCCGGAGAACAGCTCGCGCGCACCGAAGCTCGCACCGATGCCCTTGCAGGAGAGGTTGGCGGTCACGGGTGCCGCACGATGCGCCGCCTGGGCGGCGCGATCAACCGGAGGCGCGATACCTCGGGGCGAGAACCGGCCGATAGGATCCGCCACGCCACGATGTCGAGAAACCCCACCGATCCGGCGCTCCTCGCGTCCCTGCCGCCCGAACTGCAGGCGCTGCCCTTCGGCAGCCCCGCGTTCAAGGACATGAACGAGAAGCTGGCGCAGCAGGACGAGGACGCCTGTGCGCCGATCACGCGGGCGATGCCGACCTGGATCAACCTCACGGGCACCACGGTCTGCAACCTGAAGTGCTTCATGTGCAACCAGTTCCTCGACCCGAACAGCCCGAAGTGGTTCATGTCGGACGAGGTGTACGCGCGCGTCGTCGACGAGCTCTACCCGTTCGCGAAGTCGGTCCAGTTCTCGGCCTTCGGCGAGCCGCTGATGACGCCGAAGATGGAGGAGAAGCTCGACGATCTCATCCGCACGCACACGAAGCTCGAGATCGTCACGAACGGCACCCTGATGATGCGGCAGTCGCGCTTCCGCGAGAAGCTGCTGCAGACCCTCGAACTGGTGACCTTCTCGGTCGATGGCGCGACGCGCGCGACCTACAACTCGGTCCGCACCGGCGCCGACTTCGACGAGGTCATGGAGAACATCCGCGCCTTCGCCGCGGAGCGCCGCGCGATGCCCGCCGCGAAGCGACCGCGGATGAACTTCAACTTCATCATGATGAAGCGCACGGTCGCCGAGGCGCCGCGCTTCGTCGAACTCGTCCACGAGCTCGGCGGCGAACAGATCGTGTTCAACCACCTGGTCGAGTTCCACCCCTCGCTCAAGGACGAGAACCTCGGCCACCATCGCGCCTACGCGAACGAGTGGATGGACCGCACGCGCGAGACGGCGAAGGCGCTCGGCGTCGCGCTGAACATGCCGCCGAACTTCACCGTGATGGACAGCCCTCCCGCGGCTGCGCCGAGCGCGAGCGGGAGCGCGCCGGCCCGGCCGAAGGCGCGCCCCTGCGGCCCACCGCCGATCAAGTGCTGGTTCCTCTGGAAGCGCTGCTACATCACCCACGACGGCCGCGTCGTGCCCTGCTGCCTCGCGGGGATCCCCGACTTCGGCAGCATGATGGACGGGGGCTTCCGCGCGATCTGGAACGGCGAGACCTACCAGACCTACCGGCGACACGTGTTCACGGCGAACCCCTACGGCCCGTGCCGCACCTGCTACCTGATCTGGCCGAACCCGGAACTCGCGGGCGACGAGGGCTACGAGAAGTTCTGAGTCGGAGCTGCGCCGAACCCTCGTCGCCAGCCTCGCACCGGCGAACGGAACGTCCTAAGTTGGCGACCCGCTTGGACGCCATGGACTCGCCGGACGAGATCGAGGTCGTCGCGCGCCGCCTTCGGGACGGCGGTCAGCGCTGGACGCCGCAACGCCGTCTGATCACGGCGGTCGTCTTCGGCACCCACGAGCACTTCTCCGCCGACGAACTGCTCGCGATGTGCCGCCGTCGCGATCGCAAGGTCTCGCGCGCCACCGTCTATCGCATGCTCGCGGTCCTCGAGGCCGAGGGCTTCCTCGCGAGCCTCGACACCGGCGACGGCGGTCTGCGCTACGAACACGTGCTCGGCCACGATCACCACGACCACATGATCTGTCGCACCTGCGCGCGCATCGTCGAGTTCGCCGATCCCGACCTCGAGCAACGCAAGGCGGAGCTCGCACGACGCCACGGCTTCCGCCTCGTCGGGCACGAGCTCAAGCTCTTCGTCGAGTGTCTCGACGAGACCTGCCCCGGCCGCCAGGGCCGGCGGAGGAAGCCGTGAGCAGCGCCGCCGCCCAGGCCCAGGGAGCGGTGCTGGTCGTCGACGACGAACCGGACCTCGCCGAGTCCTGCGCGTTCTTCCTGCGGCGCGCCGGCTACCGCGTCACCACGGCCAGCTCGGGGGCGGGCGCGATCGAGTGCATGACCAAGGCCGCCTTCGACGTCGTGCTCAGCGACGTGCGCATGCCCGGCATGTCGGGCGTCCAACTCCTCGAGCAGATCAAGGCGCGCGATCCCGACGTCGAGGTGATCCTCGTCACCGCGTACCCGGAGCTCGAGACCGCCGTGCACGCGATCAAGACCGGCGCCTTCGACTACCTGAAGAAGCCCTTCGACGAGACGCAGCTCCGCGAGCGCGTCGAGCGCGCCATCGCCCACCGCGGCATCAAGGCGCGCAACACCGGGTTCCGCGACCGCATGCGCCTGCGCGACGCGGCCCGCCTCGTGTGGCGCTCGCCCGCCTTCGGCCGCATCGTCGAGAACCTCGAGCGCGCCGCGCGCACCGACGCCTCCGTGCTGATCCAGGGCGAGAGCGGCACCGGCAAGGAGCTCCTCGCGCACCATCTCCACGACTCGAGTCCGCGCGCCGAGAAGCCCTTCGTCCCCGTCGACTGCTCGACGCTGTCGGAGAGCCTCATCGAGAGCGAGCTCTTCGGCCACGTGAAGGGCGCCTTCAGCGGCGCGGCCGGCAGCAAGATGGGCCTCTTCCAGGTCGCCGACGGCGGCACGCTCTTCCTCGACGAGATCGGCGAGCTGCCGCTCGGCTTCCAGGTGAAGCTGCTCCGCGCGATCCAGGAGCGTCAGATCCGCCGCGTCGGCGGCACCGAGACCGTCGACGTCGACGTGCGCATCGTCGCCGCGACGAACCGCGTCCTCGCCGACGAGGTCGAGGCCGGCCGCTTCCGGCAGGACCTCTACTTCCGCCTCGACGTCGTGCGCATCGACGTGCCGCCGCTCCGCGAGCGCAAGGAGGACATCGAACCCCTCGCCCGCCACTTCCTCGCGGAGCTCCGCCAACGCGAACCCGGCTGTGCGGCGAATGCCTTCGCGCCGAGCGCGCTCCAGGCGCTGCTCGCGCGCGACTGGCCCGGCAATCTCCGCCAGTTGAAGAACGCGATCGTCCGCGCGGTCGCCCTCGGCGCCGGTCCCCTCATCGAGGCCCGCGATCTCCCCGACGACACCGCATCCCCGGCCCGGCCCGCCGCCCGTGAGACCGCCGCCCTCGACATCAGCGGCGGCACGCTCCAGGAGATCAAGGCCCGCGCCGTCGCCGCCCTCGAGATCGGCTACGTGCAGGAGCTGCTGCGCAAGCACGACGGCAACGTCACCCGCAGCGCGGAGGAGGCCGGCATGGCACGCTCGGCATTCCAGAAGCTGATGCAGCGCTACGGCATCCGATCGAGCGAGTATCGGGCGGACAGCTGAGGGCCGCTGAGGCACCCGATCAGGCAGCGGGCGGGTTCACCGCTGCCATTGCAGTCGGCAATGCACGGGACTCTCGAGAACGCGAGCTTCTTCGAACTCGAGATCCAGCGGTAGGAGTCCGGCGCCGGGCGCATGAACGTGGAAGGCGAGCGGGCCCTCGCCAACCCAGAAGGAGTGTGCGCCGCCATAAACACCGATCGTGTGACTCCGACCTCGACCTTCCACGCCGACGAGCACGCAGAGTGGCTTCGTGTCGTCGGGCAGGGACAGGTCGACCGTGATCCAGCGGCAATACCCTTCGATTGGGATGGAGAGCGAATCCTGGCCGGCGAGGATTGCGAGCGGCTCCGGTGGCCGTGCCAGCGGCACCGGCAATGCGATCGCCTCCACCTCGAACTCACCGAGCGGCAGCGTCGTGAGCTTGCCGAGCTCGACCGTGAGTCTCAGGCGACGCTCGCCAATCGGTGTGGGAAAGGTGAGCCGGATCTGCCCTTCGTCGATGTGTGTCCCATCGGGAGCGAGCAGCGATACGCGCACCGCCTGGGTCTGTCCGAGCCACCTGAGCGTGAGGACCTGAGGGGTCGAATGGCCCGGCAGGAGCTGGAACTGCGCTTGACCCAGTCCGAAGCCGTGACCGTCGACGAAAGCCGTCACGTCGACAGGTCGCCCGCCGCCGCGGAGCGATTCGCGAACCGGGGCCTCTACGGTGCCCACGGCAACGACGGCGCCTGGCCAGCGCAAGCCCATGGTTCGCCTCGCGCGCATCCAGTCACCCTGACCGGGCGGGGATGGAATCGACATCGGCGCCTGTTGCGGATCGAAGTCGAGACCCAGGATCGCTCCTTCCCTCGCGGCGACGACCAGCCCGGCCAGCGGCTCCAAGACGACCCGCGCAACCTCGCTGGGCACACGGATCGGCGGCTCGGGCTTGCTCGACGTCACATACCCGTTCGCATGTACGGCGCTGAGGTACTCGCCCTCGGGAAGGCCGGCGAGGGTCACCCGACCGAGCGCATCCGTGAATGCACGGTGGATCGCGTCCGGACCAGGGGCCGGAACCTCGTTCGAGCCGGGTCCGATCTCCACATCGCCAAGGCAAGCTCTCGACAACGTGACGAGCGCGGACTTCACCGGCATTCCATAGCTGTCTGACACGGCGAAGCTCTGCGAATGACCGCTGGCCAAGGTCAGCGTCACGGAGCGCCCGTCGGCCGGCCGTTCAGCGGCGGCGCTCCGCCAGCCGGGCGCCTGTGGGTTCCGGAAAGTCTGTCCACTCGATTCCGGAAAGTCTGGCGTGCTGGGGCGGGGCCGGAGCCCTGCCTGCTGAGGCCAGAAAGTGCGGCGCCGCAGCGACTTCGAGCTTGAGGTGAGTCGCG
>JADLHO010000023.1 GCA_020848735.1 Planctomycetota bacterium | reverse complement strand
TCATCCAGGCCGGCCGCGAACCGATGCTCGAGATCGCCGTCCGCCAGCTCCTCGACGAACTCGCCGCGCGCCCGGCCGCTCGCCGCCCCGCGGTCCCCGCGGGCCCCGACCGCCGCGGGCTCGTCGACCCGGACGATGCGCCGTTCCGGCGGAAGCGCTGAGGGGCGCTCAGTCGCGACCGCTGCGCTCCAACTCCCACTCCGCCCGCTCCCCGCGCAGGAAGGCCAGCGCCGACTCGGCGGCCATCACCGCCATCCTGGTGCGCACCTCGTGCGTGCCGCTGCCGACGTGCGGCAACAGCACCACGTTGTCGAGGCCGAGCAGGCCCTCGTGCACGATGGGCTCGCGTTCGAAGACGTCGAGGCCGGCGCCCGCGAGGCGTCGCGCGCGGAGGGCGTCGACGAGTGCGGCTTCGTCGACGACCGGGCCGCGAGCGGTGTTGATGAGATGGGCCGTCGGCTTCATGAGCGCGAGGCGGCGGGCGTCGACGAGGTGGCGGGTCGACGGGCTCAGCGGGACGTGCAGCGACACGTAATCGCTCTGCGCGAAGAGCTCGTCGAGTTCGCACCAGTGCACGTCGGGACTCGCCGCGACGGACTCGCGACGGCGGCTCCAGGCGAGCACGCGCAGGTCGAAGCCGGCGGCACGCCGCGCCATCGCGCGGCCGATGCGGCCGAAGCCGACGATGCCGAGCGTCTTGCGGGTGCCGTCCGGTGCCGGGCCCACACCCGAGCCGAGCAGCAGCTGCGGTCCCCAGGCGAAGAAGCGCCCGCCGGTGACGCAGTGATGCCCTTCCACCACACGCCGCGCCGAGGCGAGCAGGAGCGCGAAGGCGAGGTCGGCCGTCGCGTCGGTGAGCACGCCGGGCGTGTTCGCGACGGGCACGCCGAGTTCGGCGGCGGCGACGAGATCGAGGTTGTCGGTGCCCACCGCCATCTGGGAGACCCCGCGCAGGCGCGGCGGCCCGCCCAGGATCTCGCGGTCGATGCGATCGGTGAGCTGGCAGAGGAGCACGGGGTGACGGCGTGCGCCCGCGCGCAGCAGGGCCGGGTCGAGCGGTCGTTCGTCGTCGTCCTGCCCCACCTCGAAGGGCACGCCTGCCGCGCGCAGGACGGCGAAGCCGGACTCGGGGATGCGTCGCGTCACGAAGATGCTCATGGCGCGTGACACGATCGCCGATCAGGGCGCGCCGAGGAACTCGACGATGCGGTTCTCGGCCCAGTAGCGATCCTCGTCGGCACCGCGCGCGCGGGCGACGAAGGCGCAGTGGCCGCCCTTGGCCGTCGCGAGGAAGCGCACGCCGGCCCGGCGGCGCAGGGGGCGCAACGAGTCGTAGGGCACGAGCAGGTCGTCGCGCGCGGCGATCGCGAGGATCGGGACCTCGATCGCGTCGAGCACGGGGAGCGCACTGGCACGGGCCCAGTACTCGTCGGCGCTCGCATGGCCCCAGAGCGGCGCGGTGTAGAGCTCGTCGAAGGCGCGGAGCGTGCGGACCGCGGCGAGGGCGCGGCGATCGATGCCGAGCCCGTGCGCGCGGTCGAGCGCCGCGACGCGCGCGCGCAGCGATCGCAGGAAGACCGCACGGTAGAGCCGCGCGTGCGGCGCGGTGTCGCAGTCGCGGGCACAGCGTGCGACGTCGACGACCGGCGAGAGTCCCGCGACGCAGCTCAACCGCGGCCCCTTCCCCGCGGCGAGAGCGGCGGCGGCGCGCAGCGCGACGTTGCCGCCCATCGAGATCCCGAGCAATGCGAAGCTCGACCCGGGCGCGCGGCGTTGCAGGGCCGCGAGCACCGCGCAGAGATCGGCCTCGAGCCCGGCGTGCGCGAGCCGGCGCGTGAACGGCAGCGAGGCCCCGCTGCCCCGCGTGTTCACGCGCGCGACGCCGAAGCCGCGCGCCGCGCACTTGCGCGCGAGGCTGCGCACGAGACGCGCGTCGGCGCTGCTCGTGAAGCCGTGCACGATCACGGCCACGGTGCCGCCGGCCACCCGCGGGGGCGCGAAGTGCAGCAGCACGCGATCGCCGTCGCCGACGTCGACGAGCACGCGCTCGCCGTGCGCGCGGGGCACTCCGCCGCGCGGCCAGAGCAGCGAGAGATTCATCACGTGCGGGGCCGCGAGCCAACGCGGCGGCCGATAGCGCGGCCGCTCAGGCACGGGCGGCGCCGAAGGAGGGCACCTGCGAGGACTTCCCCATCGTGACGAGGAGCTCGAGCGCCTGGTGCACCTCGAGACCCGCGGGGACGAGGGCCGAGCTCTCGATCATCAGGAGACGGCCCGTGGTCGGATTGGGCGAGCCCGGCACGAAGACCAGCTCACGCGTCGTCCCGCCCAGCGCCGGCAGCGTGCGGGTGACGAGGCCGAGCTGCAGGGAGTCCGCATCGCGACCCGGGACGAGCACGACGCGCGTGAACAGCGCGTCGCCACCCTGGCCGTAGCCGAGGATCTGCTTGAGCGAGCGGTACATCATCCCGAGCAGCGGCACGCGAGCGAGGAGGCGATCGACGGCGGAGAAGAGCCAGCGGCCGACGAAGGTCGTCACCGAGAGCCCGATCAGATAGATGCCGGCGAGGACGGCGAGCAGTCCGAGGCCGGGGAAGTAGAAGGCCGCATCGCGGAAGAACGCGGCGCGGATCGACGACTCGAGCCAGAACACGCCGAAGACGGTGCCGCCGATCGGGAGGATCGCGACGAGACCGGCGATCAGACAGCGGGTGAGATGGGCCATGGTGAGTGGCGCGCATCGTCGCGGGCGCACGCTCCGGCCGCGACCCTGCATCGGCCGCGGCGGGGCCATGGCGACGCCGGCCCTCGATGGCAGAATGCGCGCCCCCCGGTCCGACCGGGGCTCCGCTTTGGACCGCAGCACCCCTACCTGCCCAGCACGATGACCCAGGTCGCTTCGCTCCCCGCCGTCCACGACGACGGCCCCTGGCTCCGCAGCCGCTCGTGGGACCGCATCTTCGTGACCGGCGGCGCCTATCTCGTCGCGGTGCCGATCCTCCTCTTCTACGTGTTCCGTCAGGCGGGCGCGGCGGTCAGCACGGCCGAGGATCTGGTCACGTTGTTCGTGATGGTGCTGGTCGGCGGTCCCCACGTGTTCGCGACCTACACGCGCACCTTCCTCGAGCCGCGCTTCGCGAAGCGTGAGCCGCGGATGTTCTTCGGCGCCTTCCTGGTGCTCGCCATCGTGATCGGCGCCGCCGTCTCGAGCGCGTTCTTCGACGTCCGGATCGCGGGCTTCCCGCCGATCCAGTTCGTGATGACGTTCTTCTTCTTCTGGGCGGGCGTCCACATCGTGCACCAGGCCTCGTACCTGTGCGCGGCCTACGAGGAGCGCCACGCGGCGGCCCCGACGCGCGCACGGCGCGTGTCGAACGCGCTCGACTACCTGGTGATGCTGGGCTGCCTGTATCCGGTCTCGTTCTTCCGGATGTCGATGATCGCCGACCCGTCGCGCAGCGACATCGCCAACCCGGACGCGCTCGCCACGCAGATCGTCGTCGCGCTCAGCGGCAGCCGGAGCTTCGCCGACGAGTACGTGTTCCGCATCGGCCGCGTCGCGCCGATCCTGCCCGACTTCGTCCTCGCGGATGCGTTCTGGATCGTCTTCTCCGCGCTCTATCTCGTCGTGCTCGCGCTCTTCGTGCGGAAGAGCGTGCGCGAGCACCGTGACGGCACGCTGAACCGCACGCGCTTCAAGCTCGTGGTCGCGACCGCCTTCGTCGGGCTCCTCGTGCCGGTCTTCCCGAACCTCGACACCGCGTTCCAGGGCTTCAACGCCTGGCACTCGTTCCAGTCCCTGGGGATCGTCTGGCTCTGGAACCGCGGGGCCTTCGACCGCGGCGAGCTGAAGGGCGCGTTCCCGCGCGCGATCTCCGGCCCCGATCGCTCGGGCAGCTTCTACCTCGCCGCGATCGCAGCGACCGTCGGCCTGCTGCTCGTGATCCTCTGCACGGGCTGGCTGATCGAGGTCGGCAGCGCGGGGCGCTTCCGCATGTTCGGCCTCGACTCGATCCCGCTCGATCCCGTCACGGGCCGGCCCGAGTACCGGCCCGGCTCCGTGCTGCTCGCCTACTACATGGTCGCGTTCAGCCTGCTGCTCGTGCATTACCTGCACGACGGGCACTTCTTCTTCCGCACGCGCGACCTGCAGGGCGAGACGCGCGCTTCGACCTGAGCGGCTCACTTCGCGGGGACGAAGCGTGCGCGCGTCGACTCGAGGGTGCCGTCCTTGTGCACCATGATGGCGAGCGTCTTCAGCGCGAGGTACGCCCGCGACATCATCACGTTGCCCTCGAAGGGACCGACGTTGCCCCAGGAGTTCTTGACGACGTACCAGACCCCGCCGTCCTTGTCCTTGGCGATGCCGACGATGTGCATCAGGTGATCGTCGGTGGTCTCGCGCGAGTCGAACTGGAGCTGACGGAGCTCGTCGGTGATCTCGTGCTTCTCCATCTGGGGTGACAGGCGCATGAGCCCGCGGCCCTGGTCGTTCGTCGCCTCGCTCACGTCGCAGTCGAGGGCGATCGAATAGCCGGCGCGAAGCGCGTGGTCGACGTTGTCGAGCAGCTCCTGGATCGGCACGTTCCAGTAGTTGCTGTCCCGCATCCAGTTGTCGGGCACGAGCAGTTCCCCCGTCGTGCCGAAGCCCTCGGAGTCGAAGGACATCAGCTCCACGTAGTCGTCGAGCGGCAACGCCAGCACCTCGCGCGCGTACTGCTGCGGGGTCACGGTGCGCCCGCCGACCTCGAAGGTCGCAGGCGGCTTGCCCAGGTACGCGTCGATCACGCCGCCGACCGCATCGCGCCACTCGGGGCTGGGGCTCTTGCCGGTCGCGTAGATCGGGAGCAGGGTCTGCAGGATCTTCTCGAGCTCCTCGTGGTCGTGCTCGGCACGCCCTTCCCGAAGGCCGCTGTAGGCCGACGCCGGCATCACGCCGTGCTCACGCGCGACGGCGATGAGGTCGTGGCTCAATCCACCCTGTCCGAGCTGCGCCTTGCCGTGGAGGCGCACGAAGACCTCGGACTTCTCGCGCCACGCTGCGTGGACGCCGTACATCTCCGAGAGGTCGACCGTCTCACCCTTCAGCCGCTTCACCTCGGACTCGAGGAAGGAGGTCGTCGCGAAGCACCAGCAGCTGCCGGTGCGACCCTGCGAGAGGACGGGCATGCGGTCGAGTGCGACTTCCGTCGTGAAGTCGCTCGGACCGAGGGGGCGAGCGCGCTGCGCGGCGAGCGGCAGCGCGAGGACGAGGACGGCGCCACAGAGGCGCGGGAGCGTCGTGTGCATCAGGCGCCAAACTTAGCCGCTCGCCGCGGAATCACGACGCGCGGCGTCAGCGCACGCCCTGGCCCGAGAGGACCAGGGTGTCGGCCGCCGTGGCGAGACTCCGCGATCCGGCCGCGCTCAGCAGCAGGATGGAGCCGGCACCTTCGACCGCGAGTGCGCCGCTCTCGCTGAGCACCACGTCCTCGGCGCCATTGGCCGGATAGCCGAAGAAGCCGAGGCCGGGCACGTCGATGACGAGCGCGCGCAGCGCACCGCTCGAGACGAAGAAGCTGCGGTACGCACCGTTCGGGCCGAGCACGCTCGTGGAGAGCTGCAGACCCGCCGGAGCGGGAACGACGGGCGCGCCGTCGGCACCGGCGAGGAGGAGCTCACCGCTGCTCGTGGGGACGAGCAGATCGGCGGGCACGCGAGCATGGGTGCTCGCACCACGCGCGACCTCGCCGAGCTGCGCAGCGCCATGGGCGCGGATGCCGAGAGTGCCGAACTGGAACGCGTGCGGCGCACCGCCCGTGCTCGGCGCGAGCGACGCGAGGAAGCTGCCGTCGCGGAACGTGGTCATCGCCGAAGGCACGAGCGCACCGCTCTGGAATGGGGCGCTGACGTTGCCATTGGTCTGCGTGAGGTTGAACGTCGGCACGCCACCTGCCACGGCCGCGTGGAGATCGAAGCGATTGGGATCCCCGATCCCCGCGACGAAGACGTCCCCGACCGCGAGCGGGAGGATGATGACGCCGATGTAGGGCTGGAAGTTCGGGTCGCCGGTCCAATGCGTGTTCGGCACGAGTCCGCTGACGTCGACGACGAAGGCCTCGTCCCGGATGGTGGCATCCACGCAGAGCAACGAGGAGCCATCCTCGTTCAGCAGCAGCTTCGGACCACCGGTGATCTCCGGCAGGTAGCCGGGCTCCTCGAAGTCGCCCGGCGCGATCGGCACGGGCACCGCCGGGCCCTGTTCGCCCACGAGCCAGAGGCGGGCGAGGTTGCGCGGCCCGAAGATGAAGGCCGCGCTGCGGCCATCGGCACTCGGTGCGAACTCCGGCTTCGCGCGCACGGCACCCGTCGCGGGCGGCGTCACGTCCTGCGGTTGCGCACCGTCGGCGAGACCCACGCGCCAGATCGTGTCGTCGTCGGCCACGAGCCAGGCGACGCTGCGACCGCAGGTGTGCGAGAAGTTCTCGATCCCGAAGGCGGGCTGCAGCACACGCGCCGGCGCGCCGCTGCTCGCGAAGACGCCACCATCGAGCCGCACGATCGCGAGCCGGCCGTCGACGAAGGGCACGAGGGCGTGCCGACCGTCGGGCCCCACCGCGATGCGGTCGAAGAAGGGATCGACCGTGCCGCCCTGCGCGCCGCTCTGCTCGAGGACGACGCGCGCGACGCCGAGGACGTCGATCCAGAGGAAGCCCCAGACGGTCCCACCCGCGCGGCGATAGCGATACAGCGAGCCACCGTCGGGCAGGACGACGCGCGCCAGACCCTGGCGCTCGACGCGACGCGCCCGATCGTCGGCGAGGTCCTGTTGCGCGGTGCGGTTCGTGATCTCGAGGTCGAGGAGTTCGACGTCCGCGAGGATCAGACGCGGGGCCGCGAGCAGGTCGGCCTCGGGCACCGTCATGATGCTGCGGGAACCAGGACCAGCGCCCTCGGCCCAGACCAGGCCCGCCGCCGGGCCCTGCGCCCAGAGCGGCGCGGTGGCAGCCAGCACGAGGCCGGCGAGTCGGGAGAGCACACGAGGATCGGGGTTCATTCGAGCTGTCAGACGGTCGCTTGGATCCACACCGGGCCGGCCGCCTGGCCGAAGCCCCCCGTGGACTGGAGCGCCCTACGCGAAGGCTAGCCCGCGCGGTCCGAGCAGGCGTCGAGGTGAAAACTCCAAGCCCCGTGCCGCGACCCCTGGGACAAGACCTTGTGCGGCCCGCGGACGTCGGGACCCGATCCCGCGTGCGGAACGCGCACGAAATCCCCGTCCGGGAGCCGGGCACGGACTTTGTCTTCCGCACGGCGCGCGGTCGACTGCTGGGCAGCCGCTCCGGCCCGTCGCACTCCGATGAACCCCGTCCTCCCTCCTGATCTGGCCGAGCGCTTCGAGGTCGAGCGCGCCATCCGCGGCGGGGAGGGCTGCACCTTCATCGTGCGAAGCGCCGGCGGCAACGAACGCCTGGTCCTCAAGCTGCTCGAGGGCAATGCAGAGCTCGGCGAGGCGTCGCTGCTCAATTCCCTCCGGCACCCGCGCATCCCGATCGTGCTCGAGGTCGGTCGCGCGGCCCACGGGCAGCCCTTCGTGCTGCGCACCATGGCGCCGGGAGTTCCGCTCGGCGAACTCGCGCCGCTCGCGTCCGATCGACTCCTGGCGCTCGCCGCCGGACTCGCGGAGCTCCTCGCCTTCGTTCACCTGCGCGGGATCCTCCACCTCGACGTGAAGCCGGCCAACGTCCTCGTGGCGGAGGATGCAGAGGGCGTCGAAGCGGCCTGGCTCGTCGACTTCGGGTTCGGCCGGCGCGGCGGCGCGCGCGCGAGCGGCGGCACCCCGTTCTTCGCCGCGCCGGAGCAGCTGCTCGGTGCGGACGTCGACGCGCGCACCGACCTCTTCGGGCTCGGCGCCACGCTCGTCGCGATGATCCTTCCCGGGCTGCGCCCGCGGATCCCGGAGTTCCTGCGCCGCTTCCCAGGCGAGGACTTCCTCACGGCGCTCGGGGTCGACCCGGGCGAGATTCCCCCGCCGTTCGATCGGATCCTGCCGCGGCTCCTGGCCCGCCGCCCGGAACACCGCTTCGCCGATGCGCAGGAACTGCTCGAGGCCCTGCGGGGCCGAACGGGCCGTCCGTCCGCCGCCGCGCTCGCACTCGATCCGGTCGCCGCGCACGGGGGCGCGCTCGACCGCGAACTCGCGGCGGCCGGCGCGGGTGCGTCGATCGAGCTGACCGGCCTCACGCGCGAGGACCGTGAGGCCTTGGCGATGCACGCGGCATGCGTGCTCGGTGACGTCCGCGCCCTTCGACACCTCGGCGATGCCGTCGTCCTCGAGCGCGGGGACGCACCGCTCCGGAGGATCGCGCTGCCGACGCTCGACGTCGCGGCCCTCGCGCGGCACCTCGCTCCCGCGCTCGGACTCGACGACCCGACCGCGCTCTCTGCCGCAAAGCTCCTCGTCGACGACGGCGCCGACACCGCAGCCCGCGCGAGTGCGCGCCTCCTGAAGCTCGCCGAGGCCGGTCTCATCGTCACCGATGGTGCCGTGTGGAGCTGGCCCGATGCGGCGGCGGGCCGCGCGGTGTTGCCGCACGCCGCTGCGGGACCCGAGGACGTCGCGAACCCCGGCGCGATCGCGGCACTCGCCGCCGCGGGACGCATCGAGGCCGCAGAGCGCGGTGTCGCGCGCGCGCTCGCCACGGGCAAGGCCGACGAACAGGAGTTGCGGCAGGCGCTCGCCCAGGGGCTCCTGCTCGCGGGCGAGTCGCTCCGCGCGCTGCCGCTCACGCACGATCTCCCGCTCCTGCGCGCGCGCGCGCTGCTCGAGTCCGGCGACGTGCGCGGCGCAGCCCGACAACTCGCCGAGGCTCCACCCGGCGCGGATCGGAACACGCTGCGCCGCCTGCGTGCGGGCCTCGCGTATCACGAGGGCCGTCCGGCCGACGGACTCGCCGAACTCAAGAAGACCACCCAGCCGGTCGCGGAGGATCGCGTTCTGCGCGGCGCGTTGCTCGCGGCACTCGGTCGCAACGACGAGGCGAAGGCGGAGCTCGATCGCGCGGTGGCGGAGCTGCCGGCGGCGACGCGGCCGTTCGTCCGCGCCGCAGCGCTCGCGGCGCGCGGCGATCTCGCGCGGCGCTTCGGCACTCTCGATGCGGCGTTCGCCGATCAGGAGGAGGCCCTCGCCCTGGCACGCAGCGTCGGCAACGCGCATGCGTCGGCCTCGGCGTCGCTCAACCTCGGCGTCGTCTGCAAGGACCTCGGCGATCGCCAGGCGGCGCGCGAGCACCTGCGCCGCGCGCGGGCGCTCTACCGCCACATCGGCGATCGCGCCCGCGAGCTCACGGCCGAGGCGAATCTCGGCATCGTGCTGCTCGGCGACGGCGACGCGCACGGCGCTCTCGATCGATTCGACGCCGCGCTCGAGGGTCTGGGTGCCTGCGGCGCCACGCAGGCCATCCCCTTGCTCACCGCGTTCCGTGCGCAGGCCCGTGCCGCGCTCGGCGACGCCGCGGGCGCGCGCTCGGACCTCGACGCCATCGCCGATTCCCCCGACCGCCGCGTGCAGGACGAAGCCGCGCGCGCGCTCGCCCGCCTCACGGCGAACCCGCCTCCCGTCGCCCCTCCGATCATGACCTCGCGCACCGAACCACACGTCGACGGCGTGCCCTCCGCCGTCTTCCGCACCTTCCTCGCCGTGAATCGGCGGCTTGCCTCGGAGCGGGACCTCGAGAAGGCGATGACCTCCCTGCTCGAGGCTGCGGAGACGGTCACCGGCGCCCGCGCGAGCTATCTCCTCGTCGAACGCGACGGCGGCCTGCGCCTCGAGCTCGCCTCGCGCCTCGGTGCCGCGGTCGACAAGGCGTTCAGCCGTTCGCTCGCGAACAAGGCGCTCTCCGCGCAACGCACGATGTCGGCAGAGGACGCGCTCGGCGATCGCGACCTCATGAACATGCCGAGCGTGCGCAATCTCGAGGTGCGTTCGGCGCTCTGCGTGCCCTTCCGCGCGGCATCGGGGATCGCCGGTGCGCTGTACGTCGAGCACTCGGGGCGCGCGGGTGCGTTCGGGCCGCGCGAGGCGGAGCTGCTCGAAGCGCTCGGCGACCAGGCGGCGATCGCCGTCGAACGCATGCTCCGCGAGGAGCACCTCGCGGCGCAGCTCGAGCACAGCCAGCGCGATCTGCAGGTCGTGCAGCGTCGTCTCAGCCGCGGCAAGCGCGGCGAGTTCGTCGGCAAGAGCCCGGTGATGCTCGAGCTGCGGCGCCAGATCGATCGCTTCAGCCGGAGCGAGCTCGCCGTGCTCGTCACCGGTGAGACGGGCACCGGCAAGGAGCTGGTCGCACGTGCCTTGCACGACGGCAGCCCGCGCGCCGCCGGACCCTTCGTCTCCGAGAACTGCTCGGCGATCCCCGCCGAGTTGATGGAGAGCGAGCTCTTCGGCCACGAGAAGGGTGCGTTCACCGGCGCCGACGCCGCGCGCGCGGGACTCCTCGAACTCGCGAACGGCGGCACGCTGTTCCTCGACGAGGTCGGGGACATGCCGCCGGCGATGCAGAGCAAGCTGCTGCGCGCGCTCCAGGAGCGCACGATCCGGCGCGTCGGTGGCCGCGAGCCGATCGCGATCGACGTGCGGCTCGTGAGTGCGACCCACAAGGATCTCGGCGCGATGATCCGCGAGGGCCAGTTCCGCGAGGACCTCTACTTCCGGATCGCCGCGGGCACGGTCCGCGTGCCGCCGCTGCGCGAGCGAGGCGACGACGTGGAGCTGCTCGCGCGGCACTTCGTCGATCGGCTCAACGCCGAACACGGCCGGCACGTCACGCTCGATGCCGCGGGCGCACAGCGTCTGCGTCGCGGTCACTGGCCGGGCAACGTGCGCGAGCTCGAGCATGTCATCGCGCGTGCGTATCTCCTGACCGAGGGCGAGCTGCTCGTGATCGACGAGCTCGATGCCCAGCCCCGCAGCTCCGCATCCCCGACCGCGCCGGATCCGGCGCGTTGGCCGGCGATCCCGCTCAACGAGGCGATCTACCGCACGCTCCACGCCGCGCTGCGATCGACGGGTGGCGACAAGTCGGCGGCCGCGAAGCTCCTCCAGATCTCGCGCACCGCCCTCTACGAGAAGCTGCGCCGGGAGAGCGTCGATCGCCCGGAGCCGGGCAGTTTCGTCGAGAGCTGAGCGCGCGCGCGGTCGCGACGGCGCCGCGGCTATCATCCCGCGCCGCATGCGACTCGTCGTCGTCGTCCCCGGGCTCGCGATCGCCGGTCTCCTGGCGCTCGGGTGGCTCGTCGTCTGGTCCTCGCCGACCCCATCGGCGACGACCGGCGAGCTCCTCCCGCAACGAGTCCACCCGCAGGGCGACGCGTGGCGGAGCGCGACGACGCCGATCCCCTCGCTCAACGTCTTCACGACCCGCGATGCCGTCGGCGTGCGGCTCGTGCTCGCCTTCACCCACGAACCGCTCGTCGACCGCGACCCGGCGACCGGCGACCCGCGGCCCTGCGCCGCGGAGTCCTGGCAGTCCGACGCGGAGCAGCGCAGCTGGCGCTTCGAGCTGCGCCCCGGACTCCGCTTCGCCGACGGAGCTCCGGTGACTCGCGAGGACCTCGAGTTCACGGTGCGCATGGCGCGCGATCCGCGCGTCGAACCGAAGAGCGACATGTGCGAGGCCATCGCGGGGCTCGCCGCGATGACGGTGGAGGGCGAGCGCACGCTCGTGATGACGTCGACGGTGCCCGATCCGGAGTTCCCGCTGCGACTCGGCACCCAGGTCCGCATCGTGCAGGCGGCGTTCCATCGGCGCGAGGTCGGGGCGCGCGCTCCGACCGCCGAACCCTTCGACGACGAGTGGCTGCGCGTGGCGAGCGCACTGCTCTGGTCGGGACCCGGCACCGGGCCCTACGCGATCGCGCTGCGCGCCGACGGTTCGCCGGACTGGTCGCTCGACGAGTACCTCGCGTTGACGGTCAATCGCTTCGGTTGGCAGCGTGCGGCGCGACCGGGATCGTGGAACCTCGCGGGCTTCCAGCTCCGCTTCCTGCCCGACGAGTCGGCGCGGATCGCCGCGCTGAAGCGCGGTGAGATCGACTGGTTCACCACCGGCAGCGGTGACGATCTCGCCGTGCTCCGCGCGTCCGACCCGCTGCTCGCCGAGCGCTACCGCGTCCTCGTCTTCGACCCGCCCCACATGGGTCACGTGCAGGTGCTGTGGAACTGTCGCGTACCCGGGCTCGATCGCGCCGAGGTCCGCCGCGCACTCGGCATGCTCTTCGACCGCGAATCGATCGCGCGCGAGGTCTTCGGCGGGCAGGCCAGGGTCGCGCGAGGGTGGTTCCGTCCGAGCTCGCCCGAGTACCCCGACGAGAGCGCGGCGCCGCGCTTCTCGATCGACGAGGCCCGTGCGCTCCTCGCGAGCGTCGGGTTCGGCCCGGGTGGCCGCCCGCTGCGGATCGAGATCCTCTGCCCGAGCGGGGCCCCGATGCTGCGCCGCATCGCCGAGTTCGCGGTCCCCGCGTTCCAGGCCGCGGGAGTGGAGCTGGTCCTCGTCCACTGCGACTACGCGAGCGCGTATGCGCGGCAGACGAAGCACGACTTCGAGGCGCTGCTCGGGATGCAGTACCACGACGCCATCATCGACCCTCACGACTTCTTCGCGCTCGCGGGCAACGACATGGGTTGGCGTTGCGAGCGCGCCGAGGCGCTGCTCCTCGCCGCACGCCGCGAGTCCACCGCACCGGGGCGCATCGCGCGCTACCGCGAGTTCGAGCGGCTGCTCGCGGAGGAGCAACCGGTGAGCGTGATCGTGCACCCGCGCACGCAGGTGCTGCTCCACGCGCGCCTGCGCGGCGCCGAAGCCGGTCCGCTCGGGATCAGCCCCGAGCTCTTCTGGGTCGAACCCGCCGAGCAGATCGTGCGCGCGCGCGGCGATTGAATCGACGCTGGAGCCGGCCCGCTGGACGCGCCACGATCCGTGGCGTGATGCCCGCGCGCCGTTGCCCGTCCCACGCCCTCGCACCCGGCCGTCGCACGCGGTCCGCGGCGCTCCTGCTCGCGCTCGCCTTCGGACCGGCACCGGCGAGAGCTCAGGAGCCCATCGAGGTCGCGGCCCCTCCACCGTTGCGCTTCACGCTGACGGTGACGGACGCGCGGAGCGCCGGCCCGGTCGACGTCGTCCTCGACGACGCACCCGTGCCGAAGACCTCGCCTTCGCTCGCTCGACTCGACGACGGCAGCGCGATCCGCGTCGACGTGCTCGCGAGAGGCGTGGACGGCCGTGGACGCCTGCGCCTGCGCTGGGTCGCGACGCACCCGTTGGAGGCCGGACAGGCGCGGCACACGCTCGAGTTCGTCGCGGATGGTCGAGAGGCCGCGCCCTTCGCGTGGTCCGGTCCGCTCGAGGCCCGCACTCTCGCGCTGCGCGGCAAGGCGGTCTGGAGCTTCGCGGCGGCCTTCGATCCGCAGGACTTCGACGCGACCTTCAAGCCCTTCCATCAGCTCTTCCTCGCCGACGGCGAGACGCTGCTCACGAAGGGTCTCGGGGGCTCGTACCCGCATCACCGCGGCCTCTTCGTCGGTTGGAACCAGACGCGTTGCGACGGCGAGACGCACGACTTCTGGCACTGCGTCGAGGGCCGACACCAGCGGCGCATCGACACCGTGGAGTCGCCGTTCCCGGTGGTCGCCGACGAGAGCTCGTCGATCGAGTGGCGCGACGAGGCGGGGCACGCGATCGTGCGCGAGCGGCGCACGCTCAGCGCCTGGGACCTCGGCGACGCGCGGCGCGTGATCGACGTCGTGGTGACGCTCGCGTGCGGCAGCGAGCACCGCGTGGAACTGCGCGGCGACCCGCAACATGCGGGCTGTCAGCTGCGCCTCGCGGAGGAGGTCGCAACGCACGCCGACGCGACGCGCTACGAGCGCAGCGCGGGGGCGAAGGACTCGGGCAACGACGTCTGGCGCGACTGCGACTGGGCGATGGTCCGTGCGCGCATCGGCGGACGCGACGTGAAGGTTCTGCACGCCAGCGCGGCGGGCGCGAATGCGCGCGTCGTCTACTCGACGCGCCCCTACGGACGCTTCGGGGCCTTCGCAGAGTTCGCGCTGAGTCCGGATGCGCCGCTCGAACTGCGCTACCGCGTCGTCATCGCCGACGGCGATCAGGCCCTGGATCCGGCACTCGAGTCGGCGGGCTTCCGTGCCGAACTCCGGGCGAGCTGTCTTCGCGACTGATCCCTCCAGCTCACGCGCGCGTCGGGCTCTCAGGCCAGCGCGTCGCCGGCGGGCTCGGCATTCGGTTCGTCGCCGAGGAGGACGGCGGGAATGGGCCGCCGCCCCGCGAAGCCGTCGTGCTCGCCGTGATAGAAGGCGACGCTGTCCTCGTCGCTGCGCCAGCACAGCAACACGCGCTTGCCGTCGAGCTTGCTCGGGAAGTCGACGAGGCCGATCTCGAAGCCCCAGTCCTTGTACTGGCAGCCGATCTGTTCGAGCTCGTTCACCAGGCGCGCGATCTGGTCCTGGATCTCGCCGACCCGATCGGCGCCGTGCGATCCGCCGAGGGCGCGCAGCTCGCGTGCCCTGGTCAGGATGTCGGCGACGATGCGGCGGACGAGCGGGAGGGTCTGGTTCGCCTGGAGGGGCGTGAACAGGCGGCGCGGCACGGGCGGCGATTCTTGCCGGCGGATCGCGCGCTGTCACGTCCCACGGTCTCAGCTGCACCAAAGCGCGACGGCCGCCCGGTGCAGGCGCACCGGACGGCCGTCCAGGTTCAGTCGATTCCGTCGCGAGACGCGATCAGAAGGCGCTGAACGTCAGGGTGAGGCCGTTGCTGAGGAGCAGGCCCGCGGCGTTGACCGAGCCCGGCGCGCCGACGGTGACCGCCTGCGACTGGAGCTGCGCACCCGAGAGCGCCGGGATGTTCGGCACGAAGAACGACACCGGCGTGACGCCGGCCGTGGCCGGGTAGCCGAACCAGAAGGCGTCGTTGGTGTTGAGCAGGAAGCAGCTCGGCGCGCCGATGAAGCTCAGGTCCAGGCTCTGCTGCGCGAAGCCGAAGAGCCACGCGATGACGCTCGAACCCGCCGGGACGTTCGTGACGTCGGCGTTGAAGTTGGCGTTGATCAGCGGACGCGAGCCGAACTGCGCCGCGAGGCCGATCGCCACACCGGCCGCGCCGGTGTTGAACGGGGTCGCCGAGAGGTCGGCGACGTAGCCGGTGCCCGGAGCGCCCGCGGCGTAGCCGATCACGGCGTCGAGGTTCGCGAGCGTCGGCAGGGAGATGATGAACACGCCGCTCGGGAAGAGCTGGAGCTGGAACGTGTTGAGGTTCGTAGTGCTGAACTCGGGCACGCCGTCCCAGGTGACGAGCGCCTTGCCGGGCAGCGCGTTGAAACTCAGCGTGCCGCCGCCCGTGAAGTTGAAGTCGTCCCAGTTGACGGCGATGCGGTCCTGCAGCGTGAGAAGCTCGGCCGTCGACTCGGAGAAGTCCGCGCTGACGCTGGAACCGGTCTGCAGCCACACGAAGCCGTTCGTGCAGACGTCGATCGCGCTCGTGCTCGTCCCGCAGTAGGGGAAACTGAAGCCCAGCGCGTTGTTGACGAAGAGGTCGTCATCGCCGGCGCCGACGAAGGCCGTACCGGTGTTCGTGTCGTAGCTGCCCGTCGCGCTCGTCACGACGTAGCCGCCGTTGCCGTTCGGCGTGAAGACGAGGTCGGTGCTGGCGACGTCGATGCCCGCCGTGAACTGCTCATAGGCAGCGCAGGGACCCGCGGAGCAACCGGCGCCGTACGGCGAGCTGCTGGCGGGGATGCAGGGTGCCGCGAAGATGTCGTAGCCACCGCCGGCGTTCGGCGCGAAGACGACGCCGTTGTTCGCGAGGTCGAAGAGCGCGGTGCTGTTGTTGAAGATCTCGTAGACCGTCGGCACGGTCGTCGAACCACCCGCGGAGAGGTTCGTTGCACCCGGGTCCGCGACGGCGCCGCCCGGCGAGAGGCCGACGAGGCAGTCGCCGCTGGTGCGCACCGCGCTGTTCGCGCTGTAGTAGAAGACGACTTCGCCCGTCTGGTAGAGCTGGGCCTGCGCCGTGAAGCGCGTGTTCGTGCCGTCACCGAACTCGAGCGTCTGATCCCAGGTGATCACCGCGCGCGTCGGGCTCGAGAGCAGGTTGAGGTACACCGCCCCGGGGCTCGTCACGTTGAGGTCGTGCCAGAGCGTGGCGACACGCGGAGTCCCGCCGACCAGCCCGGACGCGGAGCCGGTGCAGCAACCCGAACCACCAGGTGCCGGGACACCGGCGTTCGAGAGGTAGGCGAACCCGTTCGTCGAGACGTGGATGTCGGTGTAGGTCGAGGCGCCGAGCGGGAACGCGAAGCCGAGCGACTGGATGGGGAACAGCGTGTCGTCGCCGGTGCCGAGCGACGTGCCGAAGTTCGGCTCGAAGCAGGTGATCTGGGCGGATGCGAGCCCGGTCAGCGCGACGGCGAGTGCCGCGGCGCGGAGCGCAGAGAAGGAACTCATGATCTCGGGGGACCTTGTGGGAAGGAGTCGAGCGTCTCACGCGAGGCATGCGCGGCGACGGAGGAAGGTGTCGCTGCACCTCGCGCGGACCAGTGGAGGCAGGAGAGGATAGCTCGCGGTTCCGAGCCGAACAGGCTTCGCCTGTGGCACGGATCGTGGGATCTGTGGCTCCGGGAGCGAATCGCCGCGCAATCTGCATCAAGGTGTCGCGACGCATGCGGAGAAGCCGGCATCGCATGCGCAACTGCGGATACCGCGGGCCTGCGCGGAGTCCCGGATCGGGACCGAAACGAAGCGACCGCGCGGCGAGAAACGCCGCGCGGTCGTGAGCTTGTCGGGGCGAGCGTGGTCGCGACGGGGCGGACGACCCTGCGCGTCGCTCCGCGATCAGAAGCCGCCGAAGGTGAGCGAGAGCCCGTTGCTGCCCGAGATCAGCAGCGGGTTCGCGTCGAGCACGAGCACCTGCGACTGCAGGACCGCACCCGCGAGCGCGCCGATCGGCGGGATCGCGAGGGTCATCGTCGCGCTCGGCGAACTCGCCGCCTGACCGAACCAGAAGGCCTCGTTCGTGTGCAGCAGGGCGCAGTTGGGAATGCCGTAGGGCGTGAGATCGAAGCTCGCCTGCGCGAAGCCGAACATCCACGCGACGTGGGCCGTGCTGCCCGGGAGGTTCGTGACGTCGACGTTGAAGTTGCCGCCGATGATCGGACGCGAGCCCGACTGGGCCGCGAGCCTCACCGCGGGGCCCTGCGCCCCCGTGTAGAACGGAGTCGCGGAGAGGTCCGCGGCATAACCCGTGCCCGGCGCGCCCGCGGCGTAGCCGATCAGGGCATCCGCGTTCACGACGCTGCTGACCGAGATGACGAAGTGGCCATCCGGGAAGAGCTGGAGCTGGAAGGTGTTGGCGTTGGCCGCGCTGAACTCGGTGACGCCGTTCCAGGTGACGATCGCCTTGCCGCTGACCGCGTTGAAGTGGACGGTGCCTGCGGTGCTGGCGTCGTAGTCGTCCCAGAGGACCGCGATGCGATCCGGCAGCGTGACGAGCTCGGACACGGACTCGGAGAAGTCCGCGCTGACGCTGGCGCCGGTCTGCAGCCACACGAAGCCGTTCGAGCACACGTCGATCGCGCTCGTGCTGGTCCCGCAGTAGGGGAAGCTGAAGCCCAGCGCGTTGTTGACGTGCAACGAGTCGTCATCGGCGACCAGATCGGTGCCGAGGTTGCTGTCGAAGAGGCCGGTGGCGGCGGTCACGTCGTAACCCCCGTTCGCATTCGGCGTGAACACGAGGTCGGAGCCGTTGACGTCGATGCCTGCCGTGAACAGCTCATAGGCCGCGCACGGGCCGGGCGCGCAACCTGCCCCGTAGGACAGGGTCGAGGCCGGGATGCACGGGGCAGCGCTCACGTCGTAGCCACCGCCGAGGTTCGGAGCGAAGACGACGCCCTGGTTGCCGAGGTCGAAGGGCGAGCTGCTGCTGTTGAAGAGCTGGTAGACGGTCGGCACGCTCGTCGTCGCACCCGCCGAGAGGTCGGTCTGGCCCGGATCCGCCACGGCTCCACCCGGCGAGAGACCGGCCAGGCAGTCGCCCGAGGTCCGAACCAGGGTGTTCGCGGTGTAGTAGAAGACCACCTCGCCGCTGCCGTAGAGCTGCACCTGGAAGGTCATGCGCGTGGCATTCCCGAACTCGAGCGTCTGATCCCAGGTGATCACGGTGCGCGTCGGGCTGCTCAGGCGGTTCACGTAGACGCCGCCCGGCGTGGAGACGTCCAGGTCATGCCACCAGGGCGCGATCGTGGGAGCGCCGCTGACGAGACCGGACGCCGTGCCCGTGCAGCAACCGTTGGAACCTGGAGCAGGCACGCCGGCATTGGACAGGTACAGCTTCCCGTTCGTGCTGATGTGCATGTCGGTGTAGCTGCTCGCACCGAGTTGGAAGGCGAAGCCGATCGGCTGGATCGGGAAGAGCGTGTCGTCGCCGGTGCCGAGGAAGGCGCCGAAGCTGGGTTCGAAGCACTGCACCTGGGCAGTCGCGGCGCCCGCCAGAGCAGTCGCCACCGCGATCGCGCGCAGTGCGGAGAGAGAGGTCATCGTGGTTCTCGTTGGAGATGGGGAAGGGGAGATGCAGAGAGACGTGGCGACGCGCATCGACTCACGATCCGAGAGGCTCCATTCGCCCATCGAAGCGAGACCGAGCGTCTGCCCGCGCCGTGGAGGATAGCTCAGTCCGACGCGCTCCCGGCACACAGTCTCACGAGGGATCCGCGCGATCCCGAACCTTGACGCTTGGACGCATCGCCATTGCGGACGGCCATCGGCAATCCTTCGCAGCACGCGGCACCACTGCGTTCAGAGGAGGAAGGACAGCGATGTGCCCGGCGCGATCTCCCGCGGGTTCTCTCCGCGCCGGAACAGGCGCATCGCGTGCGGTCCGAGCAAGGTGGCACTTCCGCCTTCGATCCTCAGCATGCCGCCCTCGCGCAGCCCGAGCACCGCGGCGTGGTTCTCTTCGTGGAACTCGCGGATCCGCTGCTCCCGCGTCTCGCCCATGTGGCGCGAGCCCGGATCGGGATCGAGGTAGTGAGGGTTGATCTGGAAGGGCACGAGCGCGAGCGCCGTGAAACTCGCGGGCATCACGATCGGCATGTCGTTCGTCGTCCTGATCGTGGGACACGCGACGTTCGTCCCGGCGCTCGCGCCCGCGTAGGGCATCCCGTCGCGCACCCGCGCACGCAGAGGATCGACGAGGCCGCGTCGCTGCAGTTGGTCGAGCAGGCGGAACGTGTTGCCGCCACCGACGAAGATCCCGTCGGCATCGGCCAGCGCCGCGGTCGGATCGCGGAACTCGTGCAGGCTGCGGCAGACGTAGCCCATCGCAACGAACGCCGCGCTGGCCTTGGCCGCGTAGGCGTCATGGTCGGCGAGCGCGAAGGGCACGAAGAGCAGCCGTCGCGGTGCGGGACCGAACAACGTGACGAGGGCATCCCGGCAGTGCTCGAGATAGCCGCCGCCGAATTGCGTGGAGTTGCTGATCAGGAGGAGATTCACGGCAATTGCTGGGGATTGGTCGCGGCAGCCGGCGCACGGCTCTGCCGACGTGGAGTTCGACTCGCCCCGGGATCACAGCTCGACGACGCGTCGTCCTCGTCGGCGTCCGCACCGTAGCTCTCGCGCACGCGCTGTGCGCTGAGCCCGAGCGCAGCGAGCCCGCTCGAACGCTCGTGCGCACGCGAGGCGGGGTAATGGACTTCGAGCACGCGCTCGAGATCGCCGGGCTCGCGCGCCGCGACGAACGCATCGCGCACGGCCACCGGTTCGGGGTGCACCGCGGCGTAGTGGACGGCCTGGGTTCGTGCGCGCTGGAAGCCCCGACGATCGCCGTGGAGGCGCAGCAGGGCGGCGACATGGCACGCGATCACTTCACGCTGCTCCGCGACCGTCGGTGCGACGGGCTCGCGTCCGGCGGCGAGGGCGGCGTACTGGCGGAAGATCCACGGGTTGCCGATCGCGCCGCGGGCGACGGTCACGCCGTCGACGCGGGTCTCGCGGAGCATGCGCAGGATGTCGTGGGGCGCGAAGAGATCGCCGCTGCCGAGCAACGTGTGCGTGCCGACGTGTTCGCGCACGCGGCGAAGGAAGCGCCAATCCGACGCCCCCACGTAGCGTTGGCGCACGGTGCGAGGATGGACGGTCGCGGCGCTCACGCCACGCGCGAACGCGCCGTCGAGGATCGCGAAGAACGCGCGCTCCGACTCGACGGACTCGTCGAGCCCGCGCCGCAGCTTGACCGTCACGGGCCGATCGCCGGCGACCGCGTCGAGCACGCGCTCCACGACCTCGAGCGCGCGCGCGGGCGTGCCCAGCAGGTAGCCGCCACGACAACGTCCGAGGACCTTCGGCACGGGACAGCCGAAGTTCAGGTC
>JADLHO010000022.1 GCA_020848735.1 Planctomycetota bacterium | reverse complement strand
TTTGCCGCGTTGGGAGACGGTCACTGGTTCCAGGAACATGGGCAAGCTCACCAGAAGTAGCCGTCGCGGATCGTGGTGGTCTGCGAGCGATCGTCGAATTCGAGCCGGTAGCTTCGACCGATGAAGGGTTCGAGCTGTGCGTAGAACTCGGCGTCGATCTCCTCGTCTGTCGAGAGGAGGAGGACCTGATGGCTCGCGAAGGGGAAGTAGCGCTCGACCAGGTTCCGGCGATGGGTGCCGTCGAGGCGGCCGAGAGGGGTGTCGATCACCGCGGGCAGTGGGCGTCCGGATGCCCGGCTCAGCCCCCAGAGGAGCGAGATCGCGAGCAACTGCCGCTCGCCGGCAGAGAGTGCGTCGGGCGGGATCGTGCCCTTCGACTCGGAGAGCAGTTCGATGCGGAACGTGACAGGATCGATTCGCAGGTCGTGCACGAGGAACTGCTTGCGCATCAGGCTGGTGAAGCTCTCGAGAACCAGGCGTTCGAGCTTTGCCACGTGGCGCTTCAGGATCCCGCTGCGGAATCCGTCGAGCGTGGATCGGACGCGGTGCGAGTGCTTGAGGATCCGCGCCAGGTCCTCGCGCTCCATGAGCTCGCTGGCGTGTGTCTGCTGGAGCGCGTCGCGCGCGCGCGTCGCTTCGTCGAACAGTCGCCTCGCGTGTTCGATCTCCAGGTCCTTGCGCGCAAGGTCGGCGGACCGCTGGTCGATGTCCCGCACGATCTCCTCACGCGCGCTCAGGAGTGGCGCGATCGTGTCCTCGTCGGGCAGGCCCGCGAGCTTGCGCTCGATGCCATCGAGTTCGTGCTGGACTGCCGAGAGCTTCCCGAGGATGGCGGTTGCGCGTGCGGACTCGGTCGGCAGGACGTGCGCGTGGAGCGCATGGGCCCTTGCTGCAACCGGTCGATCGAAGGCGAGCTTTGGCGAAGCGTCGCCGGGGTTTGCACGTCCTTCACGGTCCTGTCGCAGTCGCTCACTCAAGGACTTCACAACCGAGGTCGCCGCACCGAGCTCTCTCACCCATTCGACGACCTGCTCATCCCGGGTGGTGAGCACGCCTTCGAGCTCTGCCGCAAGCCCCCGGCTGCTCTCCTCGTGAGTCGCGCGATCGATCTCGGCGATCAGGTCAGCGACGAGCAGGAGCGGTAGTGCGCCGGCGGCCAGTGACCGCAATTCCTCTTCGAGGCCGGCGATCCCCGCGAGATGTTCGTTTCGGGCCGCCTCGATCTCATGGCGTCGCTCGAACAGGGCGCCCCCGTTCCTGCGCAGAAGGTCCTCGGCGTCCGCATGTCGCTTCCGAAGTCGGTCGAGGTCGTTCTGGAGCGATGCGCGCTCGGCGGTAAGTCGCTGGAGGCCGCTGTCGCACTCCGTCACGCGTTGTTCGCTTGCCTCGAGCTCCCGCAGGTCCTCGGACTCGGGTGCCTCCTTGGCCTTGCGCCGCTCGAACACCCTGAGGTCGGTCTGCAGTTGATCGACGAGGTCGAGCCCGAGCAGGGAATGCACGGCCGTGCGGAGCATCTCGGACGAGCGGGTGGTGTCTGCCAGTTGCTCGATGCGTTCGCCGTCGAAGAAGAAGAGGGGTGCAATCCGCGTGGGAACGATGTCCTCGACCCACTCGGCCCAGCTCTCGGCGAGTACGCGATCGACCTCCTCGCCGCGATTCACGTCGACGCTCTCCTTGATGCTCGAACCATGCTGGCGCCAGTAGCGAAGCACGCGGAATGACTCCTCCTCGCCGCCCACGATCTGGCGGAACTGGAGTTCGAGACCTGCTCCTTCCTCGGGGTCGGCGGCGCGGTTGATCGAGCTCGCGAGATACTGCTCGTAGTTCCGTGCGTCGCCTCGCCAGACGTCGGAGTTCCTGCCGAAGAGCGCCAACTGGAGCCCGGCCAACAAAGTTGTCTTGCCTCCGCCGTTCAGCCCTCCGATGAGCGTGATCGGCCGCTTGGGGTCGGGCGGGTCGAGGATCATCTCCTGCCGCCCGCGATAGACGCCGAAGTCGTGAAGGGTGATCGATTCCAGGATCACGAGGTCCTCAGGGGAAGCGATGCCGCTTGTGGATTGGACTCCTTGAGGGCCGCCCGGCGCGTCGCGCGCCCCTTGGCGTCCTCCGCGTCCTCGTAGAAGCCGCGGCGGATCGCCTTCTCGAGCTGTTCGAAGAGACCGGCCCGTCGAGCCATGGTCCGATACTCCTGCTCCGTTGAGAGCAGCTCCCTCACGAGTTCGAAGTGCAGCTCGTCGCCCGCGCATGCCTCGCGCAGGATCTGCACCTCCTCGGCTCCGAACGCGCTGTGCTCACGCAGGCGTCCGCCCGGGAACGGTCGGCCGGTGACGTCCTTGTAGATGCTCGGGAGCGAGTCCTCGAACTCGTGCTTCTCGACGACCCAGATCCGACGGATCTCGTGCAGCTCCGCCATCGTGATGAGCTCGATGTCGCGCACGTACTCGGGGCCGTTGGTCCGGACCCACTCTTGAACCTCGAGAAGGTCTTTCACCCACTGCTCGCGCGCCGCCTGCTTGTAGGGGCCAGGGATCGGTTCGCCGTGGAAGAGCTGAACCTGCCCGGACATGCGCCGGAAGTCGCGGGTGGAGCGATCAGCCGACTTGAGCTTGTTCCGCAGGTGGAGCAGCGGGCGCATCCAGTGCTTCTCCTCGTCGTTCCGCACCATCGCGGACATCGACTTGTCCTCCTCCACGAGCGTGCAGACCCAACACCCGAACCGGCTGTCGCCGCAACTCGGCGTGCTCGTGTCGAGGACCAGCGGGCACTCGCCGTCGGCGGAGGCGCCCTGGTACATCGTCAGCAGGTCCTTGTTGTTGTAGCCCCACGGGTTCTTCACCTGCATGAGGAAGATCCATACGTCGTCGTTCGACCAGTCCTCGATCGGCGAATAGACGAGGGAGTTGGGGAGGCTGAGGTTCGGGCTCAGCCGATCCCGGACGCGCTGGAGCTCGAGCTTCGTCATCCGGTGCTTGCGCTTGCTGCTCTCCGCCTTGCGCGTCCCCAGCACGACGATCGCCTCGCCGCTCTGCTTGACGACGCCGGAGATGAAGCGGTTCGCCGGCTTGATCTTCATCCGCTCCGTGCACCACCGGAACTTCGCGCCGGGGACGGGATAGCCGCGGCCGATCAGGTTCACCCAGAAGGTGTCCTGCACTTGGGGCGTGAGCTGATGGCTGCGGATCGGGAGACCCTGTGATTCGCCGCTCTCGTTGATCTTCTGGAGCGAGCGCGTGACCCAGCGAGAGACGACCGGGTTCTCCACGAGAGTGTCGGTGGAGATCACGTGCACCGGCTTGTGGCGCTTCTCGGCGGGCAGTCGTTGAAGGGCCAGCCACACGAGTTGGAGCGTGGCCGTCGAGTCCTTGCCTCCGCTGTAGCCGACCACCCAGGGGATCGAATCCACCAGGTAGAGCGCCTGGACCTCCTCGACCAGCGCGTCGATGGTCGCTTGCAGCCCGAGCTCGGTGAACGCCGAGTCAGCTTGTGGTTTCCCGTTCGATGTCATGCTTCTTGGTCCTCCCGCTGGCTTGGAACGCTGTCTCCGCCCGTTGCTCCTCGGCCGACAGCGGCAGCCCGAGGTGCTTCTTGATCGCGGCCGTCGTGAGTGCGACGTGGTTGCCCGATTTGGAGACGCGCCCGCCGCTGAGGGCGCGCCCTTCCCAGAGCTTTGCGTTGTGCCTCGACCAGTCGAGACCGCGGACCCGGGTGAGGATTTTCTTCCAGTTCTTCGTGTCCTCGCGCAGGAAGTGGTTGCCGACGCGGGCGAGTGCATGGAGCGCGATGCCGTGTGAGTGGATGAACTCCGCGCGAACCTCACCGGCCGGCATCCGGCGCAGGCGAACCGCTTCCCACTCGGGGAACTGCTTGGCGATCGTGTCCCAGAAGTCGATCGCGAAGGCCGCGACCTCCTCGGTCGGCTTTTCCACGCCGTGGATCAGCGCGTGCACCGCCGTGTAGATCGCGCTGAGGGTGAAGAGCTTGCGCGACTTCGGCGAGAGAGTGGAGGGCTCGTACTCCACGACCTCCTGGAAGGTCTCGGTCCGCTTCAGGACCTCCTTCGCGATGTTGCTCCGCTCGTCGCGGTGGTCGTAGAGGATGCCGAGCGATCGCGTCGCCCGGATCGCATGCCGGTTCAGGTCCGCGAACATCTGCTGGCAGCGCTTGAGTCCGACATCGAGGAAGAAGACCACCGCGATGCTCTCGCGACCGAGCTCGGGGTTCTCCTTCAGCGCCACCTCGATCGCCGCCCGCCGGTGCTGCCCGTCGTTGATCAGGAACTTCGCGGACATGGCGACGCGCAGCATGCCGATCCGGTCAGCCCCGTCGTCGCCACCCATTGCGTCGAAGCGAACGTCCCCGTCGATCGACGCCGTGATCGCCGAGAAGATGTAGTTCGACGGGTTCTCGAGGATGTACCGCGACAGCTCGGGCAGCCGCGCCTTGTTCAGCACCCGCTGCGCCCGGAGTTCGGGCAGCAGCTCCTCCTCGTTGAAAAGGAAGATCCTCGGGATGAGGTGGAGCGGGCACATCGAGACGTAGTACTCGCGTCCGGCCTGGACTCCGCGGATGGCGGGGAAGTGGTACTCGAAGGCGGCCTTCATGGCGGGCTCGGTTGGGGCGTCGCGCCTTGTCTCCGGGTCGGCAGGGTTTGTCAACTCGGAAACAAACTCTTGCGACTCGAGGCTCCGGGGCCGATCGTCCAGCGTGCCCCGCGCGCGCGCCTCTGCGCTGGCGGGGATCGGCCAGTTAGGCGGTCATCCCATGGTCATCTACCTCGACTGCGCAGCCACCACCCCTGTCGATCCTGAGGTACTTGAAGTCGTCAACCACTACATGGTGGAGGAGTTCGGCAACGCGGGGAGCCGCCACTTGTTTGGGGCCGCGGCCAAGCGTGGCGTCGAGCGAGCGCGCGAACAGATTGCGGAAGCCGTGGCGTGCGACCCGAGCGAGGTGATCTTCACGAGCGGTGCTACCGAGTCGAACAACCTCGCAATCCTGGGGCTTGCCGATGAGGGTGAGCGGACAGGGCGCAAACACATCGTCTCGACGGAGATCGAGCACAAGTCAGTCCTCGAACCTCTGCGGCACTTGGCATCCAGAAGAGGGTTCGAGGTGACGCTCGTTCCACCCAATAGCGGTGGATGGGTGGACCCCAAAGCACTTGTCGCGCGCGTCCGCCGCGACACTTTGCTGGTTTCCATCATGAGCGTCAACAACGAGACGGGAGTCATTCAGCCAATCCAGGAGTGCTCGGAGGCGCTGAGAGCTCATGAGGCGTATCTACATGTGGACGCTGCACAGGCGCTTGGCAAGGTCACACACATAGAGCATTCACGGATCGACCTACTGAGTATCAGCGGGCACAAGGTTTTTGGGCCGAAAGGCGTGGGTTCTCTTGTTATGCGGCGGCGTGCATGGGAGGACCCGCCGCTAGCGCCAATCATGTTTGGGGGTGGGCAGGAGCGGGGCCTGCGACCAGGGACCCTGCCCGTGGCGATTATTGCCGGGCTCGGAAAAGCGATCGAGATGTGCGTTGCAAGCCGGCAGTCTAGGTCCCTCGCGAATCAGGCGGCAAGGCAGAGCCTGCGACGCGTTCTCCTCGCATTGGGAGCAAGGGTCGTCGGAGACGAGGCGCGCAGTGTGGAATCGATCATCACGGTCGAGATCCCAGGGCTAGACGGTGAGGCGGCCATGGTGGCGCTTCGTGATTACGTGGCGATTTCGAACGGGTCCGCTTGCACCTCAAGCAGCCGGGCCCCGAGCCATGTGTTCAGCGCCATGGGCTACGAGGCTGAGCGCACCGGGTCAATCCTCCGTCTATCATGGAGTCATAATACCCAGGCAAGCGCGATCGAAGGAGTTTTTGGCAAGCTATCTACGATGCGCTACCAAGAAGGCCTGAGCCGCGACGTAACGGAAGCCTGACTAATCCCGGAGGCGTCCTATTCTCGCTCGGTCAAACCCCAGTCTCTGCACAAGAACCGTCCCGCGGTAACAAGAAGCGTTTGCCAGAGCGCCCCCGCTCGAAATGTCTTCCTGTAGTGCAACAAGTGATTGCTAGACCGGCGACGCATCACTTGGTCAAGGAGTCTTGCGGACTCGTTCACAACTCGCTCGCATGCAGTCACGTGGCCATGCGCAAGTACGCATGCGTTACGAAGCCGTCGAATGGCTGCCATATCATGGGACTGTTGTTTTCCAAACAATGGATTTCCGGATTCCGCGAAAGCCAACTCAAGTGCGTGTATCGTGATATGGGCCGACGCAGTGGGGGCTTGTGTAGTCCAGCGCCATTCGCCAGTGTGGTCCAGCGCCACCAGCCCATCTCGCTCCGCGTGCGCGTAGAGAAACTCTTCATAGGCTCGGAAAAAGTATAGGAATGCCAGGGTTGCCCTCTCGGGGGACTCCCGGAGCGTGTCTTCCGCCAGGACCCAGTATATGGAAGACCATATAATCAAGCGATCAGATATGGCAGTGCTGCCCGATTGATCTGCAAGTTTCTCCACGAGTGCCCACAACGCATGGTGCGGATCGTGTGGGCTCTCATTCCCCCTGCTGTGATCGTGTGTGGAAGCCCTAGTCACGGAGCGGGCCCGTTGCATGAGTGTGAGCACGTCGCAAATCGCTCCTCCGACAACGGCTCGCGAAGGTTGCGCCATTCTCAAGTGCTGCACGCAGTTGGGTTCCGCCCGAAGCCGAGCGAATACAGAGCGGGCCGCCTCGCTAAGGGCCTCGACCTCGGGGCCCCATTGTCCATTTGACGTCACAATGCTCGGGACAAGATATCCCGAGCCTGCATCGACGGCGACCATGGCATCAAGCAGCACGCGGGATCGGGCGTCCGCCGCGAGCGAGCGGAGCTCGGAGAAGCTGTACTTAGCCCATCCGGTGCCGCGGGCTAATACAAAGCTCATATTACGCGCAAGTTCCGATGTGCCGCAAAGCGCGATTGCCAAGTCTGAGCCGTGTAATGCGCTCTCGTCAGCAAGCCCGAGATAGATCGCGGACCTCGGGCGTAGAGTTGACACAAGCTCCTCGAACCAGTCCTTCTCGCCGAGAAAAGCGAAGCTCCACGTCATCACCGCAGACGCGGTGAACTGAATTCGAAGGCCTTCAAGATTGCTTATGTCTGATTGAGTCACTATCAGACAAAAGTCCATGTCTAATCATCTTCGCCGAGATCGACGCCGAACTCCTGAGCAACATTGCGAGGCGCATAACCAAGCGCGTTCTTCAGGTCCCTGAGAACGGGACGCGCGCGAATCATGACTATCTGCTCGGCCTTTGATTGCAACTCACCTAGTGCCTGGGCCCGCGACATTCCATCGACGGATTCTTCGGCGCCGCCGGCTATCTGCCGGAGCTTGAGCAAGGCGCTACGCTCGCTTTCGTCCAGCGTCTGGTCGTAGTCAATGCCGTCAAGAAAGGCAGCCACTCGACTACGGCGCATCTCCGCAATATACGCCCCTGCGGCGTCATTCCCGAGTTCCTTGAGAGCGTCCACCAGGGCCGCCGAAGATTCAGTCTGGGCTTGCGCGGCCACCTGAGACGCATGAGTGGTCCTGCCGAATGGTGCCAAGAGAAGCCTAGCGATGGCCCGCGCCGTTGTCTTCTTCTTGATGATGGCTCCGTTCTGGGTCACCTGGGACTCAAGCCAGGGGAGCCCGGGCCCGAGCAACGTGTCGCCTCGCGCGAAGACCGTCGAATTGAGATGCTCAACAAACAGGCCAGCCAGGGGTTCCGGACGTAGAGGCGAGCCGTGGTGCAGGAGTCGATCGACGAAGTAAAGGAAGGCTGCAATGTAGCCTTGTGCGAAGAGCTGAGTTCTATAGATGTTCATGCTGAGATCCTCGACATCCTGAAGTCGCTCGCGGATCTGGTTTTCGACCTCTCGCCGCGCAACGCGAACGGATTGAACGTCCGACTCCTCAAGAGTTGCGAGGGATTCCACAGCCAGGTCATACACTTCGAGCTTCTTCTCTCGGAACTCAGCGGCGCACGCCCTTATCAGCTCGATGGAGAGTCTATACGGGTGAAGTCGGGTGAATAGTACGCGAAGCGTAGGCGCGAGCACTTGAGCAAGGGACTCCTTGACAGCGCGCCGGAAGTGACTGGGGATTACGGAATCCCAGTCGTCGACTACGAGCGTCGGATCTGATGAGCCGCCGGACTCAGGAGTGGGCAGAGATTCAGGGTAGAGACCTGAAAGGAATCGAGTCAACCGCTGAACGATGTAGTTATCTCGCCGAGACAGCACTCGACTGGCTTGCGAATCCAGCAGCGCAGACTCCATGATACCGATGCTGGCAATCTTCGAGTATGAGGAGAGCTGATAGGCCTTGGCGTCTGAGTGTTGATTCCACTCGACGAACTGAAGTTCGCCCTCTCGGCGCATGAGTTCGCAGAACGAGCGGATTGCCAGGCTTACGAGCCGATCATCGTCGAGGAGAATTCGAAAGTGCCCGCTGACTTGCTTTGCCTTGTTATTCACATCGACGAACACACGCCTAAGTGCTTCGATCACCGGCTTGCCGTGACCCGGGCCCTCGGCAACTGCATATGGAGCCCAGAACACGCAGCACGGAAGTGTGAGGGCTTGAACTATTGCCTGATCGGGCTGGCGCTCGTAGAGGGTGCGAATGGCGCGAACGCGGTGTTGACCATCAACAACCACGAGTTTCGCGGCGTCCGGATTCAGAGCAAGGCTAGCCAGGTGCGGCAGATACTCGTACCGCGTCTGCGTAGTGGCGTCGCGAAGTTCGGATGCTCGATGGTTCTCGTTGGCAAGCGGGACAGCTAGGCGGAGGCGCATGACGTTTCCCCACGTAATCTCCAGTGTCTCCTCGCCATTGTCATTGAGCACGCGCCAGTCAGATGTGGGATAGGAACCGGCAATGGCTCGGTCCGTCGCGGGAACGATCGCTGCAAGAAGGGGTGGAAAGAACCGGACGTTGGGAGTCTCAGAGCGAAGATATTGGGCGATATCTTCGACGTGGTCGGGAACAATATCCCGCTGAATCATCGTGTCGAAGTCGATTTCTGAATCGCGAAGCACCTCCTTTGCGGTGAACAAGTGCGTAAGGTCCGCGACTCGGAAGACCGTAGAGAGGTGGAAAACGCATTGCCGCTCATTTGGCTTTAGTGTGAACGAACCAAAGCAACCGCTCCGCTGCACGCTAAACTGCTCGGACTTGACTCGGCGACGATCGGACATGGCTACCTCTCTGAGAGTATGGGGCGAAGTAATGATTGAAGTGTTCGTTCAGCTGAGGGTAGAGCGCGAACTTCAACGGCGTTGCGAGCCACAATCCAAGCGAAATGGACATTCGCCCAAGCAATGCCTAGAGTCGCCAGCCTGCCGCCGAACGTCGCTGGCCCCTCGGCTCGACTGTAGTCGTCAAAGTGCTGGTCTATGCGGTCGGCGATCGATTGCTTGGATGCGATACCAATATACAAAGGTGGTGAGAACAGAGCGAGCGGTAGAGCTGTTAGCCTGCGGCACGCGTCGCGTACTTCGAATGATTGATCACTTGTGAAAGCGGTGGGTAGGTGTGGTCTTGAGCGACTTCCATGCAGCATGAGGCGCGGATGCAGGGCGGGTGACACTCCAACGCGGTAGACGCTTGCCTCGTACAGCTCGGCAGCGGACAGTCGGACCAGGTCTCCGACGATGGTGGGAACAGCGGTTTGGGGGTCTCCAATCGGGCAAGCGAGCGTGGCGAGGTACAGCCCCGGTTGGTTGGGCGGAGGATCGCGCGTAACGCGAAGAGGAGCAAGGTTGGAAGTGCGCTCGGCCGACGGCATGCATGGGACAGTCTACTCAAGGGAGGGGCCGAAGTACTCGGGCGCACGTGAGGGGGTGGTCGTGGCTAGGGATCCAGCGAGAGCTCGATGATCCAAGCAGACCGGAAGCGTCTTTCGAGTGGAGGACGTTGTCCAGTCTCCAGAGCCACTCGGATGCATCGGTGGAATCGCGTCAACCGAATTCTCCTGAGGTGGCGAAGTTTCCGCGATGGAGAGCGGATGGATGGTTGTCGGACCGGATGGGGACATCGAAGAATGGCGGTCGATGGAAATGCGTGCCTGGAAAGGTCTTGATCGTGCCGCTTGACTGTCGAGCGCGCGTAGCCCCCTTCCCCGCGCGTTGACTCCCCTTGCCCCCGAACTCAGAATGCCTCGCTCGCCGCGCGAGCACGCACCACCTCGCTCGCGAGGCCGAAACTCGCGGCGGGCCCCTGGATTCGTCCCCCTTCGAGCTCCGCCGAATTCTCATGGGCAAGCCAGTCATCGTCGCCGCGTGCCGCACCCCGATCGGCAAGTTCCAGGGTGCACTCGCGGCATTCTCTGCACCGCAACTCGGCGCCATCGCGATCAAGGAGGCACTCGCGAGGGCGCAGCTGCCCGCCGACGCGATCGAGGAGGTGATCCTCGGGAACGTGCTGAGCGCGGGCATCGGGCAGGCGCCGGCGCGGCAGGCGTTGCGCGGGGCCGGCATCCCCGACTCGGTGGGGGCCCTGACGATCAACAAGGTCTGCGGCTCGGGCCTGAAGGCGGTGATGCTCGCCGCGCAGGCGATCAAGGCGGGCGACGCGAAGGTGATCGTCGCGGGTGGCATGGAGTCGATGACGAACGTCCCCTACTACCTGCCGCAGGCGCGCGGGGGGCAGCGGCTCGGCCACGGCAAGCTGCTCGACGGGAGGAGCCACGACGGTCTCTGGGATCCCTACAAGGACGTGCACATGGGGATCACCGGCGAGCTCGTCGCCGAGAAGTACGAGATCTCGCGCGCGCAGCAGGACGCCTGGTCGCTGCAGAGCCACCAGCGCGCGGTCGCCGCGGAGACGGCGGGCAAGTTCGGCGCGGAGCGCTTCGCGATCGAACAGAAGGACCGGAAGGGGAACGTCACGCGGATCGAGAAGGACGAGGGGCCGCGCGGCGACACGACCCTGGACGGCCTCGCGAAGCTGAAGCCCGCGTTCAAGCCCGAGGGCGGCACGGTCACCCCCGGCAACGCGTCGACGATCAACGACGGCGCTGCGGCATTGGTCGTGATGGACGCCGACGAGGCGAAGCGCCGCGGTCTCCGCCCGCTGGCGACGATCACCGGCTACGCGACCGGCGGCATGGCGCCCGAGTGGGTGATGATGGCCCCGGAGATGGCGGTGAAGAAGCTCTGCGCGATCACGAAGCTGCGGCCCGCGCAGTACGACCTCGTCGAGCTGAACGAGGCCTTCGCGGTGCAGACGGTCGCGCTGAATCGCGTGCTCGATCTCGATCCCGCGAAGGTCAACGTGAACGGCGGTGCTGTTGCGCTCGGGCACCCGATCGGCTGCTCCGGTGCGCGCATCCTCACGACGCTGCTCTTCGCGCTCCGCGATCGCGGGCTGTCGCGCGGCCTGGCGAGCCTCTGCCTCGGCGGCGGCAACGCGGTCGCGATGGCGATCGAGATCGAGAACTGAACGGCATCCGCATCCTCGAGAGAGAAAGTCCCTCATGAGCCTCCCGAAGAAAGTCGCCGTCATCGGCGCCGGCACGATGGGCAACGGCATCGCCCAGGTCTTCGCGTCCCATGGCGTGCAGACCGTCCTCTGCGACGTGAACGACGCCGCGGTCCACCGCGGCATCGACGCGATCGCGAAGAGCCTCGACCGCTTCGTGAAGAAGGGCACCCTGACCGAGGCGCAGAAGAGCGAGACCCTCGGGCGCATCGGCAAGAGCACCGACGTCGAAGGCGCCTGCTTCGGCATCGACCTGCTCGTCGAGGCCGTCTTCGAGAACCTCGACGTGAAGGCCGAGATCTTCAAGAAGGCCGACCGCGGCGCGCCGCCGCACGCGATCCTCGCGAGCAACACGTCCTCGATCTCGATCACGCGGATCGCCGCGGCGACCAAGCGGGCCGACCGCGTGATCGGCATGCACTTCATGAACCCCGTCCCGCTGATGAAGCTGGTCGAGGTGATCCGCGGCCACGCGACGAGCGACGAGACGACGAACTGGGTGCTCGGAGCCGCGCAGGGGCTGGGCAAGGTGCCGGTCGCCGCGCAGGACTACCCCGGCTTCATCAGCAACCGCGTGCTGATGCCCATGATCAACGAGGCCGCGTTCTGCCTCATGGAGGGCGTCGCCACCCGCGAGGGCATCGACGAGATCATGAAGCTCGGGATGAACCACCCGATGGGCCCGCTGCAGCTCGCGGACTTCATCGGACTCGACGTGTGCGTGAACATCCTCGACGTCCTGAAGGACGGTCTGGGCGACGACAAGTACCGCGCCTGCCCGCTCCTGCGGCGGATGGTCGCCGCCGGATACCTGGGCCGTAAGAGCGGCCGCGGCTTCTACGAGTACACGACATGAGCAACGCGACGACGAGCGCTCCGCCCCAGGTCGGCGACTTCGAACTCAACCCCGAACTCGCGGCCTTCCGCAAGACCTGCCGGGACTTCGCCGAGCGCGAGCTCCGGCCGAACGCGGCGGCCTGGGACAAGGCCGCGAAGTTCCCCGCCGACGCGGTGAAGAAGGCCGCGGCACTCGGTCTGCTCCGCATCACGACGCCGCGCGCCTACGGCGGCACCGAGCTCGGCAACGTCGCGAGCTGCGTGATGCTCGAGGAGCTGAACCGCTGCTGCCCCTCGACCGGCGTGACGGTCTCGGTCCACAACTCGCTCGTCTGCTCGCCGCTGGCGAAGTGGGGGACCGAGGACCAGAAGCGTCGCTACTTCCCGAAGCTCGTCGACGGCTCCTGGCTCGGGGCCTACTGCCTCTCCGAGGCCGGCTCGGGCTCGGATGCCGCGGCGCTCGTCTGCGCGGCGAAGGACGTCGGCGACGCCTTCGTGCTCGACGGCCCGAAGCTCTGGATCACGACCGGCAGCGAGGCGGGGCTCTACGTCGTCTTCGCGCGCACGGGCGAGGACCGCGTGAAGGGCATCAGCGCGTTCCTCGTGGAGCGGAGCTGGCCCGGCGTCGGCGTCGGCAAGAAGGAGCGCAAGCTCGGCATCCGCGCCTCGCCCACGGTGGAGATCACGCTGTCGAACGTGCGGGTTCCCAAGCAGAACCTGCTCGGTGAGCTCGGCCGCGGCTTCAACATCGCGCTCGACACCCTCGACGGCGGTCGCCTCGGCATCGCCTCGCAGTCGCTCGGACTCGCCGCCGCGGGACTCGACCTGATCCGCGCGCACCTGCAGTCGCAGGTCGACGCCAAGGGCCGCAACGTGTCGACGCAGGCGCATCAGTGGGAGATGGCCGACATCGCCGCCGACCTCGACGCGTGCCGCTTCCTCACCTGGCGTGCCGCCGTGCTCCGCGACCGCGGGCTGCCCTGCGGGCCGCAGGCGGCGATGGCGAAGCTCAAGGCGAGTCTGCTCGCGAACCGTGCGGCGCGTTCGGCGGTCGCGATCCTCGGCCACAGCGGTCTCTGCGGCGACGCCGAGCGTCTGCTCCGCGATGCGCGCATCACCGAGATCTACGAAGGTGCCACCGACATCCAGCGCCTCGTGATCGCGCGCGGCGAGATCGGCTGAGATCCAAGAGACCATGACGCAGGACGCACTCCACGACCCCATCGGTCGCGACAAGTTCGGCCGGGATCCGGGCGGCGAGTTCCCGCGCGAGCCGCGGGAGGGCCGGCCCGTCTCCTTCTATCTCGCGATCTTCTTCGGCTTCCTCCTCGTCGTGTCCGTGGGGCTCAACCTGCTGATGCTCGTCGTCAGCGCCTTCGGTTCGGCGACGGCGAGTCTCACCACCACGTCGTGGGACGACGGCGCCTGGGAGCTGGTCGGCATCGGCGGTGACGAGGCGGCTGCGTCCCGCCTCCTGCGCATCCCGCTCGAGGGTGCGATCGCGGAATCGGCCGCGCCCGTGATCGGCGGTGCGGGCGGGAGCGTCTCGAGCGTGCTCGGCTCGCTCGCGCTCGCGGAGCGCGACGACCGCATCGTCGGTGTGCTCCTCGAGATCGATTCGCCCGGCGGCGGGGTCACCGATTCGGACCTCATCTGGCAGGCCGTGCGCGACTTCAGGCTGCGCACCAAGAAGCCCGTGGTCGCGCTCTTCGGCGACATCGCGGCTTCCGGTGGCTACTACGTCGCGGCCGCGTGCGACCACATCGTGGCGCGCCCCACGACGATCACGGGCAGCATCGGTGTGATCGTCAGCAACCTCCAGTTCGGCGAGGCCGCGAAGAAGCTCGGCGTCGCGCAGGAGGTCAGCGTGTCCGCGCGCACGCCGCACAAGGACATGATGTCGTCGTTCCGGCCCATGTCCGAGGACGAGCGCGGCATCCTGCGCGGCATCGTCGACGAGCTCTACGACCGCTTCGTCGACATCGTCGCGCAGGGTCGCACGGGTCTCTCCCGCGAGCGCGTCGTGGAACTCGCCGACGGCCGCATCTACTCCGCGAAGCAGGCGCTCGAGAGCGGTCTGGTCGACTCGATCGGCACCGAGGACGACGCCTGGAGCGAGCTCGGCAAGCGCGCGGGCGTGAGCGCGGCGCAGCATGTCGAGCGTCGACGCCGACCGTCGCTGAGCGAGATCCTGCTCGGGGCATCGGCCGGGGAAGCGGCGCCGCGCGCCTCGCTCGAATCCGCGGTGGCCGGCGTGCTCGGCGGTTCCACCGGCCCTCGTCTCCTCTACTGGTGGCCGGGCGCGCGCTGAACGTGCGACCCCGGTCCCTCGACCTCGACACGACCATGCACAACTTCGAGCTGAGCGACGAACAGACGATGATCCAGGAGACGGTGCGCAAGCTCGTCACCGACGTCATCGAGCCCCAGGCCCTGGAGAACGACGAGCACGGTCGCTTCGTCCGCACCGCGTTCGACGGCCTCGCCGAACTCGGCCTGCTCGGCATCGCGATCGAGGAGGGCAGCGGCGGCGCCGGACTCGGCATGCTGTCCTTCGTCGTCGCGCTCGAGGAGATCGCGCGCGGCTGCGGTTCGACCGCGCGGCTGCTGCTCTCGCAGTGCGGGCTCTGCGGTCTCGCGCTCCAGGGCTTGCCCGCGGCGACCGATGCGCTCGGCGAGCTCGCGAGCGGGGCCGCGATCGGTGCGTTCGTCGGTCCGGAGTTCGGGATCGGCGCGACGGCGGATGGCGACGGCTACGTGCTCGAGGGCCAGGCCGGATGCGTGACCGCCGCGACCGAGGCGAAGCTGCTCGTCGTCGCGGCGAAGCTCGCCGGGGCGCCAGCGCTCTTCGTCGTGCCCGCGGCGAGTGCGGCGATCGCCCCGGTCGCCGCCCTCGGCTACCGCGCTTCGGCGCCGGGCAGCGTGGGCTTCGCGCGCGTGCGCGTCACCGCGGCGTCGCTCGTCGCGACGGGTGCCGACGCCGTCGCCGCTCTCGCGCGTGCGTCGAACGCCGCACTGATCGGTGGTGCGGCGATCGCCGTCGGATCCGCGTTCGCGTCGGTGGAGCACGCGCGGCGACACACCGAGGAGCGCATCGCCTTCGGCAAGCCGCTCGCGCGGCAGCAGGCGGTCGGCCACAAGCTCGTCGAGGCGCTGCGCCGCGCGCAGGGCGCTCGCCACCTCTGCTGGCACGCGGCGCGTCTCGTCGATCTCGGGCAGGACGCGGTCGATGTCGCGCGGAATGCGAAGCTCTCGGCGCTCGACGCCGCGGTGCTCGCCGCCGACGAGGGCATCCAGGTGCACGGCGGCTACGGCTACGTGGTCGAGTACCACGTCGAGCGGCACTACCGCGACAGCAAGGCGCTCGAGGTGCTCGACGGCGGCTGCCTCGTCCTGCGCGATGCGCTCGCCGCGAGCCTCGCGGCGCGGTGAACCCGTCGCGTGCGATCTGCGCCGGCTTCCGCGAGGACCTGCTCGCGATCCTGCGCGAGGCGGGCGAGCGCGAGCCGCTCGCGGACCTGCTGCCCTTCGTGGAGCCCTGCGGCAGCGAGTTCGAGGGCCTGCTCGTCGCCGCGCTGGACGCGGCGGCCGTCCGCTTCGAGCAGCCGATCCCTCAGCAGGTCTTCGGTGAGCGCATCGTCGTGACGCCGACGATCGATGCGCGCCCGCTGCTCGAGTCGGGCATCCGCCTGCTCGCGAAGCACGACGATCTCGCCCTCGGCGCGCTCTACCGCGCGGTCGTCACGCGCCGCGGCCTCGCGGATGTCTCGGCGCCGCTCGCCGCCCTGCTCCGCGCCCTCGTCGTGCAGTGCCGCGCGGCCGTCGCCAACGGCTGGGACGTGCTCCTCCTCGACACCGTGCGACCGGGCGCGGGCGAACGAGGCCCATGAAACAGAAGGGCCAGGCCCGTGAGCAGGAGTGCCCGCACTGCGGGGCGAGCTTCCGCGCCGGGCGCCTCGCCTGTCCCGAATGCGGCAGCGACGCGCGCACCGGTTGGCAGGACGCCGAGGAGATCGACTACCAGGCCCTCGACCTCGAGGTGCCGGGCTACGGCGAGCCGGCGCGCCCGGACCCTCGTGCACGCCGCACGCGCTGGATTGCGTTCCTCGTCGTCGCCGCGATGATCGGCGCGCTCGTGTTCGCGATCGCCCGGCGCTGAGCTCCGGCGAAGGCGCGCGGCGGCGTTCGTGCGATGTCCGATCCCGTCCATCTCATCCGTGTTCCGGATCGCGAAGGGGACGGCAAGGCCACGGACATCCGGAGCACGCTCCAGACCTGGGACTGGCACTGGCGGCTGCCTCGCGGGACCGAGCGCCTCGTCCTGGACTTCTCCGCGCTGCGCTTCATGGAGCCCTGGGCCCTGGCCATGTTCGCCGCGTACGGACTCCACTGGCGCGAGGAGGGGATCAAAGTCGAGCTGCGCCTGGACCCCAGCAATCCCAGCAATGCCTATCTGGAGCAGATGGGCTTCGTGGACCTGGTCGAACGGGGCGACTCCGATCGCGCACGCCAGCGGTGGCGTAGCTCTCCCCAGAACACGGGACTCCACCAGATCCTCAGCGAGACCGACCGCAAGTCCTTCGACGAGAGCACGGGCTCCCTGAAGGGGCTGAGCGAGAGCGACGAGCTCGACGCGCTGCGTTACGCGATGGTGGAGCTCACGCGCAACGTCCTACAGCACTCTGGTTCGAAGATCGGCGGCATCGCCATCGCGCAGTACTTCCCCGAACGCAAGGCCCTGCAACTCGCGGTCTGTGACCTTGGCCGAGGCGTCCGCGCAGCCCTCGAAGCGCAGTACCCGGAGATCCGCAGTTCCGCGGAGGCGTTGCGCCTGGCGATCCTGCCGCACGTGTCCGGTGTCGTCGCCGGGGGGCCCTACGGTGCGGGTTCGGACAACGCCGGACTCGGCCTCTTCGTGTGTCGTGAGATCGCCTGGCGTGCGAGCGGTTCCTTCTGGCTCGCGTCCAAGGACGCCGTCCTGGGCACGCGCGGTGATGTCGGCGGGCACGACGACCACGAGGGCACCCGGAATCTCTACCGGAGCATCCGGCCCTGGCCGGGGACGCTCGTGGCCGTGGACATCCCGGTCGCGGGCACCCTGTCGTTCCAGGGCGTGTTGTCGATCTGCCGCCAGCTCGCGCAGGAAGCGCGCGCTCAGTCCGGCGCGGCCGGCCTCGACTTCATCGACGAGGCGAGCGAACTGGAAGCCGGCGTCGAACTCGTGGCGATCGCGCCGATCACCGAGGACATCGACGCCGCACGGCAGCTGCGCGACGAGCGGCTCCTGCCCCGCGTCCGCGATGGCGAGCCGACGGTGCTCGACTTCGGCGGCATCCGCTTCGTCACGCAGTCGTTCGCGCATGCGCTCCTGAACGAGGTCCTGCGCGTGCCGGGCAGTCTCGTGCGGCTGAGCTTCGCACGATGCACCCGATCGACCCGCGAGGTGCTGCGCGCGGTCGCGGGCTACGCGGCGAGCTATCGACGCATCGTCTGACGTCGAGCGGCCCCTGCCGTGGCCTGCTCCCGGCCCCGAGGTGAAGATCCGAGGGTCAGGCCCGGAACGAAGTTCGTGAAAGATCGTGCTTCTCCGATCTTTCACCTCCTGCCCGGTCCCGCCGGGGATGCCGACCATGACCAACGAAGCTCGCGGCCCGCGTGGCCGTCTCCTGCGGAAGCTCGCGCGCGGCGCGACGGCGATCGCGGTCCTCGCGGCGATGACGGTGCTCGTGCTCTGGCTGAGCGGACTCTTCGGCGAGCGCAGCCCGGCCACGCTCGAGCCGGGAGCGGTCGCGCAGGAGCTGCCGCCGGGAGTCGGCACGATGGTCGCGCGCGCGCTCGAGGTGCCCGTGCAGGAGGCGGCGGTGGGGACCATCCGCGCGGTGCAGGAGGTGGAACTCGCCTCCCGTCTGCTCGCCCGGGTCGTGACGATGAACGTCGCCCGCGCCGGGCAGGCGGTGAAGCAGGGAGACGTCCTGATCGAGCTCGAGGACCAGGACCTGCGCGCACGCGTAGCCGAAGCACAGGCGGCGCAGCGCTCGGCCCAGGAGACGAGGCAACAGGCGGAGCGGGACCTCGCGCGCACGACCGAGCTGCACGCGCAGAAGATCGCGAGCGACCGCGACCTCGAGCGCGACACGACGCGGCTCGCGAACGCGAGCGCGGATCTCGAGCGGACGGCGCAGGCGGTGCTCGCCGTCGAGGCGATGCTCGCATGGGCCGTCATCCGTTCGCCGATCGACGGCGTGGTGATCGACAAGCTCGTCGAGAAGGGCGACACCGTCGCACCGGGGCAGACGCTGATGAAGCTCTACGACCCTTCGCGGATGCAGCTCGTGGCGAGCGTGCGCGAGCAGCTCGCGACGCGGCTGAAGCCCGGTGATCCGGTCGAGGTCGAGGTCGACGCGCTCGGCCTGCGCTGCCACGGCACCGTGGCCGAGGTCGTCCCTCTCGCCGCGGCGGGCAGCCGCGCCTTCGACGTGAAGGTCACCGGGCCCTGCCCCGACGGCGTGTTCACGGGGATGTTCGGGCGCCTCTTCGTCGCGCTCGGCACGCGTCGTGAGCTGCGCATCCCGCAGCGGGCGGTGCGCGCGACCGGCCAGATCGACAGCGTGTTCGTCGTGCGCGACGGCAAGACCGTGCTGCGTCGCTTCGTCGTGCTCGGCGATCGACGCGACGAGAGCGTCCTCGTGCTCTCCGGACTGAACGACGGGGAGATCATCGTCGCCGACGCGAGCGCACTGCGTGGGGGGACGCCGCGCGGGGTGACCGGCCGATGAGCGCGCCGCAGCACGGCGGGCACCAGGACGAACACCGCGGCCTCGCCGCGAGGATCGTCGCGGTCTTCCTCACCGGCAACCTCGCCCCGCTCTTCGTGATCCTGAGCCTCGTGCTCGGCGCCTTCGCGTTGCTGCACACTCCGCGCGAGGAGGAGCCGCAGATCGTGGTGCCGCTCGCCGACGTCGTGGTCGACGTGCCGGGTGCGTCGGCGCAGGAGGTCGAGAGCCTGGTCACGACGCACCTCGAGCGACTGCTCTGGCAGATCGACGGCGTCGAATACGTCTACTCGACGAGCATGGCGCACCGCGCCGTGGTCACGGTGCGCTTCTTCGTCGGCGAGGACCGCGAGGACGCGCTGCTCCTGCTGCACAACAAGCTCGCGATGAACCGCGACGCGATCCCACCGCAGATCGCGCAGTGGGTGGTCGAACCGATCGAGGTCGACGACGTGCCGATCGTGAACGTCACGCTCTGGTCGGCCGAACTCTCCGACCACGAGCTGCGACGGCTCGCGGAGGAACTCGAACACGTCGTGCAGGGTGTGCCGGACGCGGGCCCCACGCAGATCGTCGGTGGCACGCCGCGGCGCCTGCGCATCGAGCTCGATCCCGAGGCACTGGCGGGGCGCGGCATCGCGTGGCGCGACGTCTCCGCCGTGCTCGCGCGCGCGGCGGCATCGATGCCGGCCGGGACGATCGACGGGTTGAACGAGGCCCTGCTCGTCGAGGTGCGCGGCGGCACGCCGTCGATCACGGAGCTGGAGCAGCTCGTCGTCGGCGTGCACGAGGGCCGGCCGATTCCCCTGCGCGACGTCGGCCGCGTGAGCGACGGCCCGGCCGAACGCGGCAGCTACACGCGGATCGCCTTCGGACCCGCGGCGAAGGACCTGCCCGCGGGGATCGCCGCGGACGCGCGCGATCACGCCGCGGTGGTGCTCGCCGTCGCCAAGCGGCGCGGGAGCAACGCGGTGCACGTGAGCGAGGCGGTGCGCGAACGCGTCTCCGCCGCCGCCGCGGAGATCCTGCCGGCGGAGGTGCACTGGCGCGTGACGCGCGACCACGGCGCGACCGCCGACCACAAGGTCGACGAACTGCTCGAGGGCCTCTGGGTCGCGGTGATCATCGTCGTGGCGCTGATCGCGCTCACGCTCGGCTGGCGCGAGGGACTCGTCGTTGCGACGGCCGTGCCGATCACCTTCGGCCTCACGCTCTTCGTCAACGACCTGCTGGGCTACTCGATCAACCGCGTGACGCTCTTCGCGCTGACCCTGGCGCTCGGCCTCGTGGTCGACGATCCGGTGGTCGACGTGGAGAACATCCATCGCCACCTGCGACTCGGGAGGCGCAAGCCGCTCGACGCGGTGCTGCACGCGGTCAACGAGGTGCGGCCGCCGATCATCCTCGCGACACTCGCCGTGATCGTCAGCTTCCTCCCGCTCTTCGGGATCACCGGGATGATGGGGCCCTACATGTCGCCGATGGCGCTCAACGTGCCCATGGCGATGTTGATGAGCCTGCTGGTGGCCTTCATGGTGACGCCGTGGCTCTCGTGGCTCGCGCTCCGCAACCACGTGAAGCCCGACCCGGCCGCGGTCGCCGCCGAGGACGACGGCTCGGCGGTCCAGGGCAGCGCCACCTGGCGCGTCTACCGCGCGGTGATCGACCCGCTGCTCGGTTCGCGCACCCTGCGCTGGTCGGTGCTCGGCGTGACGGCGCTGCTCTTCGTCGCGTCGTGCTGGCTCGCGCTGGTCCGCGCGGTGCCGCTCAAGATGCTGCCGTTCGACAACAAGAACGAGCTGCAGGTGATCGTCGACCTCCCCGAGGGGAGCACGCTCGAGGCGACCGACGCGGTGCTCGCCGAACTCGCCGAGAAGGTCCGCGGCGCGGGCGAGGTCGTCGACGTCTCGACCTTCGCCGGCACGGCCTCACCGATCGACTTCAACGGCATGGTGCGGCACTACGCGCTGCGCCAGTTGCCGCACCAGGGCGACCTCCGCATCAACCTCGTCGGCAAGCGCGAGCGCGATGCCGGCAGCCACGAGCTCGCGATGCGGATCCGGAGCTGGCTTTGGCCCATCGCGGAGCGGCATGGCGCGCGGATCGCGATGGTCGAGCAGCCGCCCGGTCCGCCGGTGATCCAGACGATCGCGGTCGAGGTGCGCGGTGCGCGCGACATGAGCCACGACGAGCTCCGCCAGGCCGCACGCGCCGTGGAGGCGCGGCTCGCCGCGGAGATCGGCGTGGTCGACGTCGACAGCACGGTCGAGGCGCCGCAGACGCTCGTGCGCTTCCGGCTCGACCGCACCAAGGCGGCCCTGCACGGCGTCACCGATCGCGACGCGGCGCAGGTCCTGCGCGCGGCGATCGGCGGCGAAGCCGCGGCGACCTTCCACGCGCCGCGCGAGCGTGCGCCGCTCATCGCGGAGCTGCGCCTGCCGCGCGCGGTGCGCGCGGATCGCGCGGCGCTCGCACGCCTGCCGGTGCCCACGCTCGACGGTTCGGCCGTCGCGCTCGGCGAACTCGGGAGCTTCATCGACGACGTGGCCGACCAGGCGATCTGGCGCAAGAACCTCGCGCCCGTGCAGTACGTGTTCGCCGAGGTCGCGGGGCGCGCGCCCGCCGAGGTGATCTTCGACGTGCAGGCCGATCAGCTCGCCGCCGGTGAGGATCCCGCGGGTGTGCGTGCGCGACCGGTGCCGCTCGACGAGCGCGACTACCTCGCCTCGGGCGCAGGCATCCCGTGGTCGGTGGCGCCGGGCATCGAGCTGAGCTGGACGGGCGAGGGCGAGTGGAAGATCACGCTCGACGCCTTCCGCGATCTCGGCCTCGCGTTCCTCGCCGCGTGCTTCTTCATCTACGTGCTGCTCGTGCACGAGACGAAGAGCTACTTCCTCCCGCTCATCCTGATGCTCTCGATCCCGTTCACGATCATCGGGATCCTGCCGGGCTTCTGGCTCCTCAACGTGCTCGGCGCCGGCGAGGTCGCGGGCGCGCGCACGCCGGTCTTCTTCACCGCGACCGCGATGATCGGGATGATCGCGCTCTCGGGGATCGCGGTGCGCAATGCGATCCTCCTGATCGAGTTCATGAAGAAGGCGCTCGAGGACGGCGCAGCCCTGCGCGACGCGATCCTGCTCGCCGGCGCGATCCGCCTGCGGCCGATCTTCCTCACCGCGGGCACGGCGCTGCTGGCCGCGGTGCCGATCACGCTCGACCCGATCTTCTCGGGGCTCGCGTGGGCGCTGATCTTCGGGCTCCTCGTGTCGAGCGTCTTCACGCTCGTGCTCGTGCCGATGGTCTACGCGATGGTCTATGGCCGGCGGCATGCGGCCCGGGAAGCGCCGTAGTCGGCCCGGGTCCTCGACAGCGGACGCCGGTCCGGATCCGGCGCCGCGGAGTCACGGCCTGGGGGCCTGCCGCGACGGCTCCGCCGGGCGCGTCGATCTTCGTCCTCGTCCTCTGCTCGAGGGCGATCGCCCGGACAGCCTGCTCGAGTGAGCGCGGCATTCCAGACCCCACCGCATCCCCAGCGAGCAAGTGTCGACGGACCGCCTCGTCGGGACGCGGCACGTTCGCCGTGCGACGACGCGGGATCGGACGATGGAGGCCAGGGCTTGTCGTGGCACGCGGTCTTGCCCGACAGCAATGTCGGGTTCGGTGCGCGGCGGGTTCGCGTGCTTGAGCCGGGTTCGTGCTTCCAGGTAGAAGAGGCGCGTGGGATCTCCGTCGAGCCAGGCCGAGCAACGGCCCGCGGGCGCCAGCCAGCCCAACCTCTCCTGGATCACCAACTTCATCTGGGGCATCGCGGACGACGTGCTGCGTGATCTCTACGTGCGCGGCAAGTACCGCGACGTGATCCTGCCCATGACCGTCCTGCGCCGGCTCGACGCCGTACTCGAGCCGACCAAGCAGGCCGTGCTCGCGATGAGGGCGAGCCTGGACAAGAGCAAGGTCACGAACCAGGACGCCGCCCTGCGGCAGGCTGCTGGCCAGGCCTTCTACAACACCTCGCGGTTCAACCTGCGCGACCTGCGCTCGCGCGCCAGCCAGCAGCAGCTCAAGGCCGACTTCGAGGCCTACCTCGACGGCTTCTCGCCCAACGTCCAGGAGATCCTCGACAACTTCGAGTTCCGCAACCAGCTCCCGCGCCTGTCCAAGGCCGACGCGCTCGGCACGCTGATCGAGAAGTTCTGCGACCCGGAGGTCAACCTCGCGCCCACGCCGGTCAAGAATGGCAACGGCACGATCAAGCACCCCGCCCTCGACAACCACGCGATGGGCACCGTCTTCGAGGAGCTGGTGCGCCGCTTCAACGAGGAGAACAACGAGGAGGCCGGCGAGCACTGGACCCCGCGCGACGCCGTCCGCCTGATGGCAAGACTGATCTTCCTGCCCGTCGCCGACCACATCGATTCGGGCACCTGGCTGCTCTACGACGGTGCCTGCGGAACCGGCGGGATGCTGACTGTCGCCGAGGAGACGCTTCAGCAGCTCGCGCGCGATCACGGCAAGCAGGTCGCGACCCACCTCTACGGCCAGGAGATCAACGCCGAGACCTACGCCATCTGCAAGGCCGACCTCTTGCTCAAGGGTGAGGGCGAGGCGGCGGACAACAGCGTCGGCGGGCCGGAGTACTCAACCCTCTCGAACGATGCGTTCCCGTCCCGCGAGTTCGACTTCATGCTCTCCAATCCGCCGTACGGCAAGAGCTGGAAGACCGACCAGGAACGCATGGGCGGCAAGGGCGGAATGCGGGACCCGCGCTTCGTGATCGCGCACGGCGGCGACGCGGAGTACTCGCTCGTCACCCGCAGCAGCGACGGCCAGATGCTGTTCCTGGCCAACATGCTCAGCAAGATGAAGCGCGGCACGAAGCTCGGTAGCCGCATTGCCGAGGTGCACAACGGCAGCTCCCTCTTCACCGTCGACGCCGGCCAGGGCGAGAGCAACATCCGCCGCTGGATCCTCGAGAACGACTGGTTGGAAGCGATCGTCGCCCTGCCGCTCAACCTCTTCTACAACACCGGCATCGCCACCTACGTCTGGGTGCTGTCGAACCGCAAGGCCCCGCATCGCCAGGGCAAGGTCCAGCTCATCGACGCCACGAAGTGGTTCAAGCCGCTCCGCAAGAACCTCGGCAAGAAGAACTGCGAGCTGTCGGACGAGGACATCCAGCGCATCTGCGACGTGTTCCTCGCGTTCGAGGACACCGAGGAATCGAAGATCTTCCCAAACGCGGCCTTCGGCTACTGGAAGGTCACGGTCGAGCGCCCCCTGCGCCTGCGCGGCATCGACCCCGCGCGCGCGTACTCGCCGAAGGAGATCAAGGGACTGCGCGAGACCCTGGAGCGCGCCGACGACGCACCGCCGCTGATCAAGAAGATCCACAAGAAGGGCACCGCCCCCGACCCCCTTCGCGGGCTCTTCGCGGTGACGCTCGCAGACAAGCCGGCGATCGTCGAGTACGAGGCCGACAGCGAGCTGCGCGACACCGAGCAGATCCCTCTCCTCGAGGACGGCGGCATCGAGGCCTTCCTTCGCCGCGAGGTGCTGCCGCACGCCCCTGACGCGTGGTACGTGCCCGACAGCGTCAAGACCGGCTACGAGATCTCGTTCACCCGTTACTTCTACAAGCCGCAGCCGCTGCGGACGCTCGCCGAGATCCGCGCCGACATCCTGGCACTGGAGAAGGAGACCGAGGGGCTGCTGGGGGAGATCCTGGGAGGCCCGGCGTGAGCGAGCCCCGGCCGTTCAACATCCGCATCTTCGTGGTCGAGGGCCTCCCCGAAGGCCTGCGCCACGTCGAGAAGTCCAATTGGGTCGGCCTCGGCATCGTCTGCCCGCGCACGCGCTACCCGCACGTCAAGAAGCGGGCCGAGTTCGACTCGAGCGGTGTCTACCTGCTCGTGGGGAACGAGGGCGACGGCGACCGGCCGACCCTCTACATCGGCGAGGCCGACTGCGTACGAGAGCGCCTCGATCAGCACCACGCGAAGAAGGACTTCTGGCAGCAGGCAATCGTCTTCACCACCAAGGGTGACCCGCTGAACAAGGCCGAGGTGCAGTACCTGGAGGCCCGGCTGGTCGAACAGGCCACGGCCGCAAAGCGCTGCAAGCTCGACAACGCCAATGCGCCGCGGCGGCCGGCGCTGGCCGAGTCGGACCAGGCCGAGGTCGACGGATACCTCGACGAGCTGCTCTCGCTCCTCCCTGTTCTCGGCGTGCATGCGTTCGCGCAGCCCCGTGCCGGGGAAGCCGGCCGGCGGGTGCTCGTCTTCAAGGGCAAGGGTTGGGACGCCCAGGGTTACGAGACCGAGAGTGGCTTCGTTGTTCTGGCCGGCAGCCTCGCGCGCGCAACGCCGGTCCCGTCGATGAAGCAGCACGTCCCGAGTGACCATGCCCGCCGTCAGAAACTGATCGACGACCGCGTGCTGATCCAGGAGGGTGACGCGCATCGCTTCAGCATCGACACCGTGTTCACGTCACCGTCGGCCGCCTCGACCGTCTGCGCCGGGATGAACACAAACGGTCGCACGAGCTGGAAGGACAAGGACGGCGTGACGCTCAAGGCGCTCCAGGAGCGGGAGGCGGAGGCATGATCGCTGGGCTGAAGCCGTACCCGGCGATGAAGGAGTCGGGGGTGGCCTCGATCGGTTTCGTCCCTGAGCACTGGGAACTGCGCAAGCTGGGGCGAATCGGAAGCCTGCTGAAGGGATCCGGTGGGAACAAGGATGACGAGGTGGACACCGGAGTCCCGTGCGTGCGCTACGGAGACCTGTACACCACACACACCTACTTCATCCGCCAAAGTCGGTCGTACGTCTCGAGGGAGCGGGCGGAGGTCTACACACCCATCCATTTCGGCGACGTTCTGTTCGCCGCGTCAGGCGAGACCATCGACGACATCGGGAAATCTGCGGTCAACCTGATGACGACCGACGCGTGTTGTGGCGGCGACGTCATCGTGTTTCGACCGAAGCACAGGCTCGACGCCTGCTTCTTGGGATACGCGACGGACTGTCGACCGGCAGCGATTCAGAAGGCGATGAAGGGCCGGGGGATCACCGTCAAGCACGTCTACGGCGACCAGCTGAAGGAACTGGTGCTGGCCCTCCCACCCCTCTCCGAACAAGCCGCCATCGTCCGCTTCCTCGACTACGTGGACCGGCGGATCCGGCGCTACATCCGGGCCAAGCAGAAGCTGATCAAGCTGTTGGAGGAGCAGAAGCAGGCCATCATCCACCGCGCCGTCACCCGCGGCCTCGACCCGAACGTTCGCCTCAAGCCGTCGGGCGTGGAGTGGCTCGGGGAGGTGCCGGAGCATTGGGAGGTGTCCCGGGTGAAGAGGGAGTTCGCGTGCTTGAACCATCGACGAGTCCCGCTGAGCGGCACAGAGCGAGGGGCGATGTTGTCGCGTCAGTACGACTACTACGGCGCGTCGGGCGTCATCGATCGTGTGGACAGCCACCTATTCGACGATGAGCTACTGCTCATCGCGGAAGACGGTGCGAACCTCGTGCTTCGGAACCTGCCACTCGCCATTATCGCGAATGGCAAGTTCTGGGTGAACAACCACGCTCACGTGCTCCGGCCAACGCGGGGCAACATCGTCTACTTGGCGTCGGTCATGGAGATGCTCGACTACTTGCCGTGGATCTCGGGCGCGGCGCAGCCGAAGTTGACACAGGATCGCCTCCTGGGAATCGCCATCGTGGTGCCTCCCCGGCCGGAGCAGGACCGCATCGTGGTCGCGCTCGAGTCGGAGACACGCTGGCTAAGGGTCGCTGGTGACCGTGCGCGCCGCGAGATCGACCTCCTCCGCGAGTACCGCACTCGCCTCATTGCCGATGTCGTGACCGGCAAGCTCGACGTGCGCGAGGTTGCCGCGCACCTTCCCATCGAGTCCGAAGAGTCCGAGGCGGTCGACGAGCCGGAAACGGACTCGTCCACGGAGCGGATCGACGGTGCCGATGCCGACGAAACGCTCGAGGAAGCCGAGGCATGAGGAACGGCGATCGCATCGCCCTGATCGATCGCCTGCGCGCGCTCCCCACCGAGTCGGAGTGGCTGGAGTTCAAGCGCAACCATTGCGCTCCTGATCTGCTCGGCAAACACCTCTCGGCACTCGCCAACTCGGCCTGCCTCGCCAACCAGCCGCGCGGCTACCTCGCGTTCGGCATCGACGACGCGACGCACGCCGTCGTGGGCACGGGCTTCGATCCGCATGCGACCAAGGCGAAGGGGAACCAGGACCTGCTGCCCTGGCTCGCCGCCGGCCTGCAGCCGAACACGGGGTTCGAGGTCCACATCGTCGATCACCAGGACGGCCGCGTCGTGCTCTTCGAGGTCGGGCCGGCGAACGGCGAGCCGGTGGCCTTCTACGGCGATGCCCAGGTCCGGGTGGGGTCGAGCACGACCTCTCTGCGCAGTCATCCGGAGAAGGCGCGCGCTCTGTGGACGCGCGGCACCGACTGGTCGGCCGAGATCTGCCAAGGAGCGACGCTTTCCGACCTCGACCCCGCTGCGATCGTCACGGCCCGACGGCAGTTCGCGGTCAAGCACCCGCAGCAGGCCGGGGACGTCGCGAGCTGGGACGACACGACCTTCCTCAACAAGGCGCGCGTGCTCAGGCAGGGCGAGCTGACCAACACGGCCGTCGTTCTCCTCGGCCGGCCGGAGGCGGCGACGCTGCTGGCGCCGGCGGTCGCGCGGATCTCGTGGATCCTCAAGGACGACGGCAACCGCGAGCTCGACTCGGAGCACTTCGATCCGCCCTTCCTTCTGGCGGGCGATCGGCTGCTGGGAAGGCTGCGCAACCTGTCGGTGCGGGTCATGCCGAGCGGCACGCTGTTCCCCCAGGAGATGTCGCAGTACGACCCCTGGGTGATCCGCGAGGCGCTGCACAACGCGATCGCGCACCAGGACTACCGGCGCCACGCGCGGGTGCTCGTCGTCGAGTTCCCCGGCCGCGTGCTCATCGCCAACGTCGGCGAGTTCCTGCCGGGCGACGTCGAGACCGTCATCCGGCAGGACGCGCCGCAGGCGATCTACCGCAACTCGTTCCTCGCCCATGCCATGGTCGAGCTGAACCTGATCGACACGCAAGGCGGCGGCATCAAGCGCATGTTCGAGACGCAGCGGCGGCGCTCCTTCCCGCTGCCGGACTACGAGCTCGACAAGCCGGGGCAGGTGACGGTGAGCGTCGCCGGACGGATCCTCGACGAGGGCTACACCAGGCTCCTCCTGGAGCGCACGGATCTCGATCTCGGGTCCGTGATGTTGCTCGACCGGGTGCAGAAGGGGCGGCGAATCCAGCCCGAGGAGCATCGGGTTCTCAAGGCCGCCGGACTCGTCGAAGGGCGCTACCCGAACTTGATCGTCGCGGGCGCGGTCGCGAGGGCGGCTGGGGAAGCAGGCCGCCACATCCGTGAGCGGGGCTTCGACAAGCGCTACTACCTCGACTTGATCCTGGCGCTGGTGCGCGAGCATCAGCCCGTGACGCGAGCGGACGTCGATCAGGTGCTGGTGCCCAAGCTCCCGGACCGGCTGACCGCGGAGCAGAAGCGCCGCAAGGTGAAGAACCTGCTGCAGGAGCTGCGACAGGAGGGTCGGATCGAGAACCGCGGCACGCGCTCACGGCCGGAGTGGGTGGTGCGGGACGGAGGGGAGGCTGCGCCGTGATCCAGCCAACGCCGACCCCGCGATCGCGGCGATCTAGCCAAGGGCGGCCGCAACGAGTCCTTGTGCAGCAAGGACTTAGGCCTTTGCTAGACGCCGTGGGATGCGCCGGTCCAGCCAAGGATCTAGCCAAGGATCTAGCCAAGGCGCCGGCCGCGGGGGCAGGAAACCGATGAGCACCGACACGAGTGAACGCGGCCTCGAGCGGCTGATCTGCAAGGCGCTGACGGACTCGGCCTGCGACCCGACCCAGGCCGGCGCCGTCGCCGAGCGGCCCGCGACCTACGGCGCCGGCTGGCGTTGCGGCGACGCCCGCGACTACGACCGCGAGTACTGCGTCGACCTCGCGCAGCTCGGCGCGTTCCTGCGCGCGACGCAGCCCGAGGCTGCCGAGGCGCTCGACCTCGACCGCGACAGCCCGACGCGGCGCAAGTTCCTGGCGCGCCTGCAGGGTGAGATCAGCAAGGCGGGCACGATCCATGTGCTCCGTCATGGCCTCAAGCACGGACCGCACGAGCTGGCCCTCTTCCACGGCACGCCTTCACCCGGCAACGAGAAGGCGAAGGCGCGGTACGACCAGAACCGCTTCAGCGTCAGCCGTCAGCTCCGCTACAGCCGCGACGAGGTGCAGCGCGCGCTCGACCTCGTGCTGTTCATCAACGGCCTGCCGGTCGCGACCTTCGAGCTGAAGAACAGCCTGACCAAGCAGACGGCGGCCGACGCCGAGGAGCAGTACCGGCGCGACCGCGCTCCACGCGAGAAGCTGTTCGAACTCGGGCGCTGCGTCGTGCACTTCGCCGTCGACGAGAGCGAGGCGCGCTTCTGCACGCATCTGCGCGGCAGGGCGTCGTGGTTCCTGCCGTTCAACCAGGGCTGGAACGACGGCGGCGGCAACCCGCCGAACCAAGACGGGCTCAAGACCGACTTCCTGTGGAAGCGCGTGCTCACGCGCGACGGGCTCACCGACATCCTGGAGAACTACGCCCAGCTCGTGGAGATCGTCGACGAGGAGACCGGGCGCAAGAAGCGGACGCAGATCTGGCCGCGCTACCACCAGCTCGACGTGGTGCGCAAGCTGCTCGACGACGTACGCGCGCACGGTGCGGGACGGCGCTACCTGATCCAGCACTCGGCAGGGAGCGGCAAGTCGAACTCGATCGCGTGGTTGGCGCACCAGCTCATCGGGCTGCGGCAGGCCGACGCCGCGGTGTTCGACTCGATCGTCGTGGTGACCGACCGGCGCATCCTCGACCGGCAGATCCGCAACACGATCAAGCAGTTCGCGCAGGTGGGCGCGACCGTGGGGCACGCGGAACACTCCGGCGACCTCCGCCGGTTCCTGGCCGAAGGCAAGAAGGTCATCATCAGCACGGTCCAGAAGTTCCCCTTCATCCAGGATGAGATCGGGGGCGAACACCGCGGCCGGCGCTTCGCGATCGTCATCGACGAGGCGCACTCCAGCCAGGGCGGGCGTACCTCGGCGGCGGTCAGCCGGGCGCTGGCGACGGACGGCGATGGGGACGACGACGACGAGACTCTCGAGGATCAGATCAACCGCCTCATCGCGGCGACGAGGCTGCTGCCGAACGCCTCCTACTTCGCGTTCACCGCGACGCCGAAGAACAAGACGCTGGAGATCTTCGGCACGCCCGAGCCGCAACCGGATGGCAAGGTGCGGCACCGGCCGTTCCACGCCTACACGATGAAGCAGGCGATCGACGAGCACTTCATCCTGGACGTGCTCGCGAACTACACGCCGGTGCAGAGCTACTACAAGCTGGTCAAGAAGGTCGAAGGCGACCCCGAGTTCGACTCCAGGCGCGCGACCAAGAAGTTGCGCCGCTTCGTGGAGGGCCACGAGCAGGCGATCCGGCTGAAGGCCGAGATCATGGTCGACCACTTCCTCGACAGCGTGTTGGCGCATCAGAAGCTGGGCGGCGAAGCACGGGCGATGGTGGTGACCGGCGGGATCGAGCGGGCGATCCAGTACTACTGCGCGATCCGCGACTACCTCGTGGAGCGCAAGAGCCCACATCGGGCGATCGTCGCGTTCTCCGGCGAGCACGAGCTCGGCGGCGGCAAGGTGTCGGAGGCGTCGCTCAACGGGTTCCCGTCGAACCAGATCGCGGGCAAGTTCCGCCAGCACCCGTATCGGTTCCTGGTGTGCGCCGACAAGTTCCAGACCGGCTACGACGAGCCGCTCCTGCACACGATGTACGTCGACAAGGTGCTGTCGGGGATCAAGGCCGTGCAGACCCTCTCGCGGCTCAACCGCGCGCACCCGAAGAAGCGCGACACGTTCGTGCTCGACTTCGCGAACGACATCGACGCCATCCGCGAGGCGTTCGAACCCTACTACCGCAGCACGGTGCTGGCGGAGGAGACCGACCCGAACAAGCTGCACGACCTGAAGGCAGCGCTCGACGGTCATCAGGTCTACGCGCAGGAGCAGATCGACCGGCTGGTGGAGCTGTACCTCAGCGGCGCCGACCGCGACCGGCTCGACCCGATCCTGGACGCGAGCGTGGCGGTCTACGTCGGCGAACTGGACGAGGACGGGCAGGTCGACTTCAAGGGCAAGGCCAAGGCCTTCCTGCGCACCTACGGGTTCCTCTCCGCGATCCTGCCCTACGACCATCCGGCATGGGAGAAGCTGTCGATCTTCCTGACCTTCCTGGTGAGCAAGCTGCCGGCGCCCAGGGACGAGGACCTCTCGCTCGGCATCCTCGAAGCCATCGACATGGACAGCTACCGGGTGGAGAAGCTGGCCACGCAGCGCATCCACCTCCAAGACGCGGAGGGCGAGATCGAGCCGGTGCCGACTGCGGGCGGCGGCCGCAAGCCCGCGCCGGACTTGGAGCCGTTGAGCGTGATCCTCAAGTCGTTCAACGACATGTGGGGCAACGTCGCGTGGCAGGACGGCGACCGCATCCGCCGGCTGATCTCGGAAGACCTGCCGCGCCGCGTCGCCGCCGATCCGGCCTATGCGAACGCGCGCCGGAACTCGGATGAGCAGAACGCACGCGTCGAACACGACAAGGCGCTCGGCCGTGCGATCGTCGAAGTGATGAAGGACGACACGGAGCTGTTCCGGCACTTCAGCGACGACCCCGAGTTCCGGCGCTGGCTCACCGAGGCCCTGTTCCGGATCACGTTCGATCGGCCGGCGCGATAGCTGTCGTCGGGGACCGGGCCCGAGACGTCCCGCTCGACGACGCAGTTGGGCCCTGCCTACGTCCGAGCCGCCCGAGCGAAGACCAGCACACCGACGCGATGCACGCATTGCAGCAGCTCAGCTCGAGGGTGCCCGCAGCGGTGGCGGTGATAGCCGGGGCGACCGCCTTCGGCGGTACGGCCGGATGTCGGAGTGACGCCTGGAATCCGCAGGGCAATGCGGCCGTCGCACCGGAGAGGGCGCTGGTCATTCCGCGGTGCCGATGGCCCACGTGATGGTCGATGGACTGCGGTCTGAGGCATGCCGTAGTCGGTCCGGGTCCTCGACACGACGGAGGGCAGCGGATCCGATGCGGCGCGGATCCGGAGGCCCATGAAGCGAACCCTCGCCCTCTGCTGTCTCGTCTCGGCTCTCGCCGCTCAGGATCGACCGCTCACGGCGCGCGAGGCCGAGAAGCTCCTGCCCGAACTGCTCGCGCTCGACGTGCGCACGCCGGACGGCTTCGCGAAGTCGCAGGGCCTCCTCGAGCGCCTGCGCGGCGTGCCGCTGCCGAGTGCGCGCGAGCAGAAGGACTGGAAGAAGAAGTTCGAGAAGCTCTGGGGCAAGGGCCGCGAGCTCGAGCGCAGCGGCGACAACTGGTTCTGGGGCGACGAGAAGAAGAAGGAGCCGCGGCGGGGGCGCTACATCGTCGCCGGCGGCGACGCGAAGAAGCCGAAGGGTCTGCTCATCGCGATGCACGGCGGTGGTGTGGGCTCAGGCGATGCGGACTCGAGCATCGGTGCCTATCAGAGCGCCGCGAATGCGTTCGGATGGGTCGTGATCGCACCGGAGGTGCTCGAGAAGACGGAGCGCGGCTGGACCGACTCCGGCACCGAGGAGTTCGTGCTCGACCTCGTCGACTGCGCGCTCCGCACCTGGCCCATCGACCCCGATCGCGTCTACTTCGCGGGGCACTCGATGGGGGGCTACGGGTCCTGGGCGCTCGGCGCTCACCACGCGGATCGCGTCGCGGCGATCGCGCCCTCGGCCGGCGCGCCGACGCCGATCCTCGAGCGCACGCCCGAGGGCGACAAGATCGTCGACATCCAGGAGGGCATCGTGCCCAACCTGCGGAACGTCTTCGTGTCCGTCTACCAGAGCCTCGACGACCCGAACGTGCCGCCGGGACCCAACCAGTTCGCCGTGCTCCGCGTGCGCGAGGCCCAGGCGAAGTGGGGTGGCTTCGAGCACCACTACTGGGAGATCGACGGCATGGGTCACGGCCTGCCGCCCGGCGGCACGGTCGCGCATCTCGAGAAGATCGCCCCCCGCGTGCGTCAGCCCGTGCCGGAGCGCATCGTCTGGCAGCCCGCGCTGGGCTGGAAGCGCCAGCTCCACTGGCTCTATTGGGAGCGACCGAGCACGACGACGACGCTCGTCGCCGATCTCGATCGCGGCGCGAACGCGGTGCGGATCAGCGCCGGCAAGCCGGTCGAAGGTCTGCACGTGCTGCTCGACGAGCGCGTGCTCGACCTGAGCAAGGAGATCGCGGTCGTCGTCGACGAGGTCGAGGTCTTCCGCGGCAAGGCCAGCCCCGAACTCGGGACGCTCGCGCTCACGAGCCTGCACCCCGATGCGAAGCTCCAGTTCGTCGCGCGCGTGCCGGCCTTCCGCGCGCCGTGACCCTCCCGGTCCGGGTCAGAGGTCGGGAGACGATCTGTCTCTCGACCTCTGCGTGGCCGCGGATGCGGCCACCAGCAAGCATCGGAGAGCCCGTACGATGGATCTCTCGGGCTCTCAGTTGATGCCGACGATCGGCACGAGGTCGAGCTTGAACTCGGGGAGGTCGTTGATCGCCGTGCTGTAGGTGTAGAGGTGCTTGCCCTTGCGGCGCGGCACCGCATTGCCGATCTGGATGATTCCCTGATCCGAGGCGCGCACGCCGCCGCCGAAGCCGGGGTCGAGCACGAAGTCCTGGCAGTAGAGGCGCAGGTTGGCGAGGTTCGGATCGAAGGGGATCGGCAGGTAGACGCCGAAGCGCCCGAGCACGCCGCTGGCGTCGGTCGAACCCGCCACCATCGCGTCGATGCTCGTCCAGAGCTTGCAGCCCGGGAAACCGTAGGGGCTCAGGTCCATTGGCAGGCTCGCGCCGCCGAACGAGGTCTGGCTCGTGCCGATGAACATCACCGCGGGGCGACTCGTGCCCGCGAGCGAGCTGAACCACACGTGCAGCTGCTCACCCGGACCGCCGACGTCGCCGGCGAACTCGGTGCCGCTGTTCGGGCACGCGTTCCGCGGCATGTCGCGCACGAAGTAGCCGTAGCTGGCGTCCGGATCGAAGCGCTCGGCGTCGCAGAACCAGTTCCAGGACGTGGAGCCACCGGCGGGCATGCCGACGTCCCACTCGATCTGCAGCGAGTTCCCGGACTGGTAGGCGAAGGGCTGGATCGGGATCGCCACCGTCCAGGGCGCCGGACCGCTGCCGCCCGGCGTGAACGCCGGAAAGCTCACGTTCGTGTTCGCGAGCACCTGCGTCCGGTCGCTGCCGCGGTTGTAGGAGTAGCTCAGCGCGCTCACGTGGCCGGGTGCCGGCACGCCGACGCTCGACATGTGCATCGACAGCGGGATCGAGTGCGCGACCATCGCCCCGGCCGTCTGCGCCATGTCGGGCCGGAGCGACACGCGGGTGATCGTGCGCGTGCCGATCGCGATCACGCTCGAGTCCCAGGTCGACTGCGCCCGCGAGGGCGCGAACTGCACCGGCACCCAATGACGGGCGTTCGCTTCGCGCGTCAGGTAGTTCGTCGGCAGCGTGTCGACCGGGTTCTGCGCAGGAGCAGCAGCGGCGGTGAACGTCGCGACGAGGGCACAGGAGATGGTCGCGATCCGCGACGGAGGGGAGAGCACGCAGCGGGTTCCGGTCACGGTGAGCGAGAGCTGTCGAGCGGGGTGGCGTCGGCCGGGGGCGGGCCCGAGGCGCGTCGGACTGCCGTTACGCAGCGGGCGACGCGGGTGGCTCGGGCGAAGCAGGATCGCCGCACGGGCATCGACCCGCAATCCTCCCGCCCACCGTGGTCGAGCCGCGGGCGCGCTCGTCTCAGGCCGATCCGTCACGCGGCTCGCCGTCGACCGCGCGGCGCGCGGCGAGCGTGGGGGAGATGCTGCCCGTGGATACGGCCAGACGCAGCGCATCGACGCGGGAACGCATGCCCGGCTCGCCGAGGAAGCGCGCGCGGATCGCCTCGTCGAGGGCGCGCTCGAACCAGGCCGCGTCCTGCCGTGCGCGTCGGGTCGCGAGCTGGCCACCGGTTCGCGCGGCGGCGCACGCGGCGTGGACCCCCGACCAGATCGCGTCGATGCCCTCGCCGCTGCGCGCGGAGCAGGTCCACACCGGAACGTGCGCGCCGCCGCGCAGGATGTGCAGCGCGCCGTCGAGTTCGCGCGCCGCGGCCTCGGCGCGCGCGCGTCCGTCGCCGTCGGCCTTCGTGACCGCGACGCCATCCGCGAGTTCGAGGATGCCGCGCTTGATGCCCTGCAGCTCGTCGCCGGCGCCCGCGAGCACGAGCAGGAGGAAGAAGTCGACGAGGTCCGCGACCGCATGCTCGCTCTGACCGACGCCGATCGTCTCGACGAAGACGACGCCGAAGCCCGCGGCCTCGCAGAGGAGCATCGCCTCGCGCGAGTGTCCGGCCACGCCGCCGTGCGCCGTGCCGCCGGGGCTCGGTCGCACGAAGGCACGCTCGTGGCGTGCGAGCTCCGTCATGCGGGTCTTGTCGCCGAGGATGCTGCCGCCGGAGAGCGAGCTCGACGGATCGATCGCGAGCACCGCGACGCGTTCCCCACGCTCGCAGAGCCGCGTGCCGAGCGCTTCGAGGAAGCTGCTCTTGCCGACGCCCGGCACGCCGCTGACGCCGATGCGCAGCGCGTGGCCCGTCGACGGCAGGACCGCCTCGAGCAGGGACTCCGTGGCGCGGCGGTCGTCGTCGCGCCGGCTCTCGACGAGCGTGATCGCCCGGGCCAGCGTGCGGCGGTCGCCGTGGCGCAGGCCTTCGATCAGCTCCGTCACGCTCGGCCGCTTGCCGGTCATCGGCGGCACAGCGAAGGCGTCACCGCGCGCGGAGTCAACGATCCGACGAGGCGTGCCCGGTCCTGGGGCCAACGAGTAGGCTCTCGCGGCCGTCTCTCGCGATGCCCTCGTTCGCGCCACGCCTCGCCCTCGTCTCCGCCGCGCTGCTCGCGGCCGGCCTCCGTGCGCAGGCGCCCTGGTCCTTCGCGCCGCCGCGCGAGGTCGCGGTGCCGGCGACCGACGACGCGGGGTGGTGCCGCAATGACGTCGACCGCTTCGTCTTCGCCGGGCTCGCGGCGGCCGGCCTGCGTCCGTCGCCGGCGGCCGATCGCCGCACGCTCGCGCGGCGCCTCCATCTGGTCGTCCTCGGCCTCCCCCCCGATCCGGACGAACTCGAACGCTTCGTCGCCGATCCGCGCGAGGATGCCTGGGAGCGGCTCGTCGATCGCGTGCTCGACTCGCCGCAGCGCGCCGAGCGTTGGGCCACGCGCTGGCTCGACCTCGTCCGCTTCGCGGAGACGACCGGCTTCGAGACCAACGTGCCGCGGCCGAACGCGTGGCCCTATCGCGACTGGGTGATCGAGGCCTTCGCCGCCGACACGCCGTATCCGGACTTCATCCTCCGCCAGCTCGCGGGCGACACCTGCGGACACGACGTCGCGACCGGCTACCTCGTCGCGGGTCCCTACGACGAGGTGAAGAGCCCCGACCCCGTGCTGACCGCGATGCAGCGGCACGACGAGCTCAAGGACCTCGTCCACACGACGGCGACCGCGTTCCTCGGGCTCACGCTGGCGTGCGCCGCGTGCCACGACCACAAGACCGATCCGCTGACGCAGCGGGACTTCTACGCGTGGAAGGCGATCTTCGCCGGGGTCACGCACGGCGAGCGCGAGGTGCAGCCGGGCGATCCCGAGGTGCGACGACGCGAGCTCGAGCGCATCGAGGACGAGCTGGCCCGCATCGAGGACGCGCTCGACCAGCACGCGCCGCTCGCGGAGTTCGCGCCCACGGCGCGGCGGCCGGCGCTCGACGAGCGGCGCAACGTCGAGCGCTTCGCGCCGGTGCTCGCGCGCTTCGTGCGCATCACGGTGCTCGCGACCGACGGGCCCGAGCCGTGCATCGACGAGTTCGAGGTCTGGTCGGCCGGTGCCGCGCCGCGCGACGTCGCGCTCGCGAGTCGCGGCGCGGTCGCGACGGCGTCGAGCGAGCTCCCCGGTCACGCGATCCATCGGATCGCCCACGCGAACGACGGCCGTCACGGCAACGAGCACAGCTGGATCTCGAACGAACCCGGCGCGGGATGGCTCGCCGTCGAACTCGCCGAGCCGGTGCAGATCGACCGCGTGGTGTGGGGCCGCGATCGGACGGGTCGCTTCCGCGATCGCCTCGCGACGCGCTACCGCATCGAGGTCGCGCTCGATCCCGCCGGGTACCGCGTGGTCGCGAGCGAGCTCGATCGCGTCGCGCGAGGCGCGGCGCCGCCGCCGCAGGCGCCGGAGGCCGAGGCCCTGGCGAGGAAGGCGCAGGAGCTCGCCGCCGCGCGCGCGCGCTTCGCGCCGCGGATGGTCTACGCGGGTCGCTTCACGCCGCCGCCGCCGGTGCATCGCCTCGAGCGCGGCGATCCGCTGGCGCCGCGCGAGGAGATCGCGCCCGGGACGATCGCGGCGCTCGTGCCGGGCTTCCGTCTGCGCGAGGACGCGTCCGAGGCCGAGCGGCGTCGGGCGCTCGCCCGGTGGCTCGGTTCGGCGGAGAACCCCCTGACCGCCCGCGTGCTCGTCAATCGCGTCTGGCAGGCGGTCTTCGGCGAAGGGCTCGTCGCGACGCCGAGCGACTTCGGGCGCACGGGCGCGCCACCGACGAACCAGGCCCTGCTCGATCACCTCGCGCTCCGCTTCGTCGCCGAAGGCTGGAGCATCCGTGCCCTCGAGCGCACGCTCCTGCTCTCGAGCAGCTTCCGGCAGTCCTCGCAGCCGCGCGACGAAGCGGCCGCACTCGACTCCGGCAACCGCCTGCTCTGGCGTCACGCGCCGCGCCGGCTCGAGGCCGAGGGGATCCGCGACGCCATGCTGATGGTGAGCGGCGCGCTCGATCCCCGCCGCGGCGGTCCCGGCTTCAGCGCCTTCCTCGCGAACGACAACTACGTGCGCGTCTACGAGCCGAAGACGAGCTTCACGTCCGCCGACTGGCGACGGATGGTCTACCAGACCAAGGTGCGCTCGGTCCAAGAGCCCGTCTTCGGGGTCTTCGACTGTCCCGACGCCGGGCAGGTCGCGGCGCGTCGCGCGCGCTCGACCACGGCGCTCCAGGCCCTGTCGCTCTTCAACAGCAGCTTCGTCGTGGAGCAGGCGCGGCGCTTCGCGGGACGCATCGAGCAGGAGGTCGGCCGCGATCCCGCCGCGCAGGTGCGGCGCGCCTTCCTGCTCGCGTTCGGCCGGGAACCCGCGGCGGCGGAGGCCGCGGCGGCGCAGCGGCTCGCGAGCGAACACGGTCTCGCGGCACTGTGTCGCGCCCTCCTCAACGCGAGCGAGTTCCTCGTCGTGCCATGAGTGCCATCGGGCCCACGCCGAACCGCTCGCCCGAGGGTGAACCGCTCGAAAGGCACCGTCGTCGCCTCCTCGATCGACGGCGTTTCCTCGGCGATGCGAGCTGCGGTCTGGCCTCGATCGCGCTCGGCTCGTTGCTCGCACCCTCGCGGCCACGGGCATCGCTCGCGGACTCGCCCCTCGCCCCGCGCGCGCCGCACTTCGTTCCGCGCGCCCGCCGCGTGGTGATGATCTTCTGCTCCGGTGCGCTGAGTCACGTCGACACCTGGGACCACAAACCCGAGCTCGAGAAGCGCGACGGCCAGCCGCTCCCCGGCGCCGCTTCGCTGATCACGTTCCAGGGCGAGAACGGCAACCTCACGCGGAGCCCGTGGGCCTTCCGGCCACGCGGTCGCTGCGGCAAGCAGGTGTCCGATCTGCTCCCGCACCTCGCCGAGCTCGTCGACGAGATGTGCTTCATCCACTCGATGACGAGCCGGACGAACACGCACGGCCCCGGCGAGACCTTCATGAACACCGGCTTCCTCGCCGAGGGCTTCCCGAGCGCGGGTGCCTGGGCGGGGTATGCGCTGGGCAACGAGGCGCAGGACCTGCCGGTCTTCGTCGCGATCCCGGATCCGCGGGGCGTTCCGCAGACCGGCGCCGCGGCCTGGAGCCACGGCTTCCTGCCCGCGGCGTTCCAGGGCACGCCGATCCGGGCGGACCGTCCGGTGCTCCACCTCGCGCGGCCCGCGGACATCGACGAGGCGACCGATCGCGCGACCGCCGCATTCCGTCGCCGCCTCGACGAGGAGCAGCTCGCGCGCTTCCCGGGCGACGCCGAGCTCGCGGCGCGCATCGCGAGCTACGAGCTGGCGGCGCGCATGCAGCTCAGCATTCCCGAGCTCGCCGATCTGTCGCGGGAGTCCGCCGCGACGCGGGCGCGGTACGGCGCCGACGACCAGGACCCCGTGCGCGCGGGCTTCGCACGCAACTGCCTCCTCGCGCGGCGGCTCTGCGAGCGCGGCGTGCGCTTCGTGCAGCTCTTCAACGGCTCCTATGCGATGGGCGAAGGGGTCGGCAATTGGGACGGGCACAAGTCGCTCGCGGCCCAATACGCGGTGCACGCGCCGATCCTCGACCGCCCCGCGGCCGCCTTGCTCATGGACCTGAAGGCGCGCGGACTGCTCGCCGACACGCTGGTCGTCTTCACCACGGAGTTCGGGCGCATGCCGACCTTCCAGAAAGGTGCGAGCGGTCGCGACCACAACCCCCACGGCTTCACGGTCTGGCTCGCCGGTGCGGGCGTGAAGGCGCCGTTCAGCTTCGGGGCCACCGACGAGTTCGGACACCGCGCGGTGAGCGACGTCGCGACGGTCTACGACCTGCACGCGACGATCCTGCACCTCCTCGGCCTCGATCACGAGCGCCTGACCTTCGACCACGATGGCGTGCGCCGGCGGCTCACCGACGTCCACGGCCACGTGCTGCACGAGCTGCTCGCGTAGGCGACCGCGTCGCGCTCGCATACGCGACGAAGCGGATCGCCCCCGAGTTGCTCGGCATCACTGCGGTCCGCTTCCATCACGAGGCCGACTGGCCGAAGATCGCCGCCCGCTGTTCCGACCGGTCCGGCCTCCTGGATCTCCACGGACTCCACTCCCATGTTCCTCGAATCTCTTCGACTGGATGGACTCCTGTCCTTTGCTCCGGGGACTCCCGCGACCGCTCTGGGCAACCTGAACGTGTTGATCGGTCCGAACGGGAGCGGCAAGTCGAACTTCCTCGAGGCCATCGACTTGATGCGCGCAGCCCCCCGGGCTCTGGCGCAGGCGATCCGCGACGGCGGCGGGATGCGCGAGTGGCTGTGGAAGGGCCCGAGACCCAGGGAAGCCGTCGACGGGGATTCGGCGGAGGGCCCCGATCCGGCCGACGGACGAGGCGAAGGGGATCGCACTGGCTTCGGGTTCGCAGCGGCAACTCTGGACGCACGCCTGTTGCGCCCGAGACGATCGACCTTGCGCTATTACCTGAAGATCGCGGCGCTGGACATTCGCCCGGAAGTCGTCGACGAGGGCCTCGAAGAGGCCCAGAAGAACGAGCCTCGGGCCAAAGACGTCTACTTCTACTACCGCTTCCAGCACGGTCGCCCGGCGCTGAACGTCCGCGAACCCGGATCCGACGAGTCGAAGAGGCGGCGGCTGAAGCGCGAGAGCTTGGTTCCGGACGAGTCGGTCTTGTCACAGCGCCGGGATCCCGATCTCTACCCGGAGTTGACGTGGGCGGCTTCGCAGTTCGAACGCATCCAGGTGTTCCGTGATTGGACCTTCGGACGCTACTCCCTGCTCCGCCAACCCCAGCCCGCTGACCTCCCGGGAGACTCGCTCCTGTCCGATGCGCGCAACCTCGGCCTCGTGCTGAACCGCATCGAGCACGGACCGCGGGCGCCGCGTTTCGGCGAGCTTCTGCGGCGGTTCCTGCCCCGGTTCCAGCGAACGTCCACGCTGGTGGAGGGCGGTCACGTGCAGTTCTTCCTGCACGAAGACCGCTGCGATCGCCCGATCCCGGCGACGCGGCTCTCGGACGGGACGATTCGCTTCATGGCATTGTGTGCAGCGCTCCTGGCGCCGACGCCACCGCCGCTCCTCTGCATCGAGGAACCCGAGCTGGGCCTGCATCCAGATGCAATGGCGATCCTCGCGGATCTTCTGGTCGAGGCGAGCACGCGCATGCAGATCATCCTCGCCACGCACTCGGATGCACTCGTGTCGGCGTTCACCGATCGGCTGGAATCGGTACTGGTCTGCGAGCACTCCGGCGGCACGCAGTTGCGTCGGCTGGAGAGCGCCCGGTTGCAGCATTGGCTGGCTGACTACCGGCTCGGCGACCTCTGGCGCATTGGCGAACTGGGGGGCAATCCGTGACCGCGGGGGCGATCACCCTGTATGTCGAAGGCGGTGGCCACGGTCGGGACGGCAAGGCGGCGCTGCGGCAGGGATTCGACATCCTGCTCGCGAAGCAGAAGCTGCGCGCACGAGATCGCCAATGGCGATGGCGCCTGACGATGTGCGGAAGCCGGAGCGAGGCATATCGCGCCTTCACGCACGCGGTGAAGGATCGGTTGGCGGGCGTCGTCGGTCTTCTCGTCGATTCCGAAGGTCCGGTTTTCGACGCCTCACCCGGCGGTCGCGTGACGCATCTCGCAAGACGCGATGGCTGGAATCTTGCCGGCGCTCCTGCTGACAGCGTTCACCTGATGATCCAGTGCATGGAGACCTGGCTGGTCGCCGATGCCGCGGCGCTCGCGGCCGTCTACGGCCAAGGCTTCCAAGCGCGGTCTCTTTCCTCGCGGCGGGATCTCGACGGTGAGTCCAAGGCCGACGTGCTGGCGTCCTTGGACCGCGCGACGAGGCGGACCGCGAGGGCGGGCTACGGCAAGATCCGGGATGCGAGTGCCGTCCTCGGGAGGTCGAGCCCGGAGACCATTGCCGCACGGTGCCCGTCATTTGCTGTGTTTCGCAGCTGGCTCGACGAGGCGATCGGCTGAGGTACTGGATGGGGTCTCGACCCGGCATCGTGAGTCGAAGACCTCCCCGGTTCGGAATCGCTCGGATCTCCCGCTGCGTCGCGCAATCGGTCGCCGCGCGCCGCAGCGCCCTCACTGCGGAGGCTGATAGACCACGCGTCGGCTCGCCACGTCGAGCTCGGGCGGGATCGCGAGGCGCAGGCGCGGTGCTGCCAGCACGCGGGTGCGGCCGGGAGAGAAGCGACGTGCCAGGTCGAGCCCGAGATCGCGATGACCGGGGAAGACCAGCGGTGCGGGCGGCGCTTCGTGGCCGCCGCGTGCGAAGTCCCATCGGTAGAGCAGGCCCTCGGTGGTGTCGAGGATCAGCGTGTCGTCGGGCGCGGGGCGACACAGGGCGACCGCGTGCGCGGCCCCCTCGTCATCGAGGTAGCAGTGCTCCGCCTGCAGGTCGAGAGCCTGGAGCAGCGCGACCAGCGCCGCGGTCGTGGTCGCACAGGAACCGACGCTGACGTGCATGCGCAGCGCGGGACCGGCCGGTGGCGCGCCGTAGCGGTAGGCGCCGAACACGGCGAACGCGAGATCGGCGCAGAGGCGGGCGGGCTCGGCGAGGCCTCGCGTGGTCGCGAGGAGCTCACGGTGTCCGGGCCAGGACGCGAGGTGCAGGTCGATCGACTGCGGACCGTTCGCGGTGCGCAGGCTCCGGACCCTGGGATCGAAGTGCAGCGCCGCGCCGTGGGACGGCGTGAGCGTCCACGGCGTGCCCGTCGCATCGACTTCGGCCACCTCGCGGAGGCGCGTGATCAGTGCCGCGTTGATCTGGGCCTCGTCGTTCCCGCCGTCGTGCTCGTTGGCCATCACGTGGTGCGCGATCGCGAGCCGCACTGCGAGCGCTGCCCAGGCCTCGGACTCGGGCAACGTCGTGGTCAGCTCTGCGGCGCAAAGTCGGAACAGGCTCGGGTTGGCCTGCTCCACGAGTGCCTGCAGCGGCCCGAGGGTGTGCGTCTCGAGCGCGGTCTGCCCGCGCTGTCGCACCTGCAAGGTGAAGCGCGACTCGCCGGGTCGATCGAGCACGAGCGGTTCCGGCGGCCAGTTGCGCCATGCGCCCAACGGCGTCTCGCCGTCCAGCACGCGGCACTCGAGATCGTCGAGCGTGAGCGGCGCGTTCGGGCGCGCGTAGATCGCGACCCGTGAGCCGAGCGGCAGGCGCAGGGCCGATGGCGCCAGCAACACGTCGCGCAGGAGCGGTGACGAGGCGTCGCGCGGCCCGACGAACTTCTGACCGATCCAATGCTGCCGCAATGGCTCCGCCGCGCCCGCGCGTCGCACGTCGACCTGGAAGGAACGCAGGCCGTGGCTCGTCGGCGCGAAGCGGAAGCCCGGCTCGGCGGCGTACTCGCGGCGAACGGTCCACGCGCCGTCCTCGTGCACCCAGAAGCGGAACTCGAAGCCCGCGGTCGTGCCCTGCACGGCGAGCTCGAGGGTCTCGCCGCTCCAGCGATCGTCGGTGAGGTTCGGCAGGACGAGGGCTTCGAGGGGTGTCGGTCGACAGCCCGACGCGGCGAGCCCGAGCGTCGCGACGACGAGCGCGGCGCGGACGCGGATCGGCAGCGGTGCGGCGCCCTCGGCCGCGGTCACCGCTTGCCTCCCGCCGCGACCAGCGTGGGGTCGAGCGCGGCGTAGATCTGGCTCAGCTTCGCCGCGTCGTTCGACCAGGCGAGTCGGTCCCGCGCCGCGAGGCAGTTCGTCCGGAGCCTCGCCAGCTCCGCGGGATCGATCGCGGCGCGGATCGCGGCCGCAGCGGAGTCCGCGGTCGAGAGGTCGCCGCAGCGCACGACGTCGTGACGTCGCTGCATCGTGCGGAAGAAGGGCAGGTCGTGCGCCAGCACGGGCACACCCGAGAGCACGAACTCGAAGAACTTGTTGGGCGAGCAGAAGCGGTGGTTGAGGTCGATCGGCAGGTAGGGGATGACCCCGAGGTCGGCGTCGACCGTGTACTGCAGCATCTCCTCGCTGGGCACGCGGCCGAGGAAGTGCACGCGATCCGCGACGCCGCGCTCCGCGGCGATCGTCCGGAGCGTCGCTTCGTGCGGACCGTAGCCGATCACCGCGAGACGCGCGGGCGCCGGCACCGCGGCCATCGCGGCGACCATCGTCTCGATGTTCCGCTCGCCGCTGAGCCAGCCCTGGAAGAGCACGATCGGCCCCTCGCCGGGGAGCATCGCGCGCAGGCGACCGCGGCGCGCGGTGACGGTCTCGAGCGGCGGCGGTTCGACGCTGTTGTAGACGACCCACGGCATGGGCACGTGATGGATGCGGTGCAGTTCGAGTGCGAGGAACTCGTTGACGGTGATCACGGCCGCGCAGCGCGGCAGCAGCTCCTTCTCGTCGCGCAGGAGACGTGCGCGAAGCGCCGGGCCGAGGACCTCCTGCGCGTGGTACAGCTCGTGCGCGTCGAACACGCAGGGCACGTCCCAGCGCCGCGCGACCTCGATCGCCGAGCGCAGCATCGGCAGGTCGTGGCAGTGCACGACGTCGGCGCGGAACGCCAGCGCGCGTTCGACGACGAAGCGCTCGAAGCTCGTCAGCTCGAAGACCTTGCGCACCATCGTCATGAAGACCCAGTTCACGACGCGGTGCAGGCGGGGATGACGGCCGAGGCGACTCCGCACCGGCTTCAGCCGTTCGTCGTCCCAGTCGTACACGAAGCGGTGAACGTCGATCGCGCCGATGCGGTAGCTCTCGGCGGTCCGGCACTCGAAGCCGCAGAGGAGGGTCACCTCGTGGCCGGCGCCGATCAGCACCTCGGCTTCCTGCAGGATCCGCCGATCGATCATCTGGCAGTCCGGCGCGATCATCAGGATCTTCATGGGCGACGTCCTCCGCCGTGGCGAGCGTCGGCGTGTTCGCGGGCGACGATCTGGTACTGCGCCGCGAGCTCGCCCGCGACGCCGTCGAGCGAGTAGCGGGTCTCCGCGGTCCGGCGACGGAATGCGACGTCGTGGGGATCGAGTCGGGCGGCGACCGCCTTCATCGCTCGCGCCAGGGCATCGGCATCGTGATTCGCACAGAGCTCGCCGAGGCGGGGGTCGTCGAGGATCGTCTCGGGCCCTCCGCAGCGGGTGGACACCACGGGCTTGCCCGAGGCGAGTGCCTCGATGACGACGACGCCGAAGGTCTCGCTGCGGCTGGCGACCACGAGCGCGTCGACACGCTGCGCGAGCAGCGCCGCGACGGCATCCCGCTCGAGTCGACCGTGATGGTGGACGGCGTCGGCGACGCCGAGCGAGCGTGCGGACTCCATCACCCGCGGCGTCAGCGGCCCGTCGCCGACGAGGTGCAGCTCGGCCCCCGGCAGGTCCCGGACGACCCGCGCGAACGCCTCGAGCAACAGCAGCGGGTTCTTGTAGTCGTGCATGATCCCGATGGCGGCGAAGCGGGGGCGCGCGCGGTCCGGGAGCCAATCCGAGGGCGGCGCGAAGCGCGACGTGTCCACGCCGTTGCGGAGGACGTGGAGCTGCTCCCGTTCGTCCGGACGCAGCCATCCGCGGATCTCCTCGGCCAGGCTCTCGCTCACCGCGAAGGCGCGGTCGGCCAGTCGGATGGTCCGCATCGTCCGATGCCGGATCAGCGGGTTGCGTGTGAGCATGGAGAAAGGGTTCGTGTGCTCGGTGATGACGATCGGGACCCCGAAGCCCGTCGCGATCGCGATCCCGGCCGTGCCGTCCACATACGCGGTGTGGGCGTGCACGAGATCGAAGGGGAAGCTGCGTCGCGCCGTGACCGCGGCGCTGCGCATGGCATGCGTGTAGGTCGCCGCGTGGGTCACGAACGTGAAGGGTGTGCCGACGAGGTACGGCGCCGCGAGCACCGGCACGCCATCCCATTCCGTCCACTCGATCGCCGCCAGGGCACGCCGGTACGCACGGATCGCGCCGAGGATCAGGTGTGGTTTCAGGCGGTTGACCCAGAAGGGGCGACCCGTGATGACGCGGACGTCGAGGTCGGCGACCCGGCGCAGCGCCTGCACCTGCTCCAGCACGAAGCTCCCGAGACCGGGCTGAGCCTCGCTCGGGAACCAGTTCGCCATCACGAGCACCCGCTGGACGGCGCGCGTCGGGACCAGGCGCTCGCGGCGGGACTCGGCGAGCCGTCGGGTCGCTGCCAACTGCTCGCGCAGCTCCGCGTTCGCGACGCTCGTCGCGCGCTCGGTCTGCGCGAGGCGCTCCGCGAGTGCGACCAAGGACGCACCGCGTCGCCGCTGGGCCTCCTGGATCTCGTCGGACATCGCCAGGATCTCCGCCAGACGGAGGCGCGTCGTCGGCGCGGGCGTGTCCGAGTATCGGGGTGCCGGCCAGCTGCCGCCCCGATCGAGCGACAGGCCGTAGCTGCGCGGCACTCCCGGTGCGGGGACGGGTAGGACCGAGTACCCGGGCTCGACCGTCACGAAGGTCACCTCGGTCGCCCCATGCCGCGGCCGATAGCAAAGGCGGCGCAGGCGTGCGCCGTGGTCCAGGTGGATGTTGGCTCGCGCACCGAAGCGCGACGGATGCCAGCTCCCGCCGAGCTCGAAGCTCGAGTTGCCCGGCGCACCGTCGACGACCACGAGCGGCATCTCCGATTGCACCAGGCCGTCCCAGGCGAAGACGCGCACGGAGCCGTGTGACCCGTCGGCATGCTCCACGAGGATGCGATCACCCGCGGTGGGCTCGATCGGGAAGCTCACCTCGAACCAGGCGGGGCCGCTCTCCTGAACCGCCGTCAGGGCACCGCGCTCGACGGCGACGCCGCGACCGGTCCGCCAGCGCGCGAGCGTGGCACCGGGGCTCCAATCCTCGACGAGCTGCAGGTCGTTCGCGAAATCGATCGTCAGGAGGTCGCGCGATTCGACCGCGGGGGCGGGGATCGCACGGACCCGCGCCGTCGCGGGGTCGCCGCGGCGGGCGAAGAGCACCATCGCCTCGCTGCGGTCGACGTGCGTCGCCTTGGCCGGATCGCGGCCCCACCAGTGTCGGGCGCGCAGGGTGTCGAGCAGCGCCTGGCCCACGGCGGCCTGCCGCGCGTCGAGGGCACCGGGCTCGGCGCCGCAGCGCGGGCACTTGGAACGCTCCCAATGCGCGTGCACGCCGCCTTCGGCGAGCAAGGACGCGAAGGGATCGGGCGGTGGGCAGAGCAGTGCGCCGCTGTAGCGGAGCTCCAGCGGGACGAAGTCCGGCGCGAAGAGGCGGAGCAGTCCGTCCTCGTTCCAGCTCCGCACGTGGTGGTTGACGTGGTACCCGGTGCCGCAGGCCCGGCAGCGCGCCGTGGCGGCGATCAGGTCCTCGCGCAGCGGCACGGTCACGATCACGTAGCGGCGGGCGACGCGTCGGATCTCGGACTCCACCGCGGCGAGCAGTCGGTCGTCGAGGTGCTCGAGAACGTCGTTGCACGCCACGAGATCGAAGCTCGCGGCCGGGAAGGGCAGCGCATCGGCCGAGCCGACCACGCCGCGGCGGCGGAGGTGCCTCAGCGCGGTCGCGCTGAGGTCGAAGCCGGTCACCTCGCGGTCGATGGGCAGGCTGTCGGTCAGGAAGCCGTCGCCGCAGCCGATGTCGAGGATGCTCGCCGCATCGTGGGGCAGGAGTGCCAGCAGGTCCGCGCGCACCTGCACCTGGTATGGCTCGGGTGATCGCCCCCAGAGATCGGGCTTGCGGTAGTAGTCGGTCTCGGTCATCCCGAAGGGAGCGGGCGCGGTGTCCGTCGCGGATCGCGCGCCACAGTGCCGCCGGCCCATCGGTCGTTCAAGCGCGCGGCGCGGGCTCGACGAATCGCGCGGCGAGACGAGTTCAGGGCAGACAGACGGCCTTGGCACCGGAGAGTCGTGGCTGCCTCGGATCGCCACGGCGAGCGGCCAGCCGCGGGCCCGTCGTCGCGGCGCTACTCTCCCCGCCCCGCCCTGCTTCCCGCTCGTCGATGTCCTCGTCTCCACCAGACGCCCCGGCGTTCCTCACGCCACCGCTTTCGGTCTACCTCGACCTCGTGCGGTTCCTGGCGGCATTCGCGGTGCTCGTCGCGCACCTCGAGCAGGACGGGTTCGACGCCGGTTGGCTGCCGCTCGCGTCGCTGAGCCACGAGGCGGTGATCGTGTTCTTCGTGCTCTCGGGGCTCGTGATCGCGACCTCCGTGCAGCGACGCGAACGCGATTGGCGGACCTACACGATCGCGCGCGTCGTGCGGATCTACTCGGTGGTGATCCCGGCGATCGCGCTGAGCTTCGCGGTCGCGGCGATCGGCATCGCGTTCGATCCGTCGCTGTGGAGCGGGGAGCCGGGCAAGAACTTCAGCGTCCTCGACGCGCTGAGCTCGCTGCTCTTCCTCAACGAGTCCTGGTCCCTCGACCGCAACCTGCCCTGGAACCACCCGTTCTGGTCGCTGTGCTACGAGGCCTGGTACTACGTGATCTTCGGCATCGTGTGCTTCGCGCCGATGCGGGGGCGCGCCGTGTGGGTCGGCGTCTGCGCGCTCCTCGCGGGGCCGGCCGTGCTCGCGCTGATGCCGATCTGGCTGCTCGGTGCCTGGCTCGCGGGCTGGCGACGCTTCCCGGTGTTCTCGCCGTTCGCGGCCGGGGCGCTCGTCGTCGGGACCTGGCTCGTTCTCTACGCGCTCTCCGCGAGCGGCATCGACGTCGCGCTCCGCCAGTGGCTGAACGCGCACGTGCCGGCCTACTGGCGACTCGAGTCCTCGCAGCGCCTGCTGACCGACTACCTGCTCGGCGTGCTCGTCGCGCTCAACTTCGTCGCGTTCCGTGCCCTGCCCGCGCGGGCCACCGGCTGGCTCATGCGCGCCAGCCGGCCGATCCGCTTCGCGTCGGGCTTCACGTTCAGCCTCTATCTGTTCCACCGTCCGCTGACCCAGTTCTTCGGTCACTTCGTGACGGACGGCCGCG
>JADLHO010000021.1 GCA_020848735.1 Planctomycetota bacterium | reverse complement strand
GGCGGCTTCACCCTCTGGAACCTCACCCGCCACCTCGAGACGAGCGGCAATCCCATCGTCGGCCAGAGCGATTACCGCGTCGGCGTCTTTGCGGATCCGGGGCACGTCGTCGTCCCCATCGCCTCACTGGGCCGCGGCATCCTCGAGATCCCCGGCCTCGGCGTCCTCCAGATCGCGCCCGCCAGCGCGGTCTCCGGTCCCGCCCTCCCCATCGGCAGCTCCCGCTTCGCCGAACTCTCCGTGCCGGTTCCTGCCGACCCGGCCCTCGCCGGAGCCTCGATCTTCTGGCAGGGCCTCGACGTCGATCTAACCCGCGGCAGCGTCCACCTCACCAATGCCGTCCGCGACGTCGTGCGGTGAAACGGCCGCCGACCAGCTCGCGAACGCCACGGCACCTTGCTGTGATGCCCACGTGCGGCAGCAACGCGTCGAAGCCATGTCCCCGGCGCAACTCCCTCAGCGTGAGGCGACCGCGACCTCGACGACGAACTCGCCCGGCTCGTCCGGATGGGCCCAGGCCTCGATCGCCCAGCCCTGGAGCGCCAGGCGCCAGACTCCAGAGCTCGCCGTGCGCGCGTGACGGAAGAGCCGCCACGACGCGAGCTGTCGGTTCTGACCCGGCTCCACGATGGGCACCTCGTGCGGGGGGCCCGGCGGGCGCGGCGAGCTCATCGGCCTCGGGCTCGCGAGGCGCTCGCGCAAGGACACCACCTCGCCCTGGCCGATCAGCCGCGCACGCAGCCCGCGTCGGGACAGGCCGTCGCGCTCGAGGCCGGCGGCGTCGACGAGCAGCGACTCGGCGACGCTCACGCCGCGGGCGGTGCCGTGCGCGAGATCGATCTCGAGGCAGGCATCCTCGCCGACACCGAGTCCGAGCCGCGTGCCGCTCGCCTCGAGACCGGCGACGAGACGACCGAGCCGATCGCGTTCGAAGAAGTGCGAGTCGGTGAGCGCCAGCGGCAGGAAGCCGAGGCCTTGCGCGAGACGGGGACCGGGTTGCGTCTCCGGATCGACGATGCCGAGCGCGGAGGCGCTGCCGCCGCCGGTGAACATCGTCGCGCCCATCATCGCGTCGCCGGCGCTGGCGCCTGCGATCACGCCGCCGCGCGCCAGGAGGCGCTGCATGGCGAGCAGTTCCTCGGTCTCCGCGCCGTCTCGTCGGTAGCGCGCGGTGATGCGCTCCTGATCGCCGCCGGTGAAGAAGAGCGCCGTCGCGGCATCGATCGCCGCGACCGTGTCTTCGGTCGAGGTCTCGCGCCGCACGATCTCGACCTGCACGTCGCTCGACCAGCAGCGCAGGGCCTCCGTCTTGTCGATCGCCTCCTGCTCCTGCGGTCCCGTGGCCGCGGTCATGATGACGATGCGCGGCGTGCCCTTGGCCGACGCGAGCTCGAGCAGGCGCCGGTAGACCTCGCCGTGGTCGTCGTCGAGCCCGCCGCCGATCAGGAGCAGCGTGCCGCGCGCTCCCGTCTCCGCGGGTCGGGCGATGGGTGCGGCGTGACAGGCGAGCGTCGCGAACAGGAGCGATCCGGCGAACGAGCGCAGCAGAGCGGGCGTCGACATCGACGCAGAAGGCTACGCGCCCGACGGCGGCAGTCCCTACGCTGCGCGCCCCGAGCGATGAGCCGCGAACGCTGTCCCCGTTGCCTGCGCGTCACGGCGCACTGCATGTGCGATGCCTTGCCGCTCGTCGAGCACCGCACCGAGATCGTGATCGTCCAGCACCCGCGGGAGCGCTTCCATCCGGTGGGCACGGCACCGCTGGCGCGCTTCGGTCTCGCGCGCTGCCGCCTCGTGCGCGCACCCGGTGGACTCGCGCGCGCGCTCGAGGTCGCCCCGCTCGATGCCGCGGGCACGGCACTGCTCTACCCCGGACCGCACTCGCTCCCGATGGACGAGCTCGACGACCAGGCGCGACCACGGCGACTCGTGGTGCTCGACGGCACCTGGCCGCAGAGCAAGCGCCTCTACGACGCGAATCCCTGGCTCGCCGCGCTGCCCCAGCTGCGGCTGCGGCCCGCACGCCCCAGCGCGTGGCAGGTGCGGATGCCGCCGCGACCGGACTGCCTCTCGACCCTCGAGTCGATCGTCGCGGCGCTGCGCGCACTCGAACCCGACACGCCGGGTCTCGATCCGGGTCTCGATGCCCTGCTCGCCGCCTTCCTGAAGATGAACGAGCGCGTCGCGGCCTTCATGCACGCCGGGGACCGCACGCCGCGGCATCAGCGGCCACGCACGCGCGGCTCGCGCCGCGTGCCCGCCGAACTCCAGGCGCCGAGGGTCCTCGTCGTCTACGGCGAGCAACCCGCGAGCGAGGGCGAGCGCGAGCTCCTGCAGTGGGTCGCGGTCGGACTCGACGGCGGAGAGTCGTTCGAGGCGCTCCTGCGTCCCGCGCATTCGACGCCGAGTGCCCGTCAGCTCGCGCACATCGGCATCACGTCCGACGAGCTCGCGCGCGGCGAGTCGCTCGCCGCCACCCGCGCGCGCTTCGCCGAGTTCGCGCGCGACGCGGTGCTCGTCGCGTGGAACCCGCGCACGCTGCGCCTCGCCCGCGAGGAGCTCCAGTGGCGCGGCCCGACCGTGTTCCTGAAGGCGGCCTACACCAATCTCCGCGGCGGCAACTGCGGCCACGCCGAGGACGCCGCGCGCCGCGAGGGCCTGCTCCCGCGGACCGTGAGCTGCCGGGGTCGCGCCGCGGCCCATCTCGGCCACGTGGCGGCGATCGCCGCGTGGCTCCGCGCGCGGACCGCGGCACCCAGGCTTCAGGAGCCGAGCAGCCGGCGATAGTCGTCGGGCCCGGCGACCCAGCGCTTGCGGCAGTAGTCGCAGGTCACGCCGAGCTCCTCGCCGCGCGCGAGCAGATCGCGCAGATCGTCCTCGCCGAGCGTGGCGAGCGAGGCCACGACGCGCTCCTGGCTGCACACGCAGCCGAACCGCACCGTGGAGTCGGCGAGCTGCGTGTGGATCTCGCCCTCGACGAGCGAACCGAGCAGCTGCGACGGGTCGGCGTCGGTCGCGACGAGCAGCGACTCGATGCTGCCGAGCGCGTCGATTCGCGCGCGCATGCGCGCGAGCGGCGGCTCGGTGAGCTCGGGCAGGAGCTGCACGACGAAGCCGCCGGCGGCGACGACGCGATCCTCCTCGAAGACGCAGCCGAGCCGCAGCATCGTGGTGACCTGTTCGGATTGGAGGAAGTAGCGCGCGAGCGCCTCGGCGACGCTGTCGTCGTCGTGCGTCTCGATCACGCCGTGATGGCCCTTGCCCGGCCGCATCACGCGGACGACCTCGAAGATGCCGCCGGCGCGCACGAAGGCGCCGAGCACGTCGTCGCCCACCTGCGCGAGCCCGCGCGTGAGGCCCTCGGGGTGCGCATCGGCGACGAGTCGGCCGCCGCCGGGATCGGTGTAGAGCGCCTGCACGCGGTTGCCCGGGGCCATCGTCTCGCGCACGAGCACGGCGGCGCAGGCGAGGTCGGCGAGGGTCCACGCGGTCGGGCCGCGCACCGCCTGGGCGTCGAGCAGCGCGCGCACGGTGTCGGTCGCACGCAGCGCCAGCACGCGGAAGGCGCCGTCGTCGGTCATCGCGCGGATCACGTGATCGGTCGGCTGGGTCATGGCGATCAGAGCAGGGCGGTCACGAGACCCGGCCACGCGATCACGAGCGACAGGGCGACGAGCTGGAGGGCGATGAACGGCACCGCACCGCGGTAGATCGTGGACGTCGGGATCGACGGTGGGGTGACCCCGCGCAGGTAGAAGAGCGCGAAGCCGAAGGGCGGCGTGAGGAAGCTCGTCTGGAGGTTCATCGCGAGCATCACCCCGAACCACACGAGCTCGGTGCCCTCGATGCCGAGCGCCTTCGCCGCCGGCAGGAGCATCGGCAGCACGATGAACGCGATCTCGAAGAAGTCGATGAAGAAGCCGAGCGCGAAGACCGCGAGGTTCGCGACGACGATCAGCCCCACGCGCCCGCCGGGCAGGTTGGTCAGGAGCTCCTCGATCCAGAGGTCGCCGTGCAGCCCGCGGAAGACGAGGGTGAAGAGCGTCGAACCGATCAGCAGGAACATCACCATCGCGGTGATGCGCAGCGTGGACGCCAGCGCGCCGCGCACGGCCTCGCGGTCGAGGCGGCGGTTCACCAACGCGAGCAGGGTCGCGCCGAGCGCGCCGAGCGCGCCGGCATAGGTCGGCGAGGCGATGCCGAGGAAGATGCTGCCGAGCACGACGAGCACCAGGACCAGCGGCGGCACCATCACCTTCAGCACCTCGCGGCCGAGGTGCGGGACCGCCGCGCGCTCCGCGAGCGGGATCGCCGGCGCGCGCTCGGGGTGACGCCACGCGACGTAGGCGACCCAGACGGCGAAGAGCCCGGCGAGCACGAGCCCCGGCACCATCGCGCCGAGGAAGAGGTCGCCCACGCTGACGGCGAGCTGGTCGCCGAGCACGACCAGCACCACGCTCGGCGGGATGATCTGCCCGAGCGTGCCGGATGCGCAGATCACGCCGGTGCAGAGCCGCGGGTCGTAGCCGTACCGCAGCATGATCGGCAGCGAGATCATCCCCATCGCCACCACCGAGGCGCCGACGACGCCCGTGGCCGCGGCGAGCAGCGTGCCGACGAAGACGACCGCGAGCGCGAGCCCTCCGCGCAGCGGACCGAAGAGCAGGCCGATCGTGCGCAGCAGGTCCTCGGCGAGGCGACTGCGCTCGAGCATCGTCCCCATCAGGATGAAGTACGGCACCGCGAGCAGCACCTGGTTCGACATCACGCCGAACACGCGCTCGGGGAAGAGCGCGAGGTACTCGGCGCCGAAGTGACCCGCGAGCAACCCGAGTCCGGCGAAGACGAGCGAGACCCCGGCCAGCGTGAACGCGACCGGATAGCCGACGAAGATCAGCAGGAAGACGGCCGCGAACATGAGCGGCCCGAGCGCGTCATGCGGCATGCGGCGGCGCTCCCTCGCTCCCCTCGCCGCGCAGGATCGCCGCATGGCGGATCCCCTCGGCGAGGCCCTGCAGCAGGAGCATCGCGAACGCGAGCGGCACGAGCAGCTTCAACGGCCAGCGCGGCAGGCCACCGGGATCGGGCGAGCCCTCGAACCGGTGCAGGGACTCGAGCGCGAAGGGCAGCGAGGTCCAGATGCCGAAGACCGCGAACGGCACGACGAAGAGCAGCGCACCCAGCGCGTCGACCCAGGCCTTCCCCGCGCGTGGCAGGCCGCCGTAGAGCACGTCGACGCGCACGTGCTCACCGCGGCGCAGCACGTGCGGCGCCCCGAGCATGAAGACCAGCGCGAAGAGGTACCACTGCAGCTCGAGGAGCGCATTCGACGTCGCCTGCACGCCGAGACTGCGCTGCACGTATCCCGCGACCGCGTTGTAGGACCCGAGCACGACCATGCCCACCAGGAGCAGGCCGACGAATCGGGCGGCCCACGCATTGACGGCATCGACGGCCCGCGCGAACCGCAGGAGGAAACTCATCGGGGCGGGACCTTAGCATCCGCTCCGATGCCAGGCGAAGGTCCGCTCGAAGCCGCGATGATGCCGGTCCACGCGCGACTCGACGCGCTCTTCTTCGCGCACCAGCAGGCCCTCCTCGACCGCGATGCACCTCGCGCCCTTCTGACCTTCACCGTCTTCCGCGACACGCTCCTGCACCACGCCCGCGACGAGGAGTCCCAGGTCCTGCCCCTCTATGTCGCCTGCGGCGGCGACGCGAGCGACAGCCCGAGCGCCCAGTTCCGCATCGAGCACGACAAGCTCCGCCGCTTCCTCGCCGAACTCGAACCGAGGCTCGAGTCCCTCTGCACCCTCGCCGTCGCGAGCGACAGATCCGCCGCCGACCGCGAACTGCTCGGCATCCTCGACCGCGAGAGCTGGTTCAAGAACCTGCTCGTGCACCACGACCTGCGCGAGCGGAACGCGCTGTATCGCCTGCTCAGCGCGGAGTGCGATGAGGAGCGCCAGCGGGCGGCGTTGGCTGCGATGGGGCGCAACGGCGCCTGATCGCGCCGCGACCTCACATCCGCTTCAACACCACCGCCCCATCGTCCCAGACCTGCCAGCCGAGCCGCGCCGCGCGCGAGCAGGCCTCCAGGGCCGCTTCGAGGCTTTGGATCCGCGGATCCTCCGGCACCGGGATCGCGCGCACGGCGGCGAGGTCGAAGCCACGCTCCTTGGGGAGCAGCACCTTCACATCGGGGAGTTCGGCGAGCTGGTCGAGCACGCCGCCGAACTCGCGGGGGAGATCCTTCCGTACGTCGCGCTCGAGGAGGTCGAAGACGCGCTCCGACGAGGTCTCGCTGTCGCGGCGGCAGTGGCGCAGGCCGCCGAGGCCGTCGAGGGTGCGCACGTAGAGGCGGAGCTTCTTCTCGAGCGCGGATTCGAACTCGAGTCCGGGGGAACTGCGCAGGCCCTGCGGATCGAGCGCGAGCCACTCGACGCGGACGCTGTCGTTGGCGTGGTGGACGAGCACGCGGAAGAAGGCCCAGCGGTTCGTCTCGGTGTCCATCGTGTGGACGACGTAGAGGTGTCCGACGAAACACTCGAGCTCGTCGAGCATCCGCACCTCGGCGGCCTTGGCGGGATCGACGTCGGCGAAGCCGAGCTCGCCGAGGTCCGCGAAGAGCGAGATGTCGTCGCGGACCATGCGCACGCCGAACATGTCCGGACGGGCGGCTGCGGAGTTGTCGAACTGGAGGTCCCAGTCGTTGCGGGTGACCGCGTGCTCGGGGTCGTCGCGCAGGCCGTGCTCGAAGCTGAAGGTCGACTTCTCGTAGTCGCCGTGCTTCTGCCGCGAGAGCAGCCACTCGTGGGCGCTCGTGTCGACCGTGGGCGAAGCGCCGCGCGTGGGCTCTTGGCCGCGATCGGCTTCCTGGGCCAGCGCGACGGCACTCGAGAGAAGGACGAGAGTGAGGCTGCGGATCATTCGATTCACGGAGTTCCTGCCGGGTTCCTGAGCGGGGAAGGCGGCGCGTCGAGCAAGCGACGTGCCACCGCCAACGCGGTCTGGTTGCCGCGGTCCTCCAGCAGCGAGGGCGAGACTCGAACGCGCGTCACCGCGCCGCGGATCGCATCGGCTTCGAGTCCGGCGCGGACCCACGGTGCGAAGAGCTCGAAGTACGCAGTGCCGATGGTGCCGAGCACGAGGAGCTCGGGGTCGAGCACGTCGGCGAGGATCGCACAGAGTCGCCCGAGTTCGCGACCGCAGCGCTGGATCACGGCGAGAGCAGCCGTGTCCCCCGCGAGAGCCAGTTCGCAGACGTCCTTCGGCGTGATGGGATCGAGTCCGAGCAGGCGCGTGGCGAGCCCCGCCTGCTGCGCGGCGAGGCGTTCCGCCTCGGCCACCTGCACGATCCCCGGGCCGCTGCAGTAGCCCTCGACGCTGCCCCGCACGCCGAAGCCGACCGGGCCATCGTCGCGCAGGCGCAGGTGTCCGATCTCGCCGGCGAGCGCACGCGGTCCCTCGTAGACGCGGCCGTCGAGCCAGAGCCCTGCCCCCATGCCGGTGCTCATCGTGAGGAACACCGCGCTCTGGGTGCCGCGCGCCGCACCCCAGAGCGCCTCGGCGAGCATGCTCGCGTTGGCGTCGTTCATGAAGCTCGCCGGCCAGGGCGACTCGCGCTGCAGCCAGTCGCGGAGCGGGAAGAACTGCCAGAGCGGGAGGTTCGGCACCTCGAGCAGACGGCCCTCCGCGTAGCTCAGCGGCCCGGGCACCGCGAGCCCGAGCGCGGCGATCGGGCCGGCCGACACACCGGTCGCGAGCTCGCGCAGGCGCGCGAGCGATGCGGCGAGCAGCTCGGCGGCGGGGCGCGTGGGGTCGGTCGCGATGCGGTCGCGCGCGAGCACGCGGCCGTCCGCATCGCCGATGCAGAGGCCGAGCTTGGTGCCGCCGACGTCGAGGCCGGCGAGGAGGGGAGACCCGGGACGTCGCGCGGGAGATCCGGACGGAGGCTTGTCGTGCACGGCGAGTGCGCCGGATCATGCCACGCCGACCCGCGCGCGCCTCCGCCCCCATGAACCGACCCGCCCTGCGACGCCAGCTGCTCCGTGCCGCCTCCTGCCTCCTGCTCGCCGCATGCACGACCGACGTCCCCGTCGGCTTCGGTTCCGGCACGAGCGAGGCGAGCCGCGACGTCATCGCGAGTCCGGAGGCGATCGTCGACGCCGCGCGTGCGGTGCTCTACGAGCTCGGCGACGTGGTCGAGACCGAGGTCCTCGGCGGCCGCACGACGCTGCGCACCGGCCGCTCCCGGATCGTGATCGAGGCGCGCGGGGCGGGCAGCACGCGGCTCCTGGTCTTCATCGAGCGCTACGTCGGGCGCGACCACGAGGAACAGGCCGCCCTGCTCCTCGACCGGATCGTCCAACGCATCGGCTGAGCCGAGGTCGACCGCGCCGCCCGGAGAATTCCGGTGCGTCGCCGCCCCCCTGCGACGCTGTCGGATCACCTGCCGCCATGGACGGAACGAAGTCCCAGCCACCTGATCCGTCGACCCCAGCCGCCGAGGAATTGCTCGCCGGGATCATCGACCTCGAACCGATCCTCCAGGACGACGCCTTCCGCACCCTCTGCCGCGAGCACCCCGCCCTGGCCCGCGAGCTGGAGGAGCTGCGGGACCTCCACCGCCGGCTGATGGGGCCACCCGACCCGTCGACCAGCAGCGGCGGGGAGCGCTTCGGACCCTTCGAGCTGGTCCGGCCGATCGGCAGCGGCGGCATGGGGACGGTCTGGCTCGCCCGCCAACGGCTCGAGGGGATGGACCGCGAGGTCGCGCTCAAGATGGTGCGCGCGCGCGGGCTCTTCTCCACCGATACCCGCGAGCGCTTCCGCCGCGAGGCGCGCGCGTTGTTCCGCGTCGAACACCCCGGCATCTGCCCGATCTACGACGTCGGCGAGGTCGACGGGACGCCCTACCTCGCGATGCGGTTCATCCCCGGGCACTCGCTCGCCGAGCTGATCGCCGAGGCCCGTGAGGCCGGCACGCCGCTGCGGATCGAGGGCGGTGAGAACAGCTCGAGCGGGTCGCAGACGAGGACCGACAACCGCGCGCGCATCGACGGCGTGCTCTCGCTGATCGAGGCGATCGCGCGCGCGCTGCACGCCGCGCACGAGGTCGGGCTCGTGCACCGCGACGTGAAGCCGAGCAACGTGATCGTGACGCCCGTGGGTGACCCGGTGCTGCTGGACTTCGGACTCGCACGCGCATCCGGCGAGGACAGCGATCTCACGCTCACCGGCATGCCGATCGGCACCCCGGCCTACATGTCGCCCGAGCAGGTGGCGGGACGTCATGCGGAGATCGACCGCACGACCGACGTGTGGTCGCTGGCCGTCACGCTCCACGAGTGCCTGACCCTCGAGACCCCGTTCCGCGCCGAGACGCGCGAGGCGATGTACCGCCGCATCCTCGCCGAGGACCCGCCGCGGCTCCGCGCGAAGGACGGCACTCTCCCGAAGGAGCTCGAGATCGTCGTCGCCACGGCGCTGCGCAAGGAACCCGACCGTCGCTACCGCACCGCGCTCGAGTTCGCCGAGGACCTCGCCGCCGTCCGACGCCACCTCCCCACGCGCGCGCGCCGTGCGGGGCCGTTCGAGCTCAGCGCCCTCTGGGTGCGCCGCAACCGCGCCGTCAGCGCGCTGCTGCTCCTGCTCGCCGTCGCGCTCGCGACGTCGATCGCGCTCGCCGTCGAGAGCGGACGCCGCGCCGACGAGGCGATGCGCTCGCAGCAGCTCGCCGAGGACAGCTTCGCGGAGGCGCGCCGCGCGATCGAGGAGACGGTCGCGATCACGCGCGACGAGCTCGACGCCGTCCCCCGCTTCTCCGCGCAGCGCACGCGCATGCTCGAGAGCGCGATCCGCTTCTACGAGCGCTTCGCGACCCTCCGCTCCGCCGATCCCGCGCTCGCGAGCGACGTGGCCGAGGCCTGGCACGCCGTGGGCGACATCGGGTACGAGATCGGCCGCTATCAGGAGGCCGAGGCCGCGTTCGCGAAGGCGATCGCGTTCTTCGAGGAGCGCCGACGGCAGGATGACGACGGACACCTGCGCACGGAGATCGCGACGATCGAGCAACGTCTGGGCTCGATCGCGGCGCGCTTCGGCCGGGTCGACGAGGGTCTCGCCCGGATCCGTGCCTCGATCGACTCCTGGCGCAGCGCGATCGCCGCGAACCCGTCCATGGATTCGCTCAGGCTGCGCGCCCAGTCCGCGAGCTCGGCGTTGATGAACGTGCTGCGCGACCGCGGCGACCTCGTCGAGGCGCTCGCCGTGGGGCGCCAGGCGATGACCGAGTTCCGCGTCGATCCGAGCCGCCACGCGCGAGGGCTCGAGACGGCGAGTCGGCTGATCGGCATCGTGGCGAAGCTCGAGTTCCTCGTCGGCGAACTGGAGCCGGCGCTGTCCCACTTCGCAGAGGCGATGGCGCTGATCGCGCCGCTGGTCGAGGCGGAGGACTGCGACAGCTCCGTGCTGGGCCTCTACGCCGTCCAGCTCGACGAGCGCGCCGAGCTGTTCGCGGTGCAGAACCGCATCGACGACGTGATCGCCGACCGCCTCGAGGCCCTCGAGATCGGCGAGCGTCTCGTCGCGCTCGCCCCCGAGTCCGCGAACTACCGGAACAACCTCGGCTCCGTCTGCAGCAACCTCGGCGCGGCCTATGGTCGCCGCGGCATGATCGACGAGGCCCGCACGCACATCGCACGCGCGCGCGGCATCTTCGAGGCCATGGCCGCCGACCGCGGCGACGACCCGGCGATCCCCGTGCAAATCGCGATCACCTGGAACGCGCTGGGCGATGCGGAGATGCGCGCGCGCAATCTCGAGGAGGGGCTCGCGGCCTTCCGCGCCTGCCTCACGACCCTCGAGACGATCGTCGAGCGCGGCGCACACGACTTCGAGGTGCGGCGGCTCTCGGCGCGGGCCTGGACCGGGGTCTCCAACTGCCAGCTCGGCATGCTGGAGTTCGAGGCGGCGGAGGCGGCGTTCGCGGCCGCGACGACGACCGTCGAAGGCCTGCTGGTGGACCGACCCGAGGATCGGCGGCTGATCGACGACCTCGCGCGACTCTCGTTCAACCGCGGCATCGCCGCGGAGGCCCGGGACGATCGCGCGGCGGCGGCGAGACACTACGCGAGTGCGCACGACCGCTTCGCCGTCCTGCAGGACAAGGACGCGAACCCGCCATCGCTCCTGCTCGAACGGATCCGGGCCGCGGCGCGGGCCGCCCTCGCCCAGGTCTTCGACGACGCCGCGCTCGCCGGCGCCGGGGCAGGCGAACGCCTCGCGGCGATCGAGGCGCTGCCCGAGGCGCTCCTGCAGCGCGCGGGATCACAGTCCCGCTTCCGTCGCGATCACGCGATCCTCGTCCTCGTGCACGCCATCGGCACGATCCGCGAGGACCAGGACGCCGCGCTGCGGCGGCTCGCGACGATCGAGCCGCTTCTCGCGAACGCACCGAAGGACGCCGAACGCGATTGGATCGAGCTCGTCAGGCTCATGAGCCAGGTCACGTTGGCGCGGCTCCGTCTCGACGACGAGGCGGCGCTCGCCCCGCACCTCGCGGCGATCGAGGCCGCCCTGGATCGCCTCAGCCCGGGCGAGCCGCCGCACGGCCTGCCGCCGTTCCCGGACCTCGCCCACACGCTCGCGCGCGTCCTGGATGGAGTCGATGCGCTCGCCCTCGCGCTGCCGCTGGCGTCCGCCGAACGCATCGACCGCGCGACGGCCAAGGTGCGCCGCCGCCTCGCCGGCGAATGACGCCGCGACTCACTGCGGCTCGCCGCGCTCGGCGAGCAGGTCGTCGAGGCCGCCGCTCTGCAGGCGCCGCACGATCCCGGCGAGGCGGAGCACGGCGCGGTTGCAGCGCATGCGCACGGTGTTCGGTTCGAGCCCGAGCTCGCTCCCGATCTCGACGAAGGTACGACCCTCGAGTCGATGGGCCCGCACGACCTTGCGTTCGTCGTCGTCGAGGAACTCGAGTCCGAGCCTGAGCCAGTCGAGTTCCTCCGCCTGCGCCGCGCGTTCGGGCGGCGCATCGGAGACCCGCAGCGCCGGATCGAGCGAGACGATGCTCTCCTGACCGGTCTGTGCGGTGACCGGCGACGCGAAGCGCGGCCGACGCGCCGCGCGGCGCGCCCCGTCGATCAGCAGGTTGTCGATCATGCGCGCGACGAGCGCGCGGAACTGCGCGCGATCGCGCACGAGGAAGCGCGGCGAGTACTCGAGGACCTCGAGCATGAGGTCCTGCACGTGGTCGATCGTGTCGGCGTCGCGCTGCAGCAGCGGCCCGCGGCCCCGGCGCACGCGCGCGAAGACCCACTCGCGATCGCGATCGACGAGCGCGAGCAGGGCGGCGCGGTCGCCCCCATGCCAGGCGCGTAGCAGGTCCACGGTCGCGAATTCGTCCTCGGTCACGCGGCGCGGAGTGTGAAGCGCCGACGCCCGCGCCACAACGGCCCGCGTGCCGCTCGCCTCATTCGTGGGCGCCGGCCGCGCCCTCCCCGACGGCACCGGCCGAACCCCCACCGCGCCCCACCGGCGCGCGCATCTCCACGGCGCCGACCCGATTGCGCCCCCCGCGCTTGGCGGCGTAGAGCGCGCGGTCCGCGACCTCCTGGAGCGCGCGGCCGTCGAAGCCGGGCTTCGGCCAGGCACACGCGACGCCGAGGCTGATGGTCACCAGGGCACCGGCGCGGGCAGCGGGGTGCGCGATGCGCAGGTCGAGCACGGCGTGCCGCATGCGCTCGGCGATCGTCCGGGCGCCCGCGAGATCCGTGTTCGGGAGCAGGGCGACGAACTCCTCGCCCCCATAGCGCGCGCAGAGATCCGCCGGACGGTGCACCGCGCCGCCGATCGCGCGGGCGACCGCGATGAGGCACTCGTCGCCCGCGGCGTGACCGCGCGTGTCGTTGAAGGCCTTGAAGTCGTCGACGTCGATCATGACGAGCGAGAGCGGCCGCTCGTCGCGCGCGGCCCGCGCGATCTCCTCGCCGAGCCGTTGCTCGTACTGACGACGGTTCGGGAGGTCCGTCAGCGCATCCGCGCGCACGAGCGCGAGGAGTTCGCTGTTCACCGTCTGGAGCAGCTCGCCATGTCCGCGCAGATCGCGGATGTCCTCGCACACGACGATGCCGGTGACCCGCCCCTCACCGTCGCGCACGGGGAACAGGATCATGCTCCGCGCGATGCGCTTCGCGCTCGGTCCCCAGAGCAGCACCTCGGCCTTGCGAACGACGCGACCCGCGGCGCAGCGGCGCAGCGCGACCCGGCAGCGCGCCTGGCGCTCCGCCGGCACGAAGTCGGCGAGCGGATGCCCGATGAGCGCATCGCGACGCAGTCCGCAGAGCCGCTCGGCCTCGCTGTTCACATCGGCGATGACGCCGTGCGCATCGAGCACGAGGGCTGCCACCGGGGCCTGGACGATCACCGCGGCGAAGCCGCGCAGGGCGGTCTCCTGCAGCGTGCCCTGTTGCCGCAGCATGCGGAGCTCACGCTCGAGCTCGGCGATGCGCGCGCGAAGCGCCGGGAGTTCGGAATCGCTGCCGGTCATCGAGTCGCGGTCCATCCCGCTCAGGCGATGAGATCCCAGACCGGATCGGCGCCCGCGGGGCCGACGAGCTTGCGGTCGAGTCCGGCATAGAAGTACGCGAGCCGGTTGGGATCGAAGCCCATCAGGTAGAGCACGGTGGCGTGCAGGTTCCGCACGTGGAGGGGATGTTCGACCGCGGCATAGCCGAGCTCGTCGGTCGAGCCGAACGAGGTCCCCGCGCGGATGCCGCCGCCGGCGAGCCACATCGTGAAGCCCGCGGAGTCGTGGTCGCGGCCGGTGCCCTCGGCGTACTCGGCGGTCGGCTGTCTTCCGAACTCGCCGCCCCAGACGACGATCGTCTCCTCGAGCAGGCCGCGCTGGGCCAGGTCCTGCAGGAGCCCGGCGATGGGCCGATCCGTCGCGCCGGCGTGGCGCGTGTGGTTGTAGACGAGGTCGCCGTGGGCATCCCAGTTGTGATCGTTGTGGTTGCCGCCGGAGTAGATCTGCACGAAGCGCACGCCGCGCTCCACGAGACGACGCGCGAGCAGGCACTTGCGACCGAAGTCCGCGGTGCGCTCGTCGTCGAGTCCGTAGAGCGCGCGGGTGCGGGCGTCCTCCTTCGAGAGGTCCACGGCCTCGGGTGCGTGCTGCTGCATGCGATAGGCGAGCTCGTAGCTCGCGATGCGTGCCGTCAGCTCGCCGTCGTTCGCGCGCGCGGCGGCATGCGCCTCGTTGGCCTCGCGCAGCGTGTCGAGGAGACGGCGCTGCATGGGGCGCGTGGTGCCGGGTGGACAGGCGAGGTCGAGGATCGGCACGCCTTTCGGTCGGAGCACGACGCCTTGATAGGTCGCCGGCATGTAGCCCGAGCTCCAGTTCTTCGCGCCCGAGATCGGACCGCCCGTCTCGTCGAGCATCACGACGAAGCCCGGCAGGTTCTCGTTCTCGCTGCCGAGTCCGTAGTTCACCCAGCTCCCGAGGCAGGGCGAACCCGAGAGCAGCGAGCCCGAGTTCATCATCAGCATCGCCGACCCGTGCAGCGGCGACTCGGCGTACATCGAGTGCACGAACGCGAGCTTGTCGACGTGCTGCGCGAGGTGCGGGAAGAGCGTCGAGACGTGCTTGCCGCACTCGCCGTAGCGGTGGAAGTCCCACTTCGGACCGACGACCCGCCCCTGACCCTTCGAGCCGCCGCGCCCCTTCGTCTGGATGTCGATCGTCTTGCCGTCGAGCGGGTAGAGCTTCGGCTTGTAGTCGAAGGTGTCGACCTGGCTGGGCCCGCCGTACATGAACAGGAAGATGCAGGCCTTCGCCTTGGGGCGATGGTGCGGCGCCTTCGGATGGAGCGGGTTCGCCTTCGTCGGGTCGTGCGCCGCCGGCGCGCCGCTCGCGAAGAAGCCGTCGCGCGAGAGCATCGACACGAGCGGCAGGCTCGCGAAGCCGCCGCCGGCCTGCCAGAGGAACTCACGCCGCGTGCGGCCGCAGAACTGGTTGTGCGAGGGTCGGCTCATCGGGCGGGTCTCAGTCGAGGTAGACGAACTCGTTCAGGTTGAGCAGCGCGAGGCAGCAGAGGCGCAGGGCCTCCTCCGGCGAGGCCGCATGCTCCGAGCGCAGGTCCGCCGCGAGCGCGAGCAGCCGCGCCACGTCGTCGTCACGCGAGGCGCGCTGCGTGACCAGCTCCACGCCGCGCGCGAGCTGCGCGCGTTCGTCGCCGGGACGCTCGCGCACGAGCCGCTCGGCCAGGGCCCGCGCGCGCTCGTTCGTGAACTCCGAGTTCAGCATCGTCAATGCCTGCGTCGGCAGGGTCGTCACGAAGCGGACCGGACAGCTCGTATCGGTGTCGGCGAGGTCGAAGGACTGGAGCAACGGCATCAGCAGCGAGCGCTTCACGTGCACGTACACCGAGCGCCGCACCGCGTCCTGCGGCGAGGAGCGCCCCCACGCGTCGTCGGGGCGCGAGGACGTGGCGAGCACCTCCGCCGGCATCGGCGGGTACACCCCCGGCCCGCCGCGCGCGAGGTTCAGCGAGCCATCGACCGCGAGGATCGAGTCGCGCAGCTCCTCGGCGGTGAGACGGCGCCGCTCGAAGCGCCAGAAGAGGTCGTTGCGGGGATCGACGTCGAAGGCGGCGCTGCGGTGATCCGAGGCCATCCGGTACGCGCTCGAGCTCATCACGAGCGCATGGAGCTCCTTCAGCCGACCACCGCGCGCCACGATCTCGCTCGCGAGCCAGTCGAGCAGCTCGGGATGCGTGGGCTCGTCACCGAGGCGGCCGAAATCGTTCGACGAACGCACGATCCCGCGGCCGAAGTGGTGCTGCCAGAGGCGGTTCGCGAGCACGCGCCAGGTGCGCGGGTGATCCGGCTGCAGGAGCCAGTGCGCGAACGCGAGACGGCGCCCGGAGGATGCGCCGTGCACCGGCGCCGCGATCGCGGGCTCGCCCCCACCCAGCGCCTCGGGGAAGCCCGCGCTCACCGCCTCGCCCTTCTGGTGCACGTTGCCGCGCAGGCGCACGAAGCTCGGCGCGATCGCGGTGCCGTCTTCCTGCACGCAGAGCACCTCCACGGTCTCGCGCACGGGTCGCGTGAGCTTCAGCAGCCCATCGACCGCCGCACGCCAACGCGCGCGTTCGGGCTCGCCCGCCTTGTCGGCCACGGCGCGCTCGGCACCCGGCGAGAAGCAGCTGCCGCCCTCGCAGAGTTCGAGGATCTCCTGCGGCTCGAGTGCGCGACCGTAGATGCGCACGTCGTCGATCGCGCCGCGGAACGCACCCCCGCCGGGCTGGAGGCGCCCGATCGCGAGCGTCTCCGGTGCGGTGAGCGACTGCGTGCCACCCGTCGCCTCGGCGACGAAGACGCCGTCGACGTAGAGCGCGAGCCGACCGCTCGCGCGCACGCGCGTGAACGCCGCGTGATGCCACTCGCCGTCGTCGAGACCGCCCTGCGAGTGGAGGAAGGTCTCGGGATTGCCGACACCCGCCGCGACGTGACCGCCGATCAGGCTGAGTCCGAAGTCGTCGACCACGCCGGGCACCTCGCCATCGACGAGGCCGCTGCCGGAGAACCACCGCAGGTCCGAGGGCGTGCCCCGTCCGCCGCGCTCGGTCTTGAACCAGCACGCGAGCGTGAAATCGTCCTGGACGGGCCGCGCGAAGCGCAGCGCGGCCGCACGCGGCCCGAACGCGAGCGCGCGACCGATGCGACCCTCGACCAGCTGGGGCGCCACGGGATCGCCGCGGGCCATGTCGAGCAGCGTCGGCTCGAGCGTCTCGCCGTCGACCGCGCGCACGATGCCGGCGTCGCGCTCGGCGAACAGTGCGGCGCGCGCTCCGTCGGAGAGACGGCCGATGGCCTCGCCCGCGAGGTTCTTCACCTCCGTGACCAGCGCGACCCGTCGCGTGCGCCACGCCGCGAGCTCTTCCTCGTGGCGGCTGCGCCCCAGGTCGACCGGCACCTGCCTCGTGTAGTTCGCGGGCGTGGTCGCGTTGCCGCCGCCGACCTTGTAGGGCTTGATGCCCTCGAAGAACGCCAGCATGCGGTAGTAGTCGCGCGCCGGAATCGGGTCCTTCTTGTGCTCGTGGCAGCGTGCACAACCCATCGAGATGCCGAGGAAGGCACGCGCCGTGGTGTCGACGATGCCGTCGAAGTCGTCGTAGACCGCCTGATCCGTGTCGGTCGGCTCGTCGTCCCAGATGCCCAGCCGGTAGTAGCCGGTCGCGACGATCGACTCGAAGGACGCATCGGGCAGCTCGTCGCCGGCGAGCTGTTCGAGCGTGAAGCGGTGGAAGGGCTTGTCGGCGTTGAGCGAGTCGATGACCCAGTCGCGATAGCGCCACGCCGCGGGCTTCAGCCGGTCGCGCTCGAAGCTGTCGGTCTCCGCGAAGCGCACGAGGTCGAGCCAGTGCCGGCCCCAGGTCTCGCCGTACTGCGGCGATGCGAGCAGGCGCGCGAGCAGGCGCTCGTACTTGTCGGGGGACGCGTCGGCGACGTAGGCCGCGACCTCCTCGGGCGTCGGCGGCAGACCGCAGAGGTCGTAGGTCGCGCGGCGGATCAGGGTCGCGTCGTCGGCGGCCGGGTTCGGCGCGAGACCGGCGGCTTCGAGCCGGGCGAGGACGAAGGCGTCGATCGGGTTGCGCACCCAGGCGCTGTCGCGCACGGCCGGGACGGCGGGGCGCGCGAGACGCGAGTAGGACCAGTCGTCCGCCGCGGGCGCGGACTGCGGCGGGTCCAGCGTGGCGAGGAGCGGAGCCGCGACGAGCAGGAGGGCTGCGGTCGCCGCGCCGCGGCGCAGGGAGGGTGCGACGGTCACGCGCGACAAGGTAGCCGTGCGGCGAGGACAGGAGAACCCGCACGCGCGGGGTTCAGCGCGGCGCCTGCACGCGCGCTTCGCGATGCGCGAGCACGTCGTCGAGACCCGGCCTGCGACCGGTGGAGCCGATGCCGAAGGCCGCGATGCCGCGCCCGTCGATCGCCGCGAGCGGTGCCCGCCGGAAGTCCTTCGTCAGGAGCAGCGGTCCCGCGACGCCGAACACGAGGCGGCCGGCGACGTCGACGAGCTGCGCCGGTGCTTCGTCGCGCCGGAGGCAGTCGGCACCCGCGGCGAGCATGCAGGGCATCGGACGCGGAGGGCGCGATGCCAACGGCACTCCGCGGCGCGCGGTCCACGGCGGTCCGATGAATGCGCGCATGCGCATCCTGCTCGTGCTCGCGGTTCTCGTCGTCGCGGGGCTCGTGGGTCTCGTCGTACACCACGAATCGACCAAGACGAAGTCCACACCGATCACGCTCGGCTCGCCGGGCAAGAAGGTGGAGACGATCTCCCACGGCGAAGACATCTCGATCGAGGCGCAGCTCGTCGACGGCCAATGGACCGTCATCGAGTTCGGCGCCGAGTGGTGAGGCGCGTGCGTCCAGCTCGGCCCACAGTTGGTGGGCCTCGTGCAACGGCTGGATGGTGTGCGTCTGCGACGGATCGACGTGCCGGACTGGGACTGCGCGGTCGCGCGCAGCCACTCGATCCGCTCGCTGCCGACGCTCTGGCTCTACGACGGCAAGCGCAGGCTCAGCGGCGATGTGCGCGACGTGATGACCCGTCTGCTCGAACGCGCGCGCGGCTGAGCGGGCGCGTTCACGCCTCGGGGGACTCGATCGGTTGCGAGCCGTCCCAGTACGCGCCGGGGCGGTAGTCGCCGAAGTACCACTGATGACCCTCGAGGTCGACCACGCCGTAACCGCGTGCGCCGTACTCCTCGTCGCGCAGCTCGCGCACGATGTGCGCGCCGGCGGCGCGCGCGCGCGCGCAGTGGGCATCGGGATCGGGCACGCAGACGCTGATGCTCGCCGCGAGGGCCTTCCCTCCGCGCGGTGCGAAGCGGCCGGCCTCGGGCTTGGGCGAGCTGACCATCACCACGCCGCTGCCGAGGCTCAGCTCCGAGTGCAGCACCGTGCCGTCCGGACCCGGCACGACGAGCCGTGCCCGGAAGCCGAAGGCGCGGCAGAGCCACTCGATCGCCGCGGGTGCGTCGTCGTAGGTCAGACAGGGATGGATGTCGGATGGGGTCATGGTGCCGGTCGCCGTCCTCGACGTCGTCAACGGCCGGAGCGCGACTGCGCGAGCTGGCGGACGGCGCTGCGGTAGAGCGGGAACTCGTCGGGCTTCGCGACGCGGTCGAACGCCTCGACGAAGGCGTCGTGGAGCGCGCTCGCGCTCGCCGCATCGACGGCCGACGCGAAGGCGGCCTCGATCGCCGCGAGCGCGAAGGGGTTGCACGCGACGGCCGCCCGCACGAAGGCGACGCCCTCGGCGGCGCGTCGCTCGGCGGGAAGGGCATCCCAGATGCGCCGCAGGACGAGTCCGTCGACCCACGACGCGAATCCCGCGTGGACGCCCCACGCGACCGACTGGTGCCAGACCATCGGCTTCCGGCCGCCGATGTCGTCATGGTTCCAGCTCGCGTGCACGGTCGTGACCTCGTCGCCGCCGGTCGCGTATTGACCACCCCGACAGCGGAACTCGCCGGTCTGCCCGTCGCGCTCCATGAACACGATCGCGCAGTGACCCGGCTGCCCGACGGTCGAGGCGGGGACGCCGCAGATGCGGTAGGTGCGCGCGCCGATGTTGCCCATCGTTCCGCAGACGCCGCCGTCCTTCTGCATCATCTGGATCGAGCCGTAGTCGAAGGCCAGGGGCGCGACGCGTCGGGCCGATTGCATGTCGAACTGCTGCGCGATGCCGCCGATGTACTCGCCGTAGGTCCGGAACTCGCCGTGATCGCGGAAGCGGAGCCAGACGTCCTCGCGCTCGCGCAGCGGTTGGTCGTCGGCGGCGAGCATGAGGAGCAGCGGCCACGGCGCATCGAGCGGGAACTTCGGCCAGCCGCGCGCCGCGCGCTCCGGTTCGGTGAACGGATGGCGATCGTTGCGGATGAACCACGCCATCGACTCGGCGGCGCTCGGCGCACGGTCGCGCTGCGCCGGGAGGCGTCCCTTCGCGCGGTATGCGTCGCGGAACATCTCGAAGGCGGACGCGATCCGGCGACGCAGCTCCGCGTCCAGGACGGCCGCGCCCGATTGCCAATGCACCACGCGGTCGCCGCAGTCGATCGCGGACTCCGCGAACCCCCGCGCCGCGAGATACGCGTTGAACTCGCCCTGCAGCGAGCGCGAGGCGATCACGTCGGCGGCGAGCAGCGGCCGACGCACCGTCCGCGTCACGTCGATCGGCTTGCCCTGCGGCTTCGCGACACCGCGTTCGTCGTACTCGAGCGGCGGCTGCTCCTTCGTCGTGACCTCGACTTCGATCGGCGCGTGGTCCTCGAGGAAGTTCACGATGTGGTCGCCCCGGTCAAGGGTGCGCGCCGGGTCCTTCGTGTCGACGCGCACGCGCGGATCGCCGGGGATCACGAGTTCGAGGCGGGCCCGGGGTGTGAGATCGGGCAGCAACGCCGGATCGTCGTGCCCATCGCCGTCGTTCCAATCCGACGCGCGCGCGCGCGGCAGGCCGTAGGAGCCCTGGATCGCGAACGCGAGTGCGAGCTGCGGGTACCCGTCGCGGACGAGCTCCTCGCCGAGATCGATCTCGAGCGAGCGCAGGGCGAGCAGGACGCGCAGCGCGTCCTTGCGACAACCGTAGACCGAGGCGCGCCGCACCGGATCCGCGTCGATCCACGCGAGGAACTCCTGCGGCAGCGCGATGCCCCGCTCGTCGCAGGCGGCGAGCGCGCGCGTGCGCGAGGCTTCGATGTGCGCGGCGATCGCCCGCGCGTCGAAGGCATCGGCCGCGGATTGGGCGACCGTCGCACCCAGGACGAGGAGCGGCGAGAGGATGAGATGCGCGACGCTGCGGATCAGGGCCATGGCGAGGGCTTCAGGTCTCGGGTGAGGTCCCGCGGGATGCGCTCGCGTCCGACTCGTCGAGGTAGGTGAGCACCTCCACCATCCGCTCGAGCAGGGTGCCGTCGCCGCCGAAGTTGCGCAGCACGACCTCCTTCGCGAAGAGCTGGACCAGGTAGCGCAGACGACGCGCCTCGCTGGCGGACGCGGCGACGTAGTCGCGATGGGCCGTGTTGTATTCCCACGCGCGTTCGCGCATGCGCGAACGCCAGGGCTCGCCCGCCGCGTGCACGGGGATCGGCTCGGGGATGCCCGCATCGGGCGCGCCGGCGTCGTCGGCGATCTCGATCGCCGCCTGCGCCTCGCAACGCGAGGTGCCCTCACTCGCGACGAGATGCACGACCGCTTCGCCATGGAAGGGCGGCGCGACGTACTCGGCGCGGGCCCTGTCGCCGCGCAGCTCGCCCGGGCCTTCGAGCCGCCAGGCGAAGTCCGGCTCGGGCGTCGCGGGTCGGCCGTCGGCATCGAGGGCGCGGGCACGCAGCACGCGCAGCGCGTTCGGCGGGATGCGACTCCGCTGCGGCGTGACGCGCAGCGCGGCGAGCGGTCCGGGTGCGAAGAGGAGCTCCGACGGAGCGGCGTCCTCGACCTCGTCCGCGACCGACGGCTCCGTGCCGCCACGCGGCGCCGCCGTGTCCGCGAGCGCGGCACCCCCATCGCCGCCGGGGAATGCGGCCGTCGCAGCGCCGCTCCTCGACTTCACGTCGAAGAGGTCGTAGCCGGGCAGATGACGTGGGATGCGGCGGAAGACGCGCTGGATGCGGCGCGCGAGCGTCTTGTCGCGCTCCTCCTGGCGACGCTTCTCGTCGTCGGCGAGCAGCGCGGCGAGCTGTGCCTCGAGCGTGGGCAACGCGGCGAGGAAGGCCTCGGAGCGCGCATCCGGCCGGAAGCCGCGCCGCGTGCCGGGGGCGACGTCGAGTTCGGGAAAGTCGACCACGCCCTCGAAGCGACCGGAGTCCCAGGGCGAACGCGGCGCATCGTTGCCTTCGATCCACGTGATGTCGTCGAGCACCGTCGTGCCGCCGCAGGCGAGCGAGACGAGACCGCGCCGCTCGTCCTCCATCGACACGAGATAGAGCTCGACGCGGGCCTCTTCGCCGCCGGCGACGGGCAGGACGTCGAGCGACTCGAGCGGAACGCCGCGGAAGCGCTGCGGGAGGACGACGAACTCCTTCACCGCGCGGCCGCGCGCCACGCGGTCGTGGATGCGGATCGCGACGTCGCGCTCGAGCAGCTGACCGCGCAGCTCGCTCGCGAGATACGCCTGCAGACGACCGGGCCGCACCTGCCGCGCCGCGGCCTCGTGCACGCCGCGGATCGTCACCTCGGTGAAGCGCGGCTCCTCGGTGAGCCTGCGCGGCCGTGCGCGTTCGAGCTCCGCCTTCGCCTCCTCCTCGCGCAGGCGCAGGGTCCACACGTCGCCGCCGTCGACGCGGCTGCGGATCTCCATCGTCGCGCCGACGGCCCAGAACCCGAGCAGGCCGATGCCGTACTTGCCGAGCGCCATGAGTTCGCGGCGCTGCGACGGGGTCAGCTCGCGCTTGTGCGAATGCCCGATCGTGGTCGCGATGCGACACAACGCGTCCTCGCGCTCGAGCTCGGGGAAGATGCCGCGGCCGTCGTCGTGGATGCGCAGCACGCGATCACCCTTCTCCGCCAGCCAGGTGATCTCGACGTGGCTCGCCTGCGCGTCGAGCGAGTTCTGCACGAGCTCGCAGACCGCCTTGCGAGGGTCGTTCTGGCTGCGCGCGAGCAGGCGGATCAGGTCGAACGAGTCCGCGGGCTGGAGTCGGACTTCGCGACTGCTCATCGGATCACCCGAGCCTGGCGACGCGCCTCTGGATCGCCGCCTCGACCGCGTCGAGGACCTTGCCGTCGTTCGCCGGATCGAGACGCAGCTCGGCGATCCGCGCGAGCAGCTTCGGCGCATCGGCGAGCCGCGCGCGGCGAATCGCGCGCCAGCGCTCGTGCTCGGTGGCACCGAGCGTCTCCGCGTGATTGCGCGCACGCATGCGGAAGAGGAGCTCCTCGAGACGCGGGTCCTGGAACTCGCGCTCGAAGTCGCGCCAGCGATCGGGACGCGAGCCGTGCACCTCCCGGCAGATGGCGGCGTCCTCGTCCTCGACGAAGCCCTCGTAGAGCGCCAGGTCGGCGTCGCTCTTGCCCAGCGGTTCCTCGTCGTAGATCGCCGCGAGCTTCATCTCGAGCGCGTCGCGGTGCTTCTCGATGAACTCCGCGTGCCGCTCGCACTGCGCCACATCGAGCGCGATGCGCTGGATCGAGGCCTCGTCGAGGAGCTTCCGCGGCGCCACCACCGGGCAACGACCGAAGTGGATGCCCTTGATGCCGAGCGGCGCCTCGTCCGCCGGTCGCTGCTCGCGCGGCGAGAACAGCCGCGCCCGCAGCTCCGCGACCTCGTGGTCGAGGATCTGCTGCGGATCGTGGCGCAGGTCGAGACAGAGGATCTGGTTGCGGAAGCGGGGGTGATCCGCCACGCGCACCACGAGACTCGTGCAGCGCCACGCCGCGGGGAACCGCGCGCTCACGTGCACGAAGGCCTCCTTGCGGAAGCCGCGGATGCGGTCCTGCACGACGGAGCGATGCCGGCCCTCCGCGAGCCAGTCGAACATCGCCGTCCGCACGCCGCGCAGCTTCCTCGCCAGGGCGATGGTCGCACGCACGTCGCCGAGCGCGTCGTGCGCGTCGTGCTCCAGACCATTGGCAGCGGCGAGGTCCTCGAGTCGGAAGCTCACGATCCCCGGCTCACGCTCCGGCCACTCCATGCCCTCGGGCCGCAGCGCGCACGCCGCGCGCAGCACGTCGATCAGATCGAAGCGCGAGTTGCCGTTGCGGGACTCGCGCTCGTACGGCGGCAGCAGGTTCCGCCAGAACAGGAAGCGCGTCAGCTCGTCGTCGAAGCGCATGCTGTTGAAGCCCGCACCGCAGCTGCGCGGCTGCATCATGAGCTCGAGCACGCGCCGCGCGCCCTCCAGCTCGCGGACCGTCCCCTTGCGATCGGGGTCCAGGCCCGTGACGAGACACGCATCCGGCGACGGCAGCACGTCGTCGGCGAGCGCGAACTCCACGCGGACGGGCTCGCCGATCGGCTCGAGCGCGAAGTCCGTGCGCTGGGCGGCGAAGGCCATCGGCCGGTCGCTGCGCGGGTCGACGCCCGTCGTCTCGTAGTCGTGCCAGAGGATGGTCTCGGCTTGGCGGTCCATTCGTCCTTTCGCCGCGCATTGGGCGCGGAAGCGGGCCGCGCAGGGAAACGCAAAGCGCTCGCGATCGCAACCCTCCGTTGGACTCCGCCCGGCGAATCGCGGAAGTTCCGCCGATGGCCCGCCCGCGCCGGACCAGCCACCGCTGCTCGCTGCTCACGAGCTTCGCCCTGCCGCTCGCCCTCGGCGGTGCGGCACTCGCCCAGGATTCGGAGGTCGCGCCTGCGTCCGCCGCGGCCCGTCGCATGGCGACGATCCGCCCGATCGACGCGGCCGATGCACCGCGGCTCGACGGCCGACTCGACGATCCGTGCTGGCGCGACGCGCCGTCGATCGGCGAGCTCGTGCAGATCGAACCGCAGGACGGTGCGGCCGCGACCCAGCGCACGGTCGTACGGCTGCTGCACGACCGCCACGCGATCTACCTCGCCATCGAGTGCTTCGACGAGGCGCCCGACACGATCCGCGCGACCCAGCGCGCCCGCGACGCCGAGCTCGATCCCGACGAGCGCGTCGAGTTCTGGTTCGACACCTTCGCGAGCCGCCGGCACGCGTACTGGTTCCAGATCGGCGCCGCGGGTTCCCGCGGCGACGCGTTGATCAGCGACAACGGCGCACGCTTCACGAAGTCCTTCGACTGCATCTGGGACGGCCACGCGCGCATCACCGCTGCCGGCTGGCAGGCGGAGCTCGCGATCCCCTTCCAGAGCCTCGCCTTCGCTCCCGAGTCGGGTGAATGGGGCTTCAACCTCCGTCGCGAGCTGCGCGGGCGCAATGCGACCGACCAGTGGGCCAACGTCGATCAGGCGTCGAGCTTCTTCCGCATCGGCGAGGGCGGAACGCTGAGCGGCTTCGGCGCGCGCGACGGCGGCCTCGGTCTCGACGTGAAGCCGTATGTCGCGCTCGCCGGTCAGCGCGTGCGCCCCCAACCCGGGGCCGGCAGCACGTCGAACACCGATCCGGACGCCGGCATCGACCTCAGCTACCGACTCCGTCCGGGCCTCACGCTCGGCATCACGACCTTCACCGACTTCGCCGAGACCGAGGTCGACGATCGGCAGATCAACCTCACCCGCTTCCCGCTCTTCTTCCCCGAGAAGCGCGACTTCTTCCTCGCCGATGCCTCGCGCTTCGAGTTCGGACCGCGTGCGAACAGCGAGCGGCTGCTGCCCTTCTTCTCGCGACGCATCGGCCGTGACGACCAGGGCCGCGAGATCCCCCTGCTCGCCGGTGCGCGCCTCGCCGGTCAGGAAGGACCCTGGGAGATCGGCGCGCTCGGCGTGCGGATGGGCGAAGGCGAGGGCGGCCTCGACCCCCGCGGCCTCGGCGTGCTGCGGATCCAGCGCCACCTCGGTGCGCAGGGTGCGCTCGGCATGATCGCGAGCTCCGGCAATCCCACCGGCGACGCGAGCAGCCACACGCTCGGCGTCGACGGCACGCAGCGCTTCACCGAGGTCTTCGGCGGCGATCTCCGACTCTCCGCCTACGCCCTGCAGACCTTCGGCGAGCTCGGCGAAGGCCACGCCCTCGGCGTCGATGTCGCGGGCCAGACGCGCACGTGGCAGTACGGACTCGGGGCGCGCCGCATCGAAGACGAGTTCAGCCCGGCGCTCGGCTTCGTGAGGCGGACGGGCGTGTGGCAGCAGTACGGCGAGCTGACCTGGCGACCGCGGCCCGGAGGCTCCCTCGTGCGCAACTTCATCTTCGGCCTCGAGGAACGCGCCGACGCGCGGATCGCGGATGGGATCACCGACGACGCCCGAGTCGAACTCACGCCCTTCGGTCTCGAGTTCGAGAGCGACGACGAGCTGAAGGTCGCGGTCGCGCGGAACCACGAGGCGATCGATGCGCCGTTCACGATCGTCGATGGCGTCATCGTGCCGGTCGGCGAGTACGACTCGGACGAGCTCGGCGTCGCCCTCGAGACCTCGCCGGGCCGCCCGCTCTCCCTCGAGTGCAGCGTCGTGTTCGGCGAGCTCTACGGCGGGAACCAGCGCCGCATCGAGGCGGACCTCCAGTGGCGCACGGGCCCCCTGCTGCTGCTGGGCGCCGCGTACGAGCAGACGGATGCCGAGCTGCCCGGCGGCGAGTTCACGACGCGCGTCGGTGCCCTGCGCGTCGACGTCCTGCCCTCGCCGGTGCTGAGCTGGAGCACGCTCGCCCAGTACGACACCGAGTCCCGCGACCTCGGCATGCAGAGCCGTCTGCGCTGGACGGTCGAGCCCGGCTCCGACCTCTTCGTCGTGCTCGGCGCCGGCTGGCTCCGCAGCGACGAGGGCGCACTGCGTCCGACGGAGCAGCAGGCGACGCTGAAGTTCGCGTGGACCTTCCGCTTCTGAGTCCACTGCCCGCCGATCACACGCGCTCGATCGACACCGCCCGCCCCGCTTCATCGATCCACGCCAGCAGCAGCGTGTGCCCGACCGTGAGCACGACCGGTCCGGCGAAGAGCCCGATCGGTCCGAAGGCCAGCAGGCCGCCGATCACGCCGGCGAAGACGAGGAGCAATGGCAAGGGCACGCCGGCCCGGATGAGCATCGGGCGCAGCACGTTGTCGAGCGAGCCGACGAGGATGGTCCAGACGATCATCGCGATGCCCCAGCCGCTCGAGCCGTTCGCGAAGAGCCAGATCGCCGCGAACGCGGGCACGGGTGCGGCGCCGATCTGCGCGACCGAGGTCACGAACATCAGCGCGGTGAGCACGGGCGCCATGGGCACGCCCGCGACGGCCAATCCCAGGCCACCGACCGCCGCCTGCACGAGGGCGGTCACCACGACGCCGAGCGCGACCGCCCGCACGGCCTGGCCCGCCAGCAAGAGGACGCTCTCGCCGGGCTCGCCGCCGAGTCGCCGCGCGAAGCCGCGCAGGCCACCGGCGAAGACCTCGCCGCGCGCATAGAGGATGCCGACGAGCACCAGGGTCAGCACGAAGTCGACGAGCAGCAGGCCCGCGCTCCCGAGCTGGACCGCGGACCAGCGCGCGACGCCCTCGGCATAGGGCGCGAGGCGCTCGCGGAGACCGTCGGGCCCCAGGGCCTCGAGCTCGGCCCACTTGCGCGATGCCCAACCGCCGAGGAGCGGGAGGTCGTCGAGCCAGGCCGGGGCCGCGGGCAGCGGTTCACGCGTGAGGTCGGACACCCAGTTCGCGAGCTGTGGGGCGTGGTCGATCAGGAGCCCGAGCGCGAGTGCCACGGGCAACATGAACGCGAGCAGGAGGAAGAGCAGGATCACCGCCACCGCGAGGGCACGCCGTCCCAGCAGGGCGTTCTGCAGCCTCGCGAAGAGCGGCCAGGTCGCGACGACCAGCATCGCGGCCCAGATGAGCGAGGAGAGGAAGGGCCGCAGGATCCAGAACGACGTCACCAGCAGGGCGACGAGGAAGAGGATCGCGAGCGCGGTGCGCGTGAGGTCGCGGGGCGGAGTTGGCGCGGGCATGGTGGGCGACCGCGGACGGTAACCCGCAAGACCGCGAGTCCTTACTGTCTTGGGCCCATGGCGCGCCTCGTGCTCACCACTCCCGCCTCGCTGCCCTTCGCGACCGAGATCGAGGTCCGCGTGACCGATCTCAACTACGGCAATCACCTCGGCCACGACGCGCTCGTCACGCTGCTGCACGAGGCGCGCTGGCGTTTCCTCCGCGCGCACGGCCTGAGCGAGCTCGACTGCGGCGGCGCGTCGCTCGTCGTCGGCGACCTCGCGGTCGTGTACCGCGCGGAGTGCATCGCGGGCGACCGCCTGCGCATCGAGGTCGGCGTGGCCGATGTCGCGCGCGTCGGCTGCGACTTCGTCTATCGGGTCACGCGGCTCGGGGATGGCCGCCTCGCGGCGGAGGCGAAGACGGGGATCGTGTTCCTCGATCCTCGCTCGCGGCGACCCGTGCAGGTGCCCCCGGCGATCGCAGCGATCGCGGCGACGGGCCACCCGGAAACGCAGCCGTGACCGCGGCCGGGCGCGACGTCGCGGGCGTGCAAGGCGCGTCGTGCCGGGGCTGATTCGGCGGGGCCAGGAGGGGATGCCCGATGCGAGCTCGGATGCGCCGGGGAAAATTCGCGGCCGTCGCGGTACTTGGTCCGTCATCGCTTCGTCATTCCCGAGTCCTGCCTCGTCGCGAGTCCATCCCGCTCGACCAGGGCCTCCACGCAGCGTCGCTCAGCCATGAACCGCTCTCGCGCTACTCGCAGTCCATCCTGGCCCCGGGGCTCGCTCCTGGCGCTGGCCGCACTCGCGTCCTTCGCCTTGAACGCCTGCAACGACAGCAACGACCCGAGTCCGGCACCCCTGCCCGACTCGACGCCCGACGCGGTGGTCCGCGGGGCAACGCTCCCCGGCATCGCCGTGGACATCGTCGCGCTCGAGGGCGCGAGCGGGCCCGGCGGGCGCTTCCGCGCCGCCGATCCGCTGACCGTGAAATTCACGGTCAAGAAGGCCGACGGCTCGAACTGGCGCCTGTCGGACTTCGACGCCGCCCAGATCCTGGTCTCGGGACCGACCCACGGCTACCAGCGCCTCATCCCCGCGCAGGGCGACGTGGTGTCGCGGGCGACCTTCAACTCCGACGGCACCTACAGCTACCGCTTCGCGTCCGCCATCCCGGCGGTCTACGCGGCCCCCTACAACGACAGCGCGGCGTTCGGCGAGGTCGACGGGGAGAAGACGGGGCAGGCCATCGAGGCCGGCACCTACTCGGTCGGCCTCTCGCTCGCGTGGCACTTCCGCGTCGGCGACGAAGAGCACGTCGACGGCAACACGGCCGTCCGTGACTTCCTGATCGGGGATTCCGCCGCGGCAATCGGCTCGCGGGAGGTCGTGAAGAAGGAGAACTGCAACGAGTGCCACCAGGCGCTGCGCCACCACGACAACCTGCATCACGGCGTCGCGGCCTGTCTGCTCTGCCATACGGCCGGCGCCGAGGACGGGAATGACCCCGCCATCGCCGGCGGCACACCCGGCGTGTCGACCGAATTCCGGGTGATGATCCACAAGCTGCACAACGGCGCGCATCTGCCCTCGGTGCTCGGCGTCGCGACCAACAACGACGGGTCGCGCAACTACGAGGCGACTCCGCAGCCGTACTTCCTCGCCAGCGACAGCGGCGTGCACGACTACTCGGCGGCGAGCTTTCCGATGATGCCGAGCGCGTACGTCGGCTACCTGTTCAACAACGCGGGAACGAGCTACCTGGGAACCGGCGGCAACGGCCCCATGCCCCGCGACACCGGCTTCGCGGCGCTGAGCCTGCCGCGCAAGGAGAAGGAGGACCACATCCGGACGGGCATGGTGGCGTGTGACAAGTGCCACGGCGACCCGGACGGCAGCGGCGTGCTCACGGCACCCGCCCAGGGCTCGCTGGCCTACGACAACCCGCAGCGGCAGAGCTGCGGCTCCTGCCACGACGACATCGAGTGGGGTCGCGCCTACACCGCGAACGGCCAGACGATGGGAGCGCAGGCCGACAACAACAACTGCATCCTCTGCCACGACGGCGCCTCCGGTGTCGCGCTCGGCGCTCGCGATGCGCACCGCCATCCGTACTCGAATCCGACCTTCAACACGGGCGTGAACGTGACGGTCACGGAGATCGGCGCGGGCTCGGGTGCCGGCGGCAATCACCTCGCGATGGATCCGATCAGCGCGACGTTCAACGTGAAGAACGACGCCGGGACCGACCTGAACATCAACGCGCTCACGCGCTTCCAGATGATCGTCTCAGGGCCACACTCCAACCCGCAGTGGGTCCTGCCCAACGTGAACCCGTTCGACTTCGCGTTCCGCAAGGGCAGCCCCTTCACCGGCAACGGCACCATCAACACACCGGTCGTCGGCGCTGCGGCGATCGCCCAGACCATCGCGGTCGTGTTCACCTCGGGCACCGGATTCGACGTCGTCGGCAGCACGACGGCCGCCCAGAGCTTCACGATCGGCGCGGGCTCCGGATCGCAGACGAACGTGGACTTCGCCGGCGTCAGCTTCCGCGTCACGCAGGGCAGCACCGCGTTCGTCGCCAACGATCGCTGGTACTTCGAGGTCGTCCCGACGGCCGCGAGCTACACGGTGAACGTGCCGCGCGATTTCAGCTTCGAGCGGCTCGGTGTCGCGGATGGCAACGCCCAGTCGCTCCCGGCGGGCAACACGCCGGTGTACTGGGGCCGTCAGGTCGTCTACGAGCGCACCGCGCTCGTCGGCGCACCGAGCGTGTCGACGGCCGCTTCGAGCGCCATGTGGCGCTACGTGGTCGCCGATGCCTCGCTGCTCGCCGGGCTCGCCGTGGGTGACCGCGTCGTCCTGGCGTCCGGCACGGCCGCCGAGGAGTACGTGCAGGTCGCACGCATCCAGACCACGGACGACGTGAGCGGTGCCGACCTCGGCGCCAACGATCGGCTCTTCTTCACGACCTTCCTGCGCTACGACCATGGCGCGGGCACCAGCGTCCAGGAATGCACGCTGAGCACGAGGCGCGAGGGGACCGACTACACGGTCGCCCTCAACGGCGCGACCGGGATCGACCTGCTGGCCGGCCGCTTCGCCGCCGGCAACCCGGTGGTCCTCAACTACCGCAGCGATGCTCGCTTCGGGTATCGCCGTGCAGCAGGCGAAGCCTGGCAGAACGTCTACACGCCCCCGACCGGCGACTCCGACGAGATCGGCGCGGCCGAGGGTGACTGGACCGGACTGCCGCTCGTCGATGGGACCTACACCTTCGGTATCTGGTCGAACATCGACTTCACCGTGAACCCGCTCGGCGCGCCGGTGACGACGGAGGCCTGGAACAACCTCGCATCCGACAACACCACCTACCGGATGATGGCGCCGCCGGCGACGCGGCCCTTCCTCTTCGGCGCTGCGACGACGCTCACGCCGCGCGCGGTCATCGCCGACAGCGAGAGCTGCAACAAGTGCCACGGGGACATCGCAGCGCACGGCTTCGGCCGCCGCGGCCTCGACACCTGCATGCTCTGCCACGCCAGCCCGGGCGCCGAGGATGCGCCGCTCTATCAGTTCAACGGCTGGTACGTGGGCGCGACGCCGCGCGTCTCGATGGACTTCCGTGAGCTGCTGCACAAGGTGCACATGGGACGCGAGCTGAGCAACGCGTCGAGCTACGTGGCGAACGGCATCTTCCTCGGCACGCCCTATCCGGTGCACTACGGCGAGATCGCGTTCCCGGTGATGCCGACCGGTGTGACGAGCTGCACGAGCTGCCACGGAGTCGGGAGCAACGCATGGAAGCAGCCCTCGGGGCGTGACCACCCGTCCTCGACGGTCGCCGGGACCCGCGAGTGGACGGCGGTCTGCTCGTCGTGCCATGACTCCAGCGCCGCACTCGCTCACATCGCCACGATGGGTGGCAACGGCCAGGAGTCCTGCGCGGTCTGCCATGGCACCGACGGCGAGTGGAACGTCGAGCTGATGCACAAGCGCTACTGAGTCCGTGCATCCCGGGGCGGCCACGGCTGCCCCGGGGACCGCGCAGCGCGACGGGATCCCCTCACGCTCGCGTCGCTCTCGCGAGCCGCTACGCTCGCCGCGCTCATGGTCGAGTTCCGCCATCAGCCGCTCTTCGAACTCCCCCACGACCACCACGCGACGCCCTGGCGCGCCCTCGGCAGCGACGGGATCCGCACCGTGCAGCACGGCAGCCGGCGCTTCGTGGAGCTCGCTCCGCGCGTCCTCTCGCGCCTGTGCAGCGAGGCGATCCGCGATGTCTCGCATCTCTTCCGCCCCGGCCACCTCGCACAGCTGCGGGCGATCCTCGACGACCCCGAGGCCTCGGCGAACGACCGCTTCGTGGCGCTCGAGCTGCTGAAGAACGCCAACGTGTCGGCGGGGATGGTGCTGCCGAGCTGCCAGGACACCGGCACCGCGATCGTGATCGGCAAGCGCGGCGACCAGGTGCTCGTCGACGGCGACGACGAGGAGGCGCTCGCGCGCGGTGTGTTCGACGTCTACCAGACGAGCAACCTGCGCTACTCGCAGATGGCGCCGCTCACGATGTTCGACGAGCGCAACACGGGGACCAACCTGCCGGCACAGATCGAGCTCTACGCGCAGAAGGGTGCGGCCTACGAGTTCCTCTTCATCACGAAGGGCGGCGGCTCGGCGAACAAGAGCTACCTCTTCCAGGAGACGCGCGCGGTGCTCGAGCCGCAGAAGCTGCTCGCGTTCCTCGACGCGAAGCTGCGCTCCCTCGGCACGGCCGCATGCCCGCCCTACCACCTCGCGATCGTGATCGGCGGCACGAGCGCGGAGTCGACGCTCAAGACGGTGAAGCTCGCGAGCTGCCGCTGGCTCGACGCGCTGCCGACGAGCGGCAACGAGCTCGGCCGGGCCTTCCGCGACCACGCGCTCGAGCGGCAGGTGCTCGAGCTCGCCCGCCGTTCCGGCATCGGCGCGCAGTTCGGCGGCAAGTACTTCTGCCACGACGTGCGGGTGATCCGGCTGCCGCGGCACGGCGCCTCCTGCCCCATCGGCATCGGCGTCTCGTGCAGCGCGGACCGGCAGATCCTCGGCCGCATCGACGAGCACGGCGCGTTCCTCGAACAGCTCGAGACGAACCCCGCGCGCTTCCTCCCCGAGGTCGACGAGCGACGGCTCGCGGGCGAGGTGGTGCGGATCGACCTGCGCCAGCCGATGGCGAAGCTGCGCGCCGAGCTGAGCCGCCATCCCATCAAGACGCGTTTCGCGCTGAGCGGGCCGCTCATCGTCGCGCGCGACATCGCGCACGCGAAGCTGGCCGAGATGCTCGCGCGCGGCGAGGGATTGCCCGCCTATGTGAAGGACCACGTCATCTACTACGCGGGTCCCGCGAAGCAGCCGGCCGGCCACGCCTCGGGGTCCTTCGGTCCGACGACCGCGGGCCGCATGGACAGCTACGTCGACGCCTTCATGCGCGCGGGCGGCAGCTACGTGACGCTCGCGAAGGGCAACCGCAGCAAGGCGGTGACCGACGCGTGCAAGGCACACGGCGGCTTCTACCTCGGCTCGATCGGCGGCCCGGCGGCGATCCTCGCGCAGAACTGCATCCGCAAGGTCGAGACCATCGCGTTCCCCGAACTCGGCATGGAGGCGATCTGGCGCATCGAGGTCGAGGACTTCCCCGCGTTCCTGGTCGTCGACGACAAGGGCAACGACTTCTTCGCGGGTCTGTGAAGCTCGCCGTCCTGGTCCTGGCGCTCGCGTTCGCGCCGAGCGCCTGCACGGTCCGGCTCTGGCGCGCGCCGCTCGGCCCGCACGAGAGCCGCGTGCCGATGCGCATCGAACGCGAGCGGGTCGCGCTTCACGTGAGCGGCGCGGGTGACGACGCCGTGCTCGATCTCGGCATCGGGCCGCGCGACCAGGCGGGAGGACTGCGCCATCTGCACCTCGTCGACTGCAGCGACGGTGGCTTGACCGCTCGCCTCCTCGACGAGGCCGCGGGTCTCGAAGCCACGGCGCTCACGGTGCGCTTCGGCGAGCGCGATCCGCGCGCGCTCGCGCCGTCGACGCTCGTCCTCGCGCTCAGCGGGCGCCTCCCCGTCGACCGCGGCGGCACCGCGGGAGGACCCCTGCCGGCGAGCGACCTCGCCCGACTCGCCGCACTCTCGCCCGCGCTCGGCGATCCGCTCGACCACGAGGGAACCACGAGGCGTGTGCTGGACTTCGTCCACGAGTCCCGCTGGTCGGCGACGTTCCTGCCCGGTCCGGTGCCGGCCCCTTCGGTGAGCGTGCGGGTGCGCATCGAAGCCTCGGTGCGACGCGCCGTGGGCACCCCGCTGGTCCTCGACCTCGGCATGCGCCTGCTGCTCACACCGTTCTGCCTCACCCTCGATCTCGCCACCCTCGGACTGCTGAGTCTCCTGCAGGACGAGGACGGCGAACTCGGCGATCTCCATGCCGAGCTCGTCGGGTTGGACGGGCGCGGGTGAGAGACCCGCGCGCGGCTCACTGTCGCCGACGGCGATCGCCACCGACCGGCGGCATCGGCTTGCGCGGCAACATCCCGTCGCGCTGCGCGGCGTGCCACGCGAAGGCGGCCATGATCGTCGCGGCCTGTTCGAGGTCGCTCTTCACCGCGTGGTCCCACACGTCCATGTTCGAGTGGTGCGTGCGCGTGTCGTAGGCGACCGGGTCCTGGATGAACTGGAAGCCCGGCACGCCCACGCCGTCGAACGAGAGGTGGTCGGTGCCGCCGGTGTCCGAGGACGTGATCGTCGCGGCCTCGAGGTCGTGGAAGGGCGCGAGCCAGGCCCGGAAGATCGGCGCCACCGCCTCGTTGCCCTGCAGGTAGACGCCGCGGATGCGGCCGGTGCCGTTGTCGAGGTTGAAGTAGCCGGAGAGCTTCGCGTGCTCGGGCTTCAGGATGCGCGACTGACCGTCCTCCGACAGCGCCGCGAGGTTCTGCTGCACCCAGGCCCGTGACCCGAGCAGCCCCTGCTCCTCACCGCTCCAGAGCGCCGCACGGATCGTGCGCCGCGGCTTCGTGCCGGACTCCTCCACCAGCTTCGCGAGGAGCCGCATGGCCTCCATCACGACCGCGCTGCCGCAGCCGTGGTCGGTCGCGCCCGTGCCGGACTGCCACGAATCGAAGTGCGCGCCCAGCATCACGACCTGATCGCCGATCGCGAGGTCGCTGCCGCGGAGCTCGGCGACCACGTTGCGCTCCATCCGCGCCTCGGCCGACATCGTCGTGCGCAGGCGCACGGCCAGCTTCACGCGGATGCCCTTCGCGAGCAGACGGCAGAGCCGGTTGTACTGCTCGACCGCGAGCGTGGCCTGCGGGATGACGTCGGCCCCGGGGTCCTGCGCCCGCGCGCGTTCGTTCTCGCCGCGCGCCATCGCGCTCGCGCCCTGCACGAAGATCGTCCCGTAGTCGCCCTTCGACGAACGGTCGAGCAGCATGAGCGGCCGGTTCGTGCGCAGCAGGTTCATGATCGCCTGCCGCTTCTGGAAGCCGGCGCGGAAGTCGGTGCGCGTCGCCTGCGCGGCCTCACGCGTCGCCGATGCCGGCGTGGCGCCGGTCGCCATCGACCAGAGGCGCTCGGCGTCGAAGCGCTGCGCGGTGCCGTCGAACCACTCGGACACCGCGCGCGGCGACTCGAGCATCACGATCTTGTCGCGCAGGTCGAGCGCCGCGAGCTCGTCGGCGGTGAGCGCATCCGCGTTCACGAGCTCCGCCTCGACCTCGCCGTCGAGGCTCGGCGACCAGGCCTTGGGCCAGGCGAGGAGGAGTGCCGGGTTCTCGCCGACGACGCGCATCGAGAACTCGTCGAGCTGCCAGCTCCGGCCGAAGGGCCCCCACTCGGGCAATGCGACGTTCACGAGCCCCCAGTCGCGGAAGGTCTGCGCCGCCCAGTCCTGGGCGCGGGCAAGGTTCGTCGAGCCCGTGAGGCGCGGGCCATGGACGTCGCAGATCCAGCTCAGGTGATCCATGACCTGGCTCTGCTCGAGACCATGACGGCGGAGGATCTCGATCGCCTTCGCGTCGATGGCTTCACCCTGCGCCGCGAGCGGACCCGCGAAGGCGGCACAGAGAGCGAGGACGGCGAGACGCGGAACGGTGCGTTCGGTTGGGAGCATGGCAGGGGACTTCAGGGGACGAACACGGCCCAGATCATGACGGGTGCGAGCGCACCGAGCACGGCGGCGAGGAGACCGGTCCAACGCCGCTTCTTCACGTACCAGAGCAGCCAGATGCCCGTGAGGCCACAGACGACCGTGAGCCCCGCCGCGATGTCGACGACCCAGGCCCAGACGGGGCCGCTGTCGCGACCCTTGTGCAGATCGTCGATCAGCGCGAAGGCGCCCTTCGTGGTCTCGGTGAGCTCGTAGGCGCCCGTCTCGCGCACGAGGAGCGCGTCGGCGGAATAGCCGGGCCCCTTGAACACGACGACGCATTCCTCCTCGTCGATGCGGATCTCGCTCACCGCGCCGTGCACGCCGTGCGCCGCCCGCAGGTGCTCGACGATGGCGAGCCGGTCGACGCGCGCATCCTCGTCGCCGAAGGCGAGCCACGCGGCATCGACCTTTCCGCTCGCCTCGCGCAGCGTCGCGGCACCGCCCTCGAACCAGTCGGCATGGTTGAGCGTGAGTCCCGTCGCGCCGAAGAACACGATCACGACGAAGCCGAACATCGACACGTAGGTGTGCAGCCAGCGCACGAGCCAGGGCAGGCTCCGCCGCGGCGGGCCCGCGCGATCCGACGCGCCGCTCACGGCGTCTGCCCCGCACCGAAGCGGACCGTGGCACCGGCGATCTCCTCGTTGCCCTCGAGCGCGTGCGAGAACGGTGCGGTGCCGATCGTGATGCGCTGGCGCATCACCTGGTAGGTCCCGTGTTCCCGCGTGACCTCGATCATCACGACGTACTCGCCCGGGGCGACCGCGTGCCCGTCGTCGTCGAGTCCATCCCACGTGAGCTCGTAGCTGCCGGGCTTGCGCGTCGCGCGGCTGGTCGCGGCGATCCACTCGTCGCGACCGCGATGGAGCCGATACCAACGCCGCAGGTCGGGCAGCCAACGGGTGCGCTCGATCCAGAGCGCGAGCGTGCGCACCGCGCCGCCATCGGGTCGTTCGATCCACACCGCGACGTAGGGCCGGCGATAGCCGCCTCTCCGCGACCCGCTGCCGCCGGCATTCGGATCGCGCAGCTCGAGCTGGACGACACACGCGAAGCCCGGCGGCCACGGCGACGCCTCGCGTGGGCCCGTCGCCGGTCCCGGCTCGCCGCCCGGTTCCGCGTCGAGCTTCGGCGTCGCGGGCGAGAGAGCGCGCTCCCAGCGCGCGCTCGCGTGGATCGCGCCGTCGCGGGTGACGACCAGGCCCGCGGCGCCCTCGATGCCGTCGACGAACGCGATGCCCGCCGCGGGTCCGAGCACGCAGAGGATCGTCGCCAGCGCATCGGCGCTCGTGGCGTCGCCCGCGATCGCGGTCGCGCCGAGCACCTCGTCGCACGGCATGCCGCTGCGCGGATCGAGGATGTGCGAGTGATGGACGCCGGCGACGTCGAAGCCGCGCGCGTAGCCACCGCTCGAGGCGACCGCAGCGTCCGCCACGTGGACGAGCGCGAGCGGCGTCGCGTTGTCCGCGGGCTGCCGCGGATCCGCGATGCCGATCGCGCGGTCGATGCCGCCGCGCACGCGCAGGTCGCCGCCGATCTCGAGCACGAGCACCCGGGCGTAGCGGCCGCGACGCAACGCCGACGCGCGCTCGATGACGAAGCCCTTCGCGAGGGCATCGACGCTCGGCTGAGCGCCCTTGCGCACCGTGAGCGTGCGCGTCGCGGCGTCGAGGTGCCAGGGGGGCTCCCGCAGCGCGGCCGCCGCGGCGGCGAGCTCCGCCGCCGTCGGTGCCCGCTTCGAGATCGCGGCGGCAGACCAGAGCGCCGCGAGGGCGCCGACCCCGGGTTCGAAGGCTCCCTGCGTGCGCTCGCGCCAGCCGTCGCACGCCGCGATCAGCTCCGCGAGTTCCTGCGAGACGACGACCGGCGCCTGCGCGGCGATCGCCTGCGCGAGTTCACCGTCGGCCTGCCAGGTGCTGACGAGTCGTCCGACGCGCTCGATCTCGCCCACGACGTCGGCCTCCAGCTTCTGAGCCTCGCTCGCGGTGCGCGCCGCCACGACCAGGCGCATCGACGTGCCGAGCACGCCGTCCCTCGTGAACGTGTACTCGTCGGCCTTGGCAACGGCCGGCCGCTGGGCGGGTGCCGACCCCGCGACGAGCGCCAGGGCGAGGAGGAGATGGAGGCGCCGGGAATCGGCCCGGTCGCGGCGGGCGCCGCACGGTGCGTCAGACATGAAAGGGCGCGAGTGAACCGTCCGCCGGGAGGCCGCACCAGTCCGCGGGAGCACGGCGCGAAATCGTTACGCGCGCCGCGGTCCGGCGGCGCACCATGCGCGCGATGTCCCGAGCCCGCATCCATCGACTGCTCGAGACCGCCGAGTCGGGCGACCGCATCAGCCGACTCGTCGACCTCGGTCTCGCCACCTTCATCGTCGCCAATGTCGTCGCGCTGCTCATCGAGAGCACCTACCCCGACGACGTGCCCGTGCCGTGGGGCTTCGACGCCTTCGAGGTGCTCTCGGTGATCGTGTTCTCGGCCGAGTACCTCCTCCGCCTCTGGTCGGCACCGGAGTCGCCGCGGTACGCCGGGCCCGGCGCCCGCCTGCGCTGGGCCTGCTCGCCGCTCGCGATCATCGACCTGCTGGCGATCGCGCCGACCCTCGTCGGCTGGTTCGCGCCCATCCCGCTCGACCTGCGCGCCGTCCGCGCCCTGCGGCTGCTGCGGATCCTCCGCGTGGCACGTCTCGGCCGCTACTCGATCGCGATGCAGGCGATCGCGGACGCCGTGCGCGAGAAGCGCAACGAGCTGGTCTCGGCGGTCTTCGTGGTGCTCGTGATGCTGATCGTCGCGTCGACGCTGATGTACCACGTCGAGCACGCCACGAACCAACGCTCGTTCCCGAGCATCCCCGCCGCGATGTGGTGGGGCATCGCGACGCTCACGACCGTCGGCTATGGCGACGTGGTGCCCGTGACGCCCATCGGCAAGCTGCTCGGCGCGGCGATCGCGATCCTCGGCATCGGCGTCTTCGCGCTGCCGGCCGCGATCCTCTCGTCGGCCTTCACGGAGCGCCTGCAGCGCCTTGCCGGGCGCGCCCGCGACCCGGTGATCGCGCCGCCGACACAGTGCCCCCACTGCGGAAAGCCGCTTCCGGACCAAGTTGCCCTCGGCCACGATCGCGAGTCCCCGCCGACCGACCGCTCATGACCCGGCACGCCCGCCTCGCACACCTCGTCCTCCTCCCCGTCCTCGCCCTGTCCACCGCCGGCTGCGCCGACGATCCGAAGCCCAGGGGTTTCTCGGACCCAGAGGACGCCCGGCAGGGCCGGGAGTTGGCCCTCGCATTCCAGAAAGCCCTGCGCAGCGAACTCGAGAACGCGATCGCCGCGCAGGGGCCGATCGGTGCGATCGCGGTGTGCGGCGAACGCGCGCAGGCGATCGCCGACGGCCTGGCGCGCGACGGGATGCGCGTGCGGCGCATCTCGGATCGCCCGCGCAATCCGGCCAATGCCGCCGACGCACGGGAGCTCCAGATGCTCGAGTCCTGGCGGGGCACCCCGGCCGAGAGGCGTGCCGGACTCGGCGAGGCGCGGACGCGCGACGGGACGTCGAGGCTCTATCTGCCGATCTCGATCCCCGACGCGCTGTGCCTTACCTGCCACGGTCCGGTCGAGGCGATGGCACCGGAACTGCGCGAGAAGCTCGCCGCGCGGTATCCCGCCGACCGCGCGACCGGCTACGCGCTCGGCGATCTCCGGGGAGCGCTGGTCGTCGAGAGCGGCGGAACCGCGCGCTGAGAGCCCGAGTGAGAGTCCATCGTACGGGCTCTCCGATGCTTGCTGGTGGCCGCATCCGCGGCCACGCAGAGGTCGAGAGACAGACGGTCTCTCAACCTCTGAGCGCGGCGGCTTGACAGCCTCCCTTTGCATCGTAAAGTCCGGGGCCATGCGACTCGAAGACGCCATCGCCCGGCTCGATGCGATCCACGTGCAGGTGCTGCGGAGCGAGACGTTCCGCGGCGTGCGCGCCCTGCCCACGGCGCTGACCGCCGGGATCGCCCTCGCCGCGTGCATCCTGCAGTCGAGCTGCCTCGTGCCGGCGGATCCCGCGGAGTTCACGAGCTACTGGCTCACCGTCGCCGCGCTCGCCGCGACGATCGGCCTGCTCGATCTCGCGGTCTACGTGGTGCGCGGCGGCGCGATCGCCTTCCGCCGCGCGGTGGTCGTGCTGCGGCAGGTGCTGCCGGCCTTCGGCGTGGCCGCCGTGCTGACCGTCGTGTTGCTCCAGACGGGCGACGTCGCGACCACCTTGCTGCCCGGCCTCTGGTCGCTCAGCTTCGCCCTCGCGCTGGCGGCGGCGCAGCCCTTCCTCCCGCCGGCTCTCGCGGTGGCGACGGGCTTCTACTTCGTCGCGGGAGTCCTGCTGCTCGTGCCCGACCTGCGCACCCCGCTGGCGCAGCCCTTCGGGATGGGACTCACCTTCGGCATCGGACAACTGCTGACCGCCCTCGCACTGCGGCGGTCCGCGGAGGAACTCGCCCATGGCTCGTGAACGCACTCGCAAGTCCGCCCAACCCGCACGCGCACGCCACGACTACGTCGGGCTCGATCGCGTGCTGCACGAGAAGGCCCGGCTCGGGATCCTGATCGCGTTGCTGAACCGCAAGGAAGGCGTCCCCTTCCTCGACCTCCGCACGCTCTGCGAACTCACCGACGGCAACCTCGCCCGGCACCTGCAGGTCCTGCAGGAGTCCGAGGTCGTCGAGATCGAGAAGACGAGCGACGGCGCGCGGCCGCGCACGGTCGTGCGGCTGTCGAAGGCCGGCCGCAAGCAGTTCCTCGCCTACCTCGAGGAGCTCGACCGCGTGCTCAAGGACGCTCGCGTCGCGGCCCAGGCCTCGAGCGGCGCACGCGCGTCCGCGCGGCACGGCTACTCCCCCGCCTGAAGACGGCTCAGGCGAGGACCCCAAGACGACCGATCTCCTTCCTTGTACCTTTACTTTGCCATGCCAAGTCTACGGCTCCGAGCGCTCCCTTGCGGTGCCCCTCGGAGCGGCGAGGGCCTCCCATGCAGGTGATCCGAGCGAGTGCGATGGGGATGTGCTTCGGCGTGCGGGACGCCCTGGCCGCCGCACGCGCGGTCGACGCGCCGACGGACACGACGATCTGGGGTGAGCTCGTGCACAACGACGGCGTGCGAGCGGAACTCGCCGCGCGCGGCTTCGAGCAGCGCGCGGAGTCCGATCGCGGCAGCCTGCCCGCGACGACGCAGGTGCTGATCACGGCGCATGGCATCGCCGAACGCGAGCGCGAACGCCTGCGCGGAGCCGGTCATCGGCTCGTCGACACGACCTGCCCGCTGGTCGCGCGTGCCCACGCCGCAGCGCTCCAGCTCGCGGCAGAGGGGCGCCACGTCGTCGTGCTCGGCAAGCGCGACCACGTCGAGGTCGCCGGGCTCACGGGCGATCTCGCGTCGTGGTCGGTGGTCGGCCACCTCAGCGAGGTGGAGCGTTGGCCCCACAGCCGCCTCGGCGTGCTCTGTCAGACCACGTTCCAGGAGATCGAGGCGAGGCGCCTGCTCGACGCGATCGTGGCCGCCAATCCGCACGCCGACGTGGTCTTCCGCGACACGATCTGCGAGCCCACGCGGCAACGCGTGCGCGCACTGCGCGAGCTGATCGACGCCGTCGACCTGGTGGTCGTGGTCGGCGGACGGCACTCGAACAACACCCGGCAGCTCGTCGCCAGCGTCGTGAAGGGCGGGCGACGCGCGATCCACGTCGAGCGGGCCGAGCAGCTCGACCCGCGCGACTTCGCCGCGTGCGCGACCGTGGGGCTGACCGCCGGGACCTCGACCCAGGACGAGGTGATCGACGCCGTCGAAGCCGCGCTCCGTGCGATGCCCGCGACGGCGCGGCCGAGGCCCGACGCGGACGCCGTGTCCCGCGCCCCGGGCGCAGAGGACACCGCGCGATCCGCGGCCTCGCGCACGTAGACTCCGCGGCCCATGTTCGGCAGCCTCGGCATCGACCGCGCGCGGCTCACCCAGGACGGTCGCGACGCCTACCGCGCCGCGTTCTGCGCCGGCTGCCACGCCCTCCACGCGTCCGGCAGCCGCGCCCACGCGCTGCTGACGAGCCGCGACGTCACCGTGCTGACCCTCGTGCTCGCGGGCCTCGCGGAGGAGGCGCCCATCGAGGGGCGCGCCTGCACCGCGTTCCCGCTCCGCACCATCGGCGTGCGGCCGTTGTCGGCGAGAGCCCGCGCGCTCGTCGCCGCACTCGCGGTCGCGACCGTCGCGGCGAAGCTGCGCGACGACGTCGAGGACGGCGACGCGACGATTCCGCGCCGTCTCGTGCTGCGCTGGCTCCGCCGCGCCGACGAGCGCGCACTCGAATCGCTCGGCGCACTCGGCTTCCCGATCTCGCTCCTGCTCGAACTCCCCGCGCGCCAACGCGCGGCCGAACGGAGCCCGCGGCCGACGATCGACGACGTCGCCGCGCCGAGCGTCGAACTCGGTGCGCAGGTCTTCGCGCACGCCGGCCTCGCGGTGGGGCGTCGCGAGCTCTCACCGCTCCTGCACGAGTTCGGCGCTGCGCTCGCGGCGTGGGTCTACGGCTATGACGCCTGGCTCGATCGCGCGGCCGATCGGCGCCGCGGACGCTTCAACGCGTGGGATGCCGCCGCCGTGCACGACGCCGCGCCGATCGCGGGCTGGCTCCGCGCCGCCCTGTCGCGCGCCCGCGCCGCGCTCGCCGCGTTGCCGCTCGACAGCTCGCGACCGGATGGGCACGGCAGCCTGCTCGTCGCACTGCTCGATTCGCTCGAGGCGAAGACGCGGCGCGTCGAGCCGCCGCCGCGCATCCCGGCGGCGGAGCTCCGCCGTGAAGCCGGCGACTGCGACGTCGGTTGCTGCGACCTCGGCTGCGGCGACTCCGCGTGCTGCGAGTCCGCCGATGCCGATCCCGGCTGTGCCGTCCATTGCTGCGTGCCCTGCGATCTCTGCTGCTTCTGGACCGAGGGCGGCAAGCGGCGCCAGGCGCTCCGCCGCGTGAAGCGCTCCGCGCGCGACGAGACGCCGGTCTCCGCAATCGACCGCTCCGCGCTCGTCGGCATGCGCGGCACGGCGCTCACCGACCTGCTCCCCGAGGGCCGCGTGGAGCTCGCGAAGCTCGCGTTCGATGCGATCGCGGAGACGGGGATGATCCCCGCGGGTGCCAGGGTGATGGTCGTGGGCGCGGACGAACGGCGCCTGCGCGTGCTGCGCGTCTCGGACTGACGCGCAGCGCCTCAGCTCGTCTTGGGCTCGGCCGACGCCCCGGAGCTCCTGGCCGCGGCCGCGCCCTGCGCCTCGACGAGTTCGCCGAGGAACTCCGGCATCTTCACGCCGCCGACGTCGCGCATCATCTGCAGCATCGGCGGCAGACCCCCGGCGAGGCTGCGCAGGAAGCCCGCGGTCGCGCCGTCGCCCTTGCCGCCGTCCCACACGACGATCTTGTCGAACTTGATGTTCGCGATCGCCTTCGCCGCGGTCGCGGCGAGCTCCGGCAACTGCTCCAGCATCAGGAGCTGGAACGCCTCCTGCGCGCCGCCGCAGCTCTGGACGATGCGCCCGAGACCTTCGGCCTTCTTCGCGAGCCGCTCGTACTCACCGCGCGCCTCGGCCTCGAGCTGCGCGAAGGTCGCCGCCGCGCGCGCCTCGGCCTCGAGACGCACGCGCTCCGCCGCCGCCTCCGCATCGACGATCATCTTCGCCTTCTCGGCGCGCGCACGCGCCTCGAGCTCGGCACGCTGTTCCTTCTCGATCTTCTGCGACATCGCCTCGGCGGCGCGCGCCTCCGCGACGTACTGCGCCTCGCGCACGTTCGCATCCGCCTCGCGGCGGCGACGCTCCGCGGCCTCGTAGGTCTCGGCCTGCTTGATGCGGAGGGCGGCGTCCGTCTCGGCGACGCGCTGCTTCGCCTCGTTCTCGCCCGCGACCGCGGCGGCGTCCGCCTCGGCGACCTGGATGCGCATCGCGCGCTCCGCCGCCTTCACCATCGCCTCCTGCTCGAACGTCGCGGTGCGCTTGCCGATCTCGGTCGCCTTGTCGATCTCGGCGATCCGCACGAGCTGCTGCTGCTCCGCCTCCTTCGTGCCGATCTCGCGCACCTTGTGCGCCTGAGCCACCGAGATCATGCGCTCCTTCTCGGCCTCCGCGACGCCGATGGCGCCGCGCTTCTGCTGCTCGGCGACATCGATCTCCGCCTGCTGGATCGCCTGGCTCGCGGCCTTGCGGCCGATGGCCTCGATGTAGCCGGACTCGTCCGTGATGTCCGTGATGTTCACGTTGATCAGGACGAGGCCGATCTTCTCGAGCTCGGGGCCGAGCGACGCGTGGATCTTGTCGAGGAACTTGTCGCGATCGCGATTGATCTCGTCGATCGCCATCGACGCGATCACCTGGCGGAGCTGTCCGAAGATGATGTCCTCGGCCTGCTTCATGATCTCCTTGGGCAGGAGCCCGAGGAGTCGCTCGGCGGCGTTCTGCATCACGGCCGGTTCCGTGCCCACCGCGACGGTGAACACGCTCGGCACGTTCACGCGGATGTTCTCGGTGGAGAGCGCACCGCGCAGCGGGATCTCGATCTGCATCGGATCCAGCGAGAGGAAGCGGAAGTCCTGGATCAGCGGCCAGACGAACGCGCCGCCGCCGTGCAGGCACTTCGAGGACGCGCCCCCGCTCACCCGGCCGTAGATCACGAGCACGCGATTCGACGGGCAGCGCTTGTACCGCTTCACGATCACGAGCAGGATGCCGAGGACGAAGCACGCTGCGGCGATGAGGGCGATCGTCAGGATCTGTTCGGGCACGAGAGGGGTCTCCGCTTCTGGTTCTTGGAGGAAGTCCGAGGTCGATCAGTGGGGAGCGACCACGAGTGCGCCGTCGGGGGCCACGTCGACCACCCGCGCGAGGGCTCCGGTCGGGAATTCGGGTCCCGCGCTCACCGCGCGCGCCTCGATGCGGCGACCCTGCACGTCGACGTGGACGCGACCGGCACCTTCGCCGGCCTTCGGGATGCGCAGGTAGACCCGCGCCGAAGCGCCGATCGCACGCCGGGGCTCGAGGGTGCCGCTCGACTGGAGGCGCGCCACCCATCGCATCGCCTGCGCGATGAGCACGAAGGCAGTCACGCCTGAGGCGAGTGCCAGGACCATCGTCGTGCCGGGAGCGGCACCGCCCTGCTCGGCAGCGAGGCCGGCGAGGCCGAAGAACGTGGTGAAGGCGACGAGAGCGCGAAACGAGAGCGCGCCGAGGAAGGGATGATCACCGGCCGAAGCGAGCGATGCGTCGAGTACCGCATCACCGTGGTCGACACCTGCGCCAATCAGGGCGAGGATCGTCTGTCCGGCGAGGATCGTCCCACCGATCCACGCACACCATTGGAAGAGTTCGGTCATGCGCCGTGCTCCGGTCGTCGGGCCGGACTATAGGCGAGTCGCGCGGGCATTCACTGCGCAGGCTCTCACCGCGCATCCGTTCCCGGAGGTCGCGGATCAGGATCCGGCGAGTGCGCTGCGCAGCCACGCGCGTGCGGTGCGCCAGCCGCGTTCGACCGTGCGCCCCGAGACCCCGAGCGCCTCGCCGGCCTCGCTCGCGGTCATCCCCGCGAAGAAGAGCAGTTCGACGATGGTCACGAGCTCCGGATCGACGAGCGCCAGGCGGCCCAGCGCGTCGTCGAGATCGAGGACGTCGATGCTCTCGCGACCGAGCTCGCCGATCCCCGTCGTGAGATCGATGCGCTCGCCCCCCTGTCGTTTGGCCGCGTGCCGCCGCCTGGCGTGGTCGACGAGCACCGAGCGCATCGCCTTGCCGGCGAGCGCGAAGAACTGGCCGCGGCCGCGGCCGTCGGCGCCGTCCAGCCGCGCGATGCGCAGATACGCCTCGTGCACCAACGCCGTGGGCTGCAGCGTGTGATTGCCGCGCTGATCGGCGAGCTGCCGCGCCGCGAGCTGATGCAGCTCGCGATAGATCGCGGTGTCGAGGGCCGGCGTGGGGCCGCGCTCCCCTTCGGACCTGGGCTCGGCCTCGCGGGTCATCGCGGGGATTCTGGGATCGGCCGACGCCGTTGCCAAGGAACGCGCCCGCGCGGGGATCCCGGCGACGGACGCCGGGATCCTGTCGCCCATGTCATCGGCGCCGACTCACCTGCCGAAGACCGGCAGGTTGGGGTTGCCGCCCGCCTCGAGGTAGGCGAGCAGGTCGAGCACCTCGTCGAGGCTCAGCAGATTGAGCAGCGAGGCCGGCATCGGCGAGATCGTCGCCGGCTGCCGTGCCGCCACATCCCGCACGCGGAGCGTGCGGGTCGCACGGCTGATCGGATCCGTCATGACCTCGAGCGTCTCGGCGTCCTCGCGCACGATGCGGCCGACCACCGCCGAGCCGTCGCGGAGCTCGATGGTCAGGTTCGCATACTGGTCGGAGATGTCGCGCGAGGGCTCGAGGATCGTGAGGAGGAGATCCCGACGCGAGAAGCGGCTCGCGACCGCGGTGAGGTCGGGCCCCACGTCGCCGCCGTTGCCGTCGACGCGGTGACACGCGACGCAGACCGCCTTGGTGAACGCCGAACGACCGCGTTCGAAGTCACGGCCGGCATCGGCGAGCGGCAGCAACGGTTCGAGCTCGGCGAGCGACCAGGCACGCGGCGCGCGGGCGACGTCGGCGAGCGACGGCAGCACGCGCTCGACGGGCCGGGCCAACGCCGCGAGCGCCTCGCGTTCCCCCGCGGGCGCGCGCTGGAGCGCGTCGCGCTCGATCGCTTCGACGTAGCCGCGGAAGCTGAGCCCCCCGGGCATCGTCTTCGCGCGACCGAGCCACGCGAACCAGCGCGCCCGTGCACCCTCCGGCCAACCGTCGGCGACGAGGCGCAGGCTGTAGGCGATCTCGATCGCCGGACCGACCTCGAGCGCCTCGACGAGCGCCAGCGCGCGCGCCGGGAGATCCGACGCGCCGAGCACGACGAGCAGACGCATCAGCTCGCGGTCGACGTCGAAGTCCTTCGCGGGGAACTGCGGATCGAGCCGCTTCAGCAGCTCGGCCCGTGGCGCGCCGTCGGCCCCGCGCACGAGCGCGACGAAGAGCGTCCGGAGCCAGGCGATCCGGCGCTCGCGGTCGAAGCGCTCCGCCGGCAGGGCGAGCAGGCGCACGAGCGCATCGCGGCGATCCCCGTCGCCGCCGACGCGCACCAACGCGTGCAACGCCACGAGCGCCGTCGCGGGGTCCTCGCTCCCGAGCGCGCGCGCGCGCCAGCCGGCGAGCGGCTGCGCCTCGAGCGCGACGCGTGCGGCGTGCGCCACGGCCTTGTCCTCCGCGCCGAGCTCCGCGAATGCCCGATCGACGGCCCCCTCGCGCGGCCCGATCTGATCCGCCTGCAGCGCGCGACGGCGCTGCGCCTGGGCGCTCAGCGCATGGGAACGCTCGCCCGCGGGGGATGCCGAGGGTCCGTCGAAGCTCACGCGATAGAGCCCGGACTGCGTGCCGCGCCCACCGGTGGTGAACCACAGCGCGCCGTCGGGTCCCGCCGCGAGGTCGGTGACGTTGAGCGGCTTGCCGGTGACGAAGCTCTTGACCCGCGCCTCATAGCTTCCGCCCACGGGCGTGAGCTGGACCGAGAGGATGCGTCCGTAGGCCCAGTCCGCGACGTAGAGCGCGCCGCGCGCATCCGGATGGAACGCGAGCTTCGTGCCGAAGAGCACCCCCGTCGGCGAGCCGAGCCCGGTGTCGATCACCGGCGGCGGCGTGAAGCGGTAGTTCACGCTGTTGCAGCCTGCACCGCTCCGCCAGCCGAAGTCGGCGCCCGCGACGACGTGATAGACGCGCGTCGGCCGATACCAGGGCAGGCCGATGTCCCACTCCATGTCGGAGTCGAACGTGAAGAGCTCGCCGTCGGGACCGAACGCGATGTCATAGGCATTGCGGAAGCCCCCGGCGAAGAGCTCGGCGACGCTGCCGTCGGGCGCGACGCGCAGCACATGGCCACCGGGGATGCGCACGCCGACCGCGTGGCCGCGCGGGTCCTCCACCAACGGGAGCATCACGTCTTCCGCCTGCCATCGCACCGGCGACGTCTCCGCGAGGACCTTCGGCAGCGGCGACATGTTCCCGTTCATCAGCCAGAGATGGCCGTCGGGTCCCGCGCGCACCGCGTGCGCACCGTGCTCACCGCCGTCGCCGAGGCGCAGCAGGCAGCGGATGTCCTCGTGGCGACCGTCGCCGTCGGCATCGCGCAGGGCGAAGAGCCCCCAGCCCGTGGCATCGCGGCCCTGCATGTAGAGCGTGTCACCGAGCCAGTCGAAGCCCATCGACTGCTGGGGCGTCTCGTCGAGCGCCTCGAACTGCGTCTCGCCACCGGGCGTCGTCGGCAGCGTGATCCGCGCCAGCGAGCTGCGTTCGCGCGAGACGATCGCGCGGCCCTTCGGATCGAAGCCGAGCGCGATCCACGAGCCCTCGTCGAAGCCGGCGCTGCGCACGAGCTCGACGCGGAAGCCGTCGGCGACGACGAGCTTCTCCGCCGGAGTGGCCGTCCGCGGCACGAAGGGATCGGGCCAGGGCCCGCGCGTCGCCGCGGTCGTGCCGAAGGAGTGCACCGGCTGCCAATCGCCGGTGGCGTTGCTCGCCGCCCAGCGCCAGTTCGTGTCGCTGAGCACGAGTTGGGATCCGCCCGAGGCGAGCGTGAACTCACCGCGCATCACGAAGGCGGCCGGACCGCCGTGATTGGCGCAATCGACCCGGATCTCGTGCTCGCCGGCCGCGAAGGGTCCGCGCACCGTCGCCGAGGCGAGCGTCTCCCACTGATCGTCGCGCAGCACCCGCCGGCCATCGACGAAGAGCGTCATCTCGTTGTCGCAGCTCGCGAGGACGCGGAGGGACGTCGCGGGTGCGTCGAGCTTCACGATCCCGCGCAGGGTGATGCGCTCCTCGGCGAGCGCGTCGCTCCTCGACCAGATCCACTGCGGCAGCGGGGCCGCGGCGCCCGGCGCGCGCGGTGCCGGTGCCGCGCCGCTGACCCCGTCGGGCATCGGCGGCGCGTCCGCGGGCAATCGCCTCACGCGCAGGTCGCGGTAACGCACCTCCATCGGCGGACCGGCGTGCAACTGGATCGCGAAGAGTCCGCGCTCGGCGCGACGCCCGGAGTCGTCGTCGACGAGGCTCGCGGTCACGTGCCCGTTGATCGCGAGCGTCACGCTGCGGCCGACGGCGCGCACGACGTACTCGTTCCAGCCGTCCGCCGAGATCAACGCCTGCAGCGCCGCCGCGTCGCCGATCGCGCGGCGCGCGACCTCGCCGTCGGCGCGGTAGTGCGCGTGCTCGCCGCGCGGCGCCATGATCCCGCGCCCGCGTTCCTCGTAGAGCATGCCCGTGTAGTTCGGGCCGGCTTCCATGTCGGCCTGCGGACCGGCGACGGCGAAGTCACCGAGGTCCTTGCTGCGGAACTGCATCCCGGAGTTGCCGCCGCTGATGCGGAAGGCGAAGCGCAGCTCGAAGTCGCCGAACTCGCCGTCGCGGACGAGGAAGGTGTTGCGCGTGCAGGGCCGCTCGGGGGTGCTCCGGCCCACGATGGCGCCGTCCACCACCGACCAGAACGCGGGATCGCCCCGCCAGCCGTCCAGGGTCTTGCCGTCGAAGAGCGGCTCGAAGTCCTGCGCCGCGAGCGCGGTGCAGGCCAGAAGGAGCGCGGCGATGCCGCGCGTGGTGGAACCGATCACTTGTCACCCTTGCCGAGGCTCTGCAGCCGCGTGACGCGCCCGACGACGTTCCAGTCCATCACGTAGAGATCGCCGTGCGCATCGAAGGTGGCGCCGTGCGGCGAGAGGAAGACGCCGTCCTGCCAGCCGTCCTTCTGCACCTGGTTCGTCGCGCGACGCGCGGCATCGGGTTGATCGCCGAGATGCGCGACGAGCTGATTGCGCTCGTCGAGGATCGTCACGCGGCCCGCGAGGTCCGCGACCGCGAGGTGACGGCCGTCGGGGTGCAGGCAGGTGTCGCAGGGGCGGCGGAAGATGCCGCTGACGATCCCCCGCAGCGTGCCGTCGAGATCGAAGATCTGCAGCCGGCCGTTCTCGCGGTCGCTCACGATCAGCCGCGGCTGGCGCCCGCGCGTGTCGAGCGTGATGCCGTGCGGCGTGCGCATCTGGCCGGGTTCGGTGCCGTGGCCGCCGAAGCTCCGCACGTACTTCCGCTGCGCGTCGAACTGGTGCACGAAGCTCTTGCCGTAGCCGTCGGCGACGTAGATCGAGCCGTCGGCCGCGACCGCGACGTCCGTCGGCCGGAACTCGTTCGCGTTCTGGTAGATGCCGGCCTCCTGCGGGAAGCCGATCGTCGCGAGCACCTTGCCGTCGAGCGTCGTCTTGACGACCTCGTGCCGGCCGATGTGCGCGAGCCAGAGCACCTCGGCGTCACCCTCGCGCGCGATGCACATGCCGTGCGTGCCGCCGGCGAACTCGGCGCCCCAGGTGGCGAGCTGCGCGCCATCGCGTGAGAACACGTTGAGCGCCTGATCCGTGTCGGTGCTGAAGATCACACGACCCGCCGCGTCGACCGCGAAGTTGCCGTGCGTGCTCCCGGGATCGGCACCGTCGGGGCGCAGGCCGAAGCTGCGCCACTGGAACTTCAGTTCCCCGGCTTCGAGGAGGATCGGCGCATCCTGCGCGGCGACGGACGGACTGAGCATCGTGAGCGAGAGGAACGAGAGAGCGGCAAGGCGTCGCATTGGTAGAGCTTGGTTACAGGACCTTGTTGAAGAAGCAAGCCCGCAGCAACCAAGCCCCCCTTTCCAACCGTGCGTGCGGTTTTCCCGCACACGGCTGACCGATGGTCTTGTTCATGCCGTC
>JADLHO010000020.1 GCA_020848735.1 Planctomycetota bacterium | reverse complement strand
GCGCTCGCGGCGGGGCGCGTCGAGGGGCCGCTCGAGAGCCGTCGCGGCTGGCATCTCGTGCGCGTGACGAAGCGCACGCTGACCCGCGAAGCCGACGTGCGCGACGCGGTGCTCCGCGCGTTCTTCGAAGCCCCACCGACGCTCGGCGAACTCCGTCGCCTGCGCGAACGGCTCTTCGCCGCGAGCGGCGCGTCGCGAGCGCTGGCCGCGCGCCTCACGCGATGAGCGCGACCCGGGTGCTCGTGCTCACGGGTCCGACGGCGAGCGGCAAGACCGCCTTCGGACTCGAACTCGCCGAGCGCGCGGGGCTCGAGATCGTGTCGATGGACTCGATGGCGGTGTACCGCCGCATGGAACTCGGCACCGCCAAGCCGAGCGCGAGCGAGCGGGCACGCGTGCCGCACTGGTGCCTCGACCTCGTCGAGCCGAACGAGGTCTTCGACGCGGCGCGCTGGTGTCAGGCCGCGCAGGCCGTGCTCGACGATGCGCGGCGCCGTGGCGTCGGTCTGCTCTTCGTGGGCGGCACGCCGCTCTACCTGATGGCCTTCTTCAAGGGCATGGTCGCGACACCGCCCGCGGACGCGCCGCTGCGCGCGCGTCTCGCCGCGCGCCACGCGGCGGAACCCGGCGCGCTCCACGCGGAGCTCGCGCTGCGGGACCCCGCCTCGGCGGCGTGGATCCATCCCCACGACGAGAAGCGGCTCGTGCGGGCGCTGGAGGTGCTCGAGCTCACGGGCCGCACCGCGAGCGAACAGCGCGAGCACTTCGCGCGCCGCGCATGGCGCGTGCCGTGCCGCATCCTCGTCTTCCAGCGCGACCGCGCCGAGCTGCACGAGCGGATCAAGCTGCGCACGCGCGCGATGCTGGCCGCGGGACTCCTCGACGAGACGCGCGCGATCCGCGATTCCTGCGGCTTCTCCCCGACCTCCGCGCTCGCCATCGGCTATGCCGAGTGCCTGCGGCATCTCGAGCGCCCCTTCAAGGACGACGAGGAGCTGCGCAACCGCATCCGCCGCGCGACGCACGGCCTGGTGCGGCGACAGATCACCTGGCTGCGGCGCCTCGCCGGTGTGGCGCGCATCGGTCCGACGACCGGCGTCGACGAGGCGCTGGCCATCGCCGACGCCGCCGAGACCGGGACTCCCGCGTCCCAAAGCGAAGCGCTCGACTCACTCAGCGAAGCGCTCGACTCACCCAGCGAAGCACTCGACTCACGCAGCGAAGCGACCGACCGAGACCCCGCATGACCGAGAACCACGCAGCGACCGACGCGACGGCCATCCTCTCCGGAGCCCGCGCGATCGGGGTGAGCCTCGAGCCCGCCGCCGCGGAGCGCCTCGCCCGTTACCTCGCGGCCATGCTCGCGGCGAACGAGCGCGTCAACCTCACCGCCGTGCGCGATCCCGCGGCGGCCGTGATGCTCCACGCCGTCGACTCGCTCGCGATCGCGCTCGCCATGCCCGAGGCACCGAAGACGGTCTTCGACCTCGGCACCGGCAACGGCTTCCCCGGCGTGGCCTGCGCGGTGCTCTGGCCGAACGCACGCGTCGTGCTCTGCGATCGCACGCAGAAGAAGCTCACGGCGATCGCCACCTGTCTCGAGATCGCCGGCATCGCCGCCGAGACGCTCTGGGCCGATGCCGATCAGCTCCCGGCGCAACGCAAGGAGCTGCGGCGCAGCTTCGAACTCGTCTGCGCGCGAGCGGTCGGCGAAGCGCCGAGCGTGGCGCGCAGCGCGTATCCCCTGCTCGCGAGGCGCGCCCGCCTCGCGCTCTGGACCACGGCAGACGAACGTCCGCCGGTCAAGCTCGCGGGCGGCATGAGCCGCGAACAGCACGTCCGCTACGAGCTGGGCGAGCCCGCCGCACGGGCCCGCGCCATCAGCATCTGGCGCTGCGACTAGCGCTGCGCGCGGACGATCGGTGGCCTGGCGTCAGATCCCGCGCTTCAGCGGACCGGCAGCCAGGGCATCACGTTCTCGCTGAGCCCCGAGCCGGTCTGCCAGAGGGTCGCCGAGAAGTAGTTCTGGTCGGTGGGGTGGTCGATCGAGGGATCGCCCGCCGAGGCGTTGAAGAGGTGGCGATCGATCGTCGTCCAGACGTTGCCGAGGCCGTTGTTCAGCGCGTTCGTGCGGCGATCGACGGCGCGGCGCAGCTCACCCCAGGAGCGCTCGTTCTGGTATTCGCGCTCGAGAGTCGCGACGTCCTTCAGACCCATCTCGGCCGCTTCCGGCGAGAGGTTGGCGTTCTGACCCTGCCAGGTGAAGCTCGAGCAGGCGCCCAGCACGAGCGAAAGCGGGAGGATGATGGCGATCTTGCGCATGTCGGAGACCGTGGATCCAGGCCCTCGTCCGCGGCGCTCCTCGTCGCGCGACGCGTCGCGCGGCGAAGCGGGCCTTCGGACGACAGGAAAGTTGGGACGACGGGTTCGGGGACTCGAAAGCAGAGAGCCTCGTGACCGAGGCCTTTCCCGCGGTTCCGCGCGTGCGGGGTCCGCGAGTGCCGGGGCTTCTCCGGAGGGATCGGGTGGGCCTGCCGGCTGACGTGAGGCGCGGACGCTATCTCGCCGCTCCGGTCGACGCAACGCCGATCTCGATCGCCGCGCCCGACGCTTGTCGCGGGACTTCCGGCACGTAGCCTCCCGCGCCGTGTCCGCGCGCCACGCCGATGCCGATCCGTCTCCCCCGCCCCCCGCAGCCCCGGGCGGTCGCGGGCTCTGCGTCCTCGGCGGGAGCTTCGATCCGCCGCACCGCAGCCACCGCCGCCTCGTGGAAGCGGCGATCGCGCGCCTCCGCCCGGCCCGCGTGCTGATCGTGCCCTGTGCGCAGAACCCGTTGAAGCCGAGCAGCACCCTCGCGTCGGCGGCGGACCGTCTCGCGATGTGCGAGCTCGCCTTCCGCGGCCTGAGCGGCGTCGCGGTCAGTCCCCTCGAGATCGAGCGCCGGGCGCCCTCCTACACGATCGACACCGTGCGGGCCCTGCGCGCGCAGCTCGGCCTCGACGAGCCGCTCTGGCTGCTCTGCGGCTCCGACGTCCTCCCCGAGCTCGATCGCTGGCACGAGCAGCACTCGCTGCTCGAGCTCGTGACGCTCGTCGTCTTCCCGCGCCTCGGCGCGCCGCTCGACGCACGCGTGTTGGACCGCCTGGCGATCCGCCGCAAGCACAAGGACGAGATCCTCGCCAACGCGCTGCGCATCGAGCCCGACGCCGTGAGCGCGACCGCGATCCGCGCGGCCCTCGCGCGCGGTGAGTCCCCCGCCGAGCTCATGCCGGAGGTCCTGGCCTACGTGCGGAGCCACGGTCTCTACCGCGCGTCGAGCGGCGTCGCGTGATCGCGAGCACCTGGCCGTACGCCCTCGCGTCGCTCTGCGGCGCCGGCCTCGCGTGGCTGGTGCACACCCGCGTGCGCGGCTTCCTCCCGGAGGATCCGCCGGGCCTCGGCCGCAAGCGACACCTGCGCCCCACGCCGATGCTCGGCGCCTGGCCCGCGGCGCTCGCCGTCGCGGCGGCCGCCCTCGCGGGCGAACCCGCATTCGCGGGCGTGATCGCGCTCGCGGGATCGACGGGCCTCGCCGACGACCTGCTCAAGGCCCGTGGCCACGACGGCCTCGACTGGCGCTGGAAGACCCTCGCTCTCGTCCTCGCGGCGGGTCTCGGCGCGGGCGCGCTCGCGCCCGCACCGCTCTCGCCCGGCACGCCGCTCCTCGTCGGCCTGCTGCTCTTCTGCACGATCAACGCGGTCAACTTCCTGGACAACCAGGACGGTGTCGCCCTCGCCCTCGGCGGCGTCGGACTCGCGGCCATCGCCCTGCGCGACCAGGATCCGCTCGCCGCGGCGTGCGCGGGGCTCTGGCTGGCGATGCTGCCGCTGAACTGGCCGCGCGCGCGCGTCTTCCTCGGCGATGCGGGCGCCTACGCCCTCGGCGCGTGCCTCGGCCTCTTCGCCCTGCGCCCGCTGGCCCAGGGCGAGGCCGGGCTCTGGCCGGCGCTGGCCCCGCTCGCGGTCCCCGCACTCGACTTCACGCAGGTCGTCTGCGTGCGGCTCGTCCTCGGCCGGGCGCCGTGGAAGGGCGACCGGCGCCACCTGACCCACCTCCTCCTGCTCGCGGGCGTCCCCCGCGTCGCACTCGCGCCGCTCCTGGCCACCGTCGCGGCCGCGGCCGCGCTCGCGGCTCGCGGTTGCGGATGACGGCGGCACCCCGCGTCACGCGAGCGCGCGGCACGCGGCCGCCGCGAGTCCGGCCGAACTCGCGGCGACCACGTCGCCGTCGGCGGCGAGCGTGAGGGGTCGGCCCCGCCAGTCGCAGAGCAGCCCGCCGGCGGCCTCGAGGATCGGCACGAGCGCACACCAGTCGTAGGGCTTCAGCCCGCGGTCGACGATCAGGTCGCAGCCCCCCGCGGCGAGGAAGCCGTAGGCCAGGCAATCGCCGCCGTAGCTCGTCCAGCGCACGCGCGCCTGCAACGCCGCGAAGCCCGGCACGCCGCGCAGCGGATCGGGTGTCGTGCAGTAGAGGACGGCCTCGTCGAGCGTGCGCTCCGCGCGCACCCGCAGGGCCTGGCCGTTGCGCGTCGCAACCCCTCCGCGCGCCGCGGCGTAGCGTTCGCCGAGCGCCGGGGCATCGCAGATGCCGAGCACCGGCTCGCCGCGGACGAGCAAGCCGATCAGCGTGCCGAAGAGGGGGTTGCCGCTCGCGAAGGCCTTCGTGCCGTCGATCGGATCGAGCACCCAGACCTGCTCGGCGTCGACGCGTTCCTGACCTTCTTCCTCGCCGAAGATGCCGTGCGTGGGATAGCGCGCGGCGATCGCCTGGCGCAGCACGCGCTCGATGCCGCGGTCCGCGGCGGTGACCGGACTGCGGTCGTCCTTGTGTGCGACCTGGAGCGGCGCGCGGAACGCCGACAGGGCGATCGGCCGCGCGAGATCGGCGAGCTCGTGGGCGAAGGCGAGCAGTTCCGGGAGCGGTGGCTGCGGGCTCATGGCGGAGTCGGGGCTGCGGAGGAATCGGCCGCGCGCGCGACGACGACGCGCGCGCTCGCGTCGCGCCGGAACAGCTCACGCTGCCGCGCCGCCACCATCGCGCGCGTCAGTCCGGCCATGCGCGGGATCGCGCGGAACGGCGGCATCCCCTCGAGCGCTTCCTCGGCGAGCGTGAACGCCATCGTCTGCACGGCGTCGAGCGAACGCACGTAGCCGCCGAGCTGCTTGCGCCGCACGCGCTCGAGCTGCGCGTCGTCGAACGGGGCCTCGCCCTCGAGCAATCCGCGCAGCGCCGCTTCGGTCGCGTCCGGATCGTCCGTCTCGCAGGCGACGATGCAGGCCGAGAAGCCCGGCTCGCTCAGGTGGCTGATGGACAGCGAATCGTCGACCAGCCCGCGCGCGGCGAGCGCCTCGCGCAGCTCGCTGGTCGGGCCGAGCAATCGATCGAGCAGCACGCGGGACGCGAGCTCACGCAGCGCGCGCTCCTCCGGATCCGCGAGCAGGGTCGCGTCCTTCCAGCCGAGCAGGAGTCGCGGCCGGGCGACGTCCATCGCGAGCGTGACGCGCGCGCCCGGTGCGCAGCCGCGGTCGGGCGGCACGGAACGCTCCGGAGCGGCGCCGCGAGCGAGCGGCCACGCGTCGAGCTGCGCGAGCACGCGCTCGGGGTCGAGCGGCCCCGCCGCGGCGAAGCCGCAGTTGCCGGCGCGGTAGAACGCGCGGAAGCAGGCGTCGAGCTCCGCCACGTCGATCGCGCCGATCGACTCGACGGTGCCGCCGACCGGATGGCGCACCGGATGCGTCGGGAAGAGCTGGCCGAGCAGGGCGAAGAAGCCGCGGTACTCGGGGCCGTCCTCGTACATGCGCAGCTCCTGCGCGATGATGCCGCGCTCCTTCGTCACGCGCGCGTCGGAGAGGTGCGCGCGGGAGACGAGGCGCAGCAGGTCGTCGAGGTTCGCCTCGAGCGCGTGGCTGCATTGGAAGTAATAGGTCGTGCGCGCGAAGCCCGTCATCGCGTTGACGCGCGCGCCCCGTCGGCCGAAGCGCTCGAAGACGTGCAGCTCCTCGTCCTCGAAGAGCTCGTGCTCGAGGAAGTGCGCGACGCCCTCGGGGCTCTCGTGCAGCGAAGCGTCGTCGCGACGGAACCAGAGGTCGGTGCTGCCGTACCCGAAGCTCACCACCGCGCTGACCTCACGGAAGCGATCGGTCGGCAGGAGGCGCACCGGGGCGCCGTTGGCGGCCGTCGCGCAGTGGACGACCTCGCCGAGCACGGGGTCGACGAGCTTCTGGAAGCGCGATGCGGAACTCATGGGCGCGGCGTGCCGGGGGCGAGGAGATAGGCGAAGTCCTGCCAGAGTCCGGCCGCGGAGCTCATGACGAGCTCGCGGTCGGCGGCGAGGTACGCGGCGCGCAGGGCCTGCGGGGTGCGGTCCGCGCGGAGCAGCCAGTTCTCGGCGACGAACTGGCATCGCGACGCGACCGCGTCCCCCACCGTGTCGAGGGCGTGCAGCATCTGCGCGCGCGCGACCTCGAGTTCCGCCGGTTCGAAGGCCCCGCGTCCGAGCTCCGCGAGCTGCCGTTGCGTCTCCTCCTCCACCTGCGCCGCGCGCTCCTCGTCGCAGCCGACCTGCACGAGCAGGAGGCCCTTCGCGCGGTCCACGCCGGCCGACGCGTAGTACGCGAGGCTGCGCTTCTCGCGCAGCTGGAGGAAGAGCCGCGACTGCGGTCCGCCGCCGAGCATCGCGACGAAGAGCCGACGGCCGATCCAGATCGTCGGGTCGTCGCTCGGCGGGAAGCGCAGCACGAGGACGAACTTGCTCTGCTGCAGGGGCACGCGATCGACGTGGCGCCGCGGCGCGCGCGGCGCGACGGGCACCGGCGGTCCCACGGGCTCGACCCGGCGCTCCGGCAGCCGCGCGAGGAACGAATCGACCGCCGCGAGCAATCGCTCGGAGTCGAAGGCGCCGCAGGCGACGACGAAGGCCTCGCCGCGCGCGAGCAGATCCCGCCGCGCGCGCTCGGGCGCCGCGGCGTCCATCGCGAGCAGTGCGGCCTCGCTGCCATAGTCCGGGATCGCGTGCGGTTCACCGGCGCAGGCGAGGCGCAGCGCCTCGTCGCGCGCGTGGCTGCCGCGGTCGTCGACGCGCGTCCGCACGGCGTCGAGCGCCTGGCGACGCTCGCGCTCGAAGACGGCGGCGGGGAAGGCCTCGCCCGCGAGCCGCGGCTCGACCAGCAGCTCGGCGAGGAACGCGAGGCCGTCCTCGAGCTGCGGCGGGCGACCCGGCAGGAACTCGCCGGCGACCACGTCGAGCGAGGCGCGCAGCACCTGGGCCTCGCCGTGCTTGCCGATCGACGGCCCGAGTGCCGCCCCGTAGAGCAGCTCCATGCGGCGCGCGATCGCGGGGCGATCGACGTCGCGCCGCGTGCCGTGCACGAGCAGCGCCGGCAGCAACGAGCGCGCGGCGACGTCCTCGGCCGAGCCGAGCGGACGGCGGACGAGGACGACGAGTCGCAGGGTCTTGAAGCGCCGGTCCTCGTCGAAGAGGACCGGCACGCCGCGGACGCTGCGGAGCGAGAAGCCGGCGAATCGCTCGGTCATGGGATGCGCGCCGGGATTGAAGCCGCGCGCTATCGTCCGCGCGATGAACGACTCCGCGTTCCGTGCGAGGCAACGGCTCCTGCCCTGCCTCGCGCTCGCCGCGCTCGGCCTGCCGCCCTGCGCCGCGCAGGACGAGCCGGCCACCGCCCCGACTCGCCCGCCCGACGCGACCCCGCGCCCGGTCGACGCGATCACGTTCGAAGCGCTCCTCGACCAGGTCCGCGCGGCGCATCGACCCACGGCCGCCGGGCGGCCGCTCGACCGCTTCCACGCGACGCTGCGCTACACGCCGGCGCGCGTCCAGGAGGACAGCGTCGAGGTCGACCTCGACGTGACCTACCTCGAGCCCGGGTTCCTCCGCTACCGCGTCGAGGAACCGGGTCAGACCCTCGAGAAGGGCTTCGACGAGAACGGCGCGTGGAGCCTCGTCGGCAAGCAGCTCAATCGGCTGCAGGGGAAGACCCATGCGACCGACCGCGCCCACGTGAAGCGCGATCTCGGCATCGCCCGGCAGCTCCTCCGCCTCCTCGACCCCGCGGCCGTGCTCGCGCGGCTCGAGTCGCCGTCGGCGCCGCTCCGTTCGCGGTTCAAGCTCAACGAGAAGGACCACGCCGAGGTCTGGGTCGTGCGCGGCCGCGTCGCCGAATTCCCCCTGCACACGCCGGGCCCCGACGGTGCGACCACCGCGCCGGCGGAGCTGCAGGTCACGATCGACGCGAAGACCGGGCTGCTGCACGCGATCGAGTCCCAGCCCCTCGATCCGGCCGGCGCCGCGAGCGGTCCGAGAGAAGGCGTCGTGCTGCGCGACATGGTCGAACACGACGGCCTGGTGTTGCCCCGCGAGCTCTTCCTCTACCGCAACCGCGAGCGCCAGGCGCGGGTCGGGATCCGCGCCATCGACCTCGCACCGGACGCGGTCACGCCGGCCACCGTGCGCCGGCCGGGCTGAAGAGGAGCGCCGCCCTCACGGCGCCGCTCGGATCGCTTCCTTGCCCTGCGCCGTGCCGCGTGGCAGCATCCTCGCCTCGCGTTCGCAGCCACGGCCCTTCTCCGCGGCGCGAGCCCGTCGGAGGTTCCACCGTTTGGCGAAAGAAGAAGCGATCACGCTCTCCGGCAAGGTTGTCGAGGCGCTCTCCGGAGCGCGGTTCCGCGTCGAGCTCGAGAGCGGCCACATCGTGCTCGCGCACGTCTCCGGCAAGATGCGGAAGCACTTCATCCGCATCCTGCCCGGCGACACGGTGACCATCGAGGTGTCCCCGTACGACCTGACGCGCGGGCGGATCACCTACCGCAACTGACCCTCGTCACGTGACAAACCTCGCGTGACAAACCTCGCGTGACGCTCAGCACGCGCCGCCGCGGCGCTTGAAGAAGCGTTCGAGTTCCGTCGTCGAGAAGCGCAGCACCGTCGGCCGTCCGTGCGGGCAGTTGTGGGGATGCTCGAGGCCCGACGCCTCGACGAGCAGCGCGGCGATCTCCGCCTCGCTCAGACGGTCGCCGGACATGACCGCCGCGCGGCAGGCCATCGAGTGGAAGCGCTCGACCACCGCCTCGCGCAGACGCGGTCGGGCTGCGCTGTCACCGCCGCCGCGCAGCAGGCTCTCGATCAGGCGCTGCGGCGAGGCGCCGCGCAACACCGCGGGGATCCCGTGGACCGCGATGCTGCGGCCGCCGAAGTCGTCGAGGAGCAGGCCCTCGGAGGCGAGCGCGTCCCGGTGTTCGAGCAGCCAGTCCTTGTCGGACGGCGAGAGCTCGAGCGGTTCGGGGACGAGCAGGCGCTGGACCGGCGCCGACGCGCGCGCGTCGTGCCGCCGCAGGAGGCGCTCGTAGAGCACGCGTTCGTGCAAGGCGTGCTGATCGACGACGACGAGGCCGTCTTCCCCTTCGAGCACGAGGTAGAGCTCGTGCACCTGCAGGAAGCGCGGCCGCTCGCCCAGCGTCGCGAACGGATTCTCGCGCGCCGCCGCGGTCCCGAGCGGGGCGGCGCTCACCGCGTCCGGCGCGACGCGCTCGCTCGCACCGGTCACCACGACGGACGCGCGTGACGGCGGCGGCGGCGGTGAGGGCAGCGGCGTCCTCGCGAAGAGATCGCGCGGGAGCTCGGGGAAGCCCGTCACGGCCCGCGGCTTGTCCTCGGCCACTCCCACCGCGCCGGCGCCTGCGGCCACCTGCCCGTGCGAGCGCAGTCCGAGCTTCGCGGCCTCGTTCAGGATGCCGCACGCGCGGCGCGCCTCGAGGAACCGGACCTCGGCCTTGCTCGGGTGCACGTTCACGTCGAGTTCCGACGGCGGCATGGCGAGCAGCAGGAAGTACGTCGGCTGCGCGCCGTGCATCGAGAAGGCGCGGTAGGCCTCGCGGATCGCGTGCACGGCGCCCCGGTCGCGCGTGAGACGCCCGTTGATCCAGAGCAGGCTGAGCGCCGCATCGCGCCGCGAGAGATCCGGCGAGCCGATGAGGCCGTGGACGTGGTACTCGTCCCAACGCAGATCGACGGGCGTGCAGTGCTCGGCGATGCGCGCGCCGAACGCGCGCGCGACGCGCTCGAGCAACGATTCACCGGCCGGCAGGCGGAGACGCTCCTTGCCGTCCGCGATCAGCGTGAAGTCGACGTCGAGCCGCGGAACCGAGAGCCGCGCGAGCAGCTCCTCGATGCGCGCGCGTTCGGCGTCCGTGCTCCGCAGGAAACGGCGCCGCGCCGGCGTGTTGTAGAAGAGGTCGCGCACCTCGATCGTGCTGCCGAGCGGCGAGGCACAGGGTCGCGGTTCGCCGATCGCGCCACCCTCGACCGCGATCTCGTGACCACCGCTCGCGCCGCGTCGCCGCGAGCGGATGAGCGCCCGCGACACGGAACCGATCGAGGCCAGTGCCTCGCCGCGAAAGCCGAGGCTGCCGATGTGGTCGAGGTCGGCGAGCACGGCGAGCTTGCTCGTCGCGTGGCTGACGAAGGCGAGTTCGAGGTCGCGCGGTGCGAAGCCCGCACCGTCGTCGATCACCCGGATGCACGCGCGTCCCCCGTCCACGAGTTCGACGACGATGCGCGTCGCCCCCGCGTCGAGGCTGTTCTCGACGAGCTCCTTCACGACGGAGAACGGCCGTTCGACCACCTCGCCCGCGGCGATCTGGTTGACGACCTCCGGAGGCAGGACCCGGATCGAGCCGGCGTCGGCGTCCGCCGCGCTCACGGGCCCGCCCCCTGCGCGCGCCGCGCGAAGCACCGCGCGACGAAGCGCTCGAGGATCGCCTGCGGCTCCTCGCCGCTCGTCCGCAGCTCGCGTTGTGCGTCGAGCAGGCACAGCAACGCGTGGCGCAGCTGCGCCTCGTCGTTCTTCTCCACCTGCGCGCGGTAGCGATCGACGAACGTGCGCACGCCCACGCGGCCGGGGATCTCGTCGAGTCGCACGCCGGACTCGAGCAGCGCGCGACCGGCATGCGCGTTCGACATCGCGGTCCAGAGCCAGCTCGCCGTGAAGGGGAAGACGCCGCCGGCATCGACCGCCGCGCCGTCGCGACCCTTCACGCCGCGCTCGAACATCGCCTCGAGCGAGCGCATCGCGCGGCGCCGATCTCCCGCGAGCATGGCGTCGGCGAACTCGAAGGGCGTGGACTCGAACGAGACGGTGAGCTTGCCGCGCAGCGCGTCGGGCCCCGCGGTCTTCCCGGCCGGCAGCTCGGCGGCGAGCCGCTTCAGCTCGGCGACCAGTTCGGCGGGCTCCTTGCCGACGCTCGACACGACGAGGAACGCGGCATCGGGACTGAGCCGCGCGCCGAGCTTGCGACCGCGTGCGACGACCCACTGCACGAGCTCGGCGTCGAGCGGGCTGCGCGAGCGATCGAAGGGCTCCGCGTACAGCTCGCGGAACTCGAAGTGCTCGCCGGCCGCACCGAGCGTCTTCGCGAGCTTCGTGCGCCCGTCGAGCTTCGTCGCCTCGACGAGGAGCGCGCAGCCGGCCTTGATCTTCGGCAGGACCTCGACGAGCTCCGCGCCGCGCCGTGAGAGCCAGGCATCCCCGCGGCGCACGGCGACCGCCGTGCCCGCGCCGAACAACGTGGCTCCGCGCAGGTCCTGCAGCTCGCGGCCGTCGCTCTCCTCCTGACCGTCGATGCGCCGCAGGTCGACGTCCTTCGGCACCGCGGCCAGCAGCAGCTCGAAGGCCTCGCCGCGGAAGAAGCCCGCCGGTCCGGTCAGCAGGACGAAGCGCGGCAGTCCCTCGGCCAACCGCTTCTGCAGGCGCTCGAGTTCCTTCTCGGGATTGGGGACGGCCATGGCAGACGGTTCAGAGGAGCCAGAGGTCGAGGAGACCGACGGCGAGCATCCAGAGCCCGACGACGCCGTTCAACGTGAAGAAGGCGAGGTTGACCCGCGAGAGGTCGTCGGCCTTCACGATGCGGTGCTGGAGCGCGAGCAGGCCACTCGCGAGCAGGACCCCGACGAACCAGATCCAACCGAGCGCCGCGACGAAGCCGAACGCGAGGAAGCCCAACGCCGCCGCGGCGTGCAGGGCGCGGGCGAGCCGGAGGGCATTGGGGATGCCGAGCCGCGCGGGCCAGGAGTGGAGCCCTTCACGGCGATCGAAGTCCGCGTCCTGGCACGCGTAGAGGATGTCGAAGCCCGCGACCCACAGCATCACGCCGAGACCGAGCACCAGCGCGGCGACGAGGGTCGGCTCGATCGCGCCGTGCGCGGCGAGCCAGGCGGCAGCCGGCGCGAGGCCGAGCGCGGCCCCGAGCCAGAGATGGCAGCTCGCGGTGAAGCGCTTCGCGTGGCTGTAGCCGAAGAGCAGGGCCAGGGTCGGCAGCGCGAGCCAGCCGCAGATCGGTGCGAGCCAGGCGGCGACGACGACGAAGCCCGCGCCCGCGATGAGCGCGAGCGCGAGCGCCTGGCGCGGCGCGATCGCACCGCGCGGGATCTCGCGGTTCCGCGTCCGCGGATTGCGTGCATCGATCGCGCGGTCGAGCCACCGGTTGTAGGCCATCGCCGCGGTGCGGGCCGCGACCATCGCGAGCACGCAGAGCACGAGCACGCGGAGCGGCGGACGCCCGTCGGTCGCGACGAAGAGCGCGAGCAACGCGAAGGGCAGCGCGAAGACCGTGTGCGAGAAGCGGATCAGCGCGAGCCAGTCCGCGAGCGGTGCGCGCGCCGGAGCGGTGCCGTCCGTCATGGCTCCTCCCCCTCGTGCCAGGGATTCGCCGCCGGCTTCGGTGTCTGCCAACGCGCGACGAGCTCGTGCGCGACGCCGAGCTGGTCGAGGATGCGCGCGACGACGAAGTCGACGAGCTCGGCCACGCGCTGCGGACGATGGTAGAAGCCGGGCATCGCCGGCAGGACCACCGCGCCGGCCTCCGCGAGCAGGAGCAGGTTGCGCAGGTGGATCATCGAGAGGGGCGTCTCGCGCGGCACCACGATCAGTCGGCGACGCTCCTTCAACGCGACGTCGGCGGCGCGCTCGATGAGGTTGCTGCTGAAGCCGTGCGCCACCCGCGCCAGCGTGCCCATGCTGCAGGGGCAGACGACGACGCCATCGATGGCCGCACTGCCGCTCGCCGGCGACGACTCGACCGCCGCATTCGCGTGCACCTCGAGCCCCGCCCGCAGGTCCTCCGCCGCGAGCGCCATCAGTCCGGCTTCGCCCGGGGCGAGGTCGAGACCCACCTCGTGGCGCAGCACCCGGCGCGCGGCGTCGCTCGCGATGAGCTGCACGCGTGCCCCCGCGTGGAGCAGGACCTCGAGGAGCCGCAGGCCGTAGGCCGCACCGGAACCTCCGGTCATGCCGAGCACGAAGCGGCGCCCGTCGGCGGAGCGCGAGAGCGACTCAGTCATGGGTGAGGAAGTAGTGCACGTCGTAGGCCGCGTGCGCATAGACCACCACCGCGAAGCCACGCACGACGAAGATCGCACCGAGCACGACGCCCGCGATCGCGCGGAACGCGAACACCGGCGCGTGGAAGGGCTCCCCCGCGGGACCGACGTGGTGGAACCACGAGAACACGAGCGCGCTCAGGAACACGGCGGCCACCACCCCGGTCGCCCGCGGCAGGCCGAACGCGTTCGCCGCGCGGGTGAGCAGGAGCGAGGCGAGGGAGAGCAGGAGCAGGCGGAACACCGCCTCCTCGAAGAGCCCCGCGCCGAGCGCGCCGACGAGCTCCGGAGCGGAGACATCGACGCGCAGCGGTGCCCCTTCGAGGACGACGCGCGTCAACACCTCGCTCAGCGGCCCGAGCAGGAAGCCGAGCACCGAGCCTTCGATCGCGGCGACGCCGGCGATGCGTCCCCAGGGCAGCTTGCGCCGCAGGACCACCCCGATCGCGAGCAGCACGAGGGCGCCCAGCACGAGCTCGAGCACGAGCAGCGCACGCGGCCCGAAGAGCGCGACCGAATCGGTGACCAGCGCCTCGGCGCCGTTGCGCTCCTCGGGCGCGAGCTCGAGACGCAGTCCCTGGTAGACGAGCCAGAGCGGCACGACCGCCACGAGAGCGACCGCCGGATCGCGCGAGGCGGCGAAGTAGCCCGCGAGCTCAGGCGTCGGGTCGTTCGGCTCGATAGACGGCGGCGATGCCAAGGGAGAGGTAGCGCGCCCGCGCGGCGACGAGGCCGGCTTCGCGCATGAGATCGAGGAAGGACTCGCGCTCGGGGAAGGCCATCACCGAGGCGGGGAGGTACGAGTAGGCGCCGCCGCGATCCCCCGAGATCCAGCGCCCGAGGCGCGGCAGCACGTGGCGGAAGTACAGGAAGTAGGCCTGCCGCACGAGCGGCACGCGCGGTTTGCAGAACTCGAGCACGATCACGCGGCCCTTCGGGCGCACGACGCGCGCCATCTCCCGCAGTCCCGCCACGGGATCCGCGACGTTGCGGATGCCGAACGCGACGGTCACGAGGTCGAAGCTCGCGTCGTCGAAGGGCAACGCCAGCGTGTCCGCGGCGAGCCAGGCTTCGGGCCGCCGCTGCGGGTCGAGCGCCGCGCTCTTCTGAAGCGCGTGCCGCAGCATCGGCTGGCAGAAATCGGTGCCGATCGTGCTCGCCCCCGCCCGTCGCAGCGCCAGCGCGAGGTCGCCGGTGCCGCAGCACACATCGAGTGCGCGCTCGCCCGGCCGCAGTCCGGCGACGGCGATGGCGGCCTTCCGCCAGCGCACGTCGATGCCCAGGGAGAGCAGGCGATTCGCGCGGTCGTAGCGGTTCGCCACGCGGGCGAACATCTGCTGGACCAGTTCGGCTTCGGGCATCGCGCGAGATTCTGCCCGCGCGGCGCCGCGGCACAACGCGCGCGACGCCGCGGCCTGCGCGGCGCCTCACGCGCCGCGCGGCCGGCTCACTGCTTCCAGTAGCCCGAGAGCGACTTCACACCCGGGATGCTCAGCGTGCGGACGCGAGCGCGGGTCGCGAGGTCGAAGACGTCGACCGCCGCCACGTCGCCGAGGGCGACGAAGAGGTAGCGCGGCTGGAAGGGCAGCGCTGCGGTGCCGTTCGGCGTGATGACGAGCGCGCCCTTCGACGAGTGGCCGAGGAAGGACTGGCCGAGCGTGCCGGAGAAGTTCGTCGTCTGGTTCGGCAGCGCACCCGAGTTGAAGATCTCGTCGGTCGAGACGTCGATCGGCGAGTTGCCGGTCAGACGCTGGTTGCCCGGGACCGTCGGATCCGAACCGCCGAAGCGCTGCGTGATCGTCCAGACCTTCTGGCGGAAGGTCGGCGGCAGGATGAAGCCGCCGTTGTTCTGCTGGGTCGGCAGCGGTCCGCGCGGGGATGCGGTGAGCTCCATGCGCGACACGACACCGACGCCGGCGTCATCGACGTGCGCGACGTAGACACCCGTCTGCGCGGAGAAGTAGTCCAGCTTGACGCGCGTGGCGCGGCGGAAGACCGGATCGGCGTTGCCGATCATGTCGTCGAAGCCGATGCCGTTGACGCCCGAGGGACCGGACTCGTAGACCGCGATGCTGCCGGTCTCGTTCAGCACGTAGGCGTAGTAGACGCCCGAGAGATTGCCGGTCGTGACCTGGCGGCAGGTGACCGCGATGTCGATCGGCGAGTTGAGGCTGCCCGTGACGGTGTTCTTCACCTTGAAGTCCGCACCGCCGATCACCGTCAGCGAGTTCGAGCCCTGGCTGATGACGATGACCGACTCGCCGTCCGGCTGCCACGCGATCTTCGTCGGGCCATCCGGCACGCGCGCCTCGGAGGTGACCGTGTTGAAGCGCGCGCTGCGCGGATCGATGTTGATGAACGAGACCGACGAGGACGAGAAGTTCGCCACCGCCAGCACGCCGAGACTCGGCGACATGGTCATCGCCACCGGATCGCTCAGACGGATCGTCTGCAGCACCGTGAAGCGGTTGCTGTTGAGGACGAGCACCTGACGGTTCTCGCGATCGAGCACATAGAGGAAGTGCCCGATCTGCTGCCGCGAGGTGAAGGGGCAGTTGCGGGGCGGCGGCGGCGGAGCGGCCGGGGCCGGCTGCGGGCCGTAGTAGACGCCCTCCGCGAAGTGCGCGGGGTAGTCGCGGATCGTGCCCGAGACCAGCAGGTTCACCGGCGAGGTGATGCAGGGCGGCACGGTCGTGATCACCACCGGCCGCGGCGGCTGACCGGAGGTCGTCACCGTCGGCTCCTCGCCGAAGATCTGGCGCGAGAGGTTCGGCGGCGGGAACACCAGCGGCGGAGGGTTCGGGTGCGGCGACACGGAGATCGTGTTGCCGGTCGCCCCCGCCTGCGTGACCGGGTTGACCTGGTTCTGGCCGCCCGCGTTCACGTTGATGTTCGAGTTGTTGTAGACGATGTCGAGCGGCGGGCCGATGTGCACATCGGTGACCTGACCGACGATCGGCGCACGCAGCAGGCGGATGTTGCCGCGCGTGTCCGTCACGAGGCTGAGCGGGCCGTCGGAGCCGGCATCGAGGGTGCCCGTGCCGACCGAGAGCGGCGGCACGACGCCCGGCTGACCGAGGTTCGGATTGCGCGGGAGGTTGGTCTCCTGCGCGCTGCGCCGCGGGATCCCCGTGATCGGATCCGGGTCGAGACCGTTCGTGCCCTTGCCGAAGCCGTTGAGGTCGATGCACGCCACGCCCGGCTCGGAGCCGCCGATGCCGACGTAGAGCGCGTCCGGGGCGACCGGCGCATTGACGATCCCCGGCCCCTCACCCGTGGTGAAGTTCGTCGCGATGTTCTGACCGAGCTGCGGCCCGAAGAGCGCGTGGATGCTGCTCGCGGTGACCGCGACCTCCACGTTCGTGCTGCCCGGCAGGTTGTAGGCCGGCCGGATGTCGAACTCGCAGAAGTTCGCGAAGCTCACCGGGTCGGCGTAGTACTGGACCGAGAAGCTCCGCGAACCGATGGTCACGTTCAGCGCGAGACCGCCCGGCTGCGGCGTCGGATTCGCCGCGTTGAAGTAGGTGCCGACGTCCGCCGGCTGCACCGGCTTGTTGAACGCGACGCGGATCGAGGTCGTCGGGTCGACGCCCGTGGCGCCGTTGCCGGGGACGATCTGCGGGAGCCGCGAGTAGCCGAGGACCTGCGGCGGATTCGTGTCGTCGCCGACCGAGGTCGCCGTGCAGAGCTCCTGCTCGAGGAAGTCGCCCTCGGAGTCGCGCACCGCGTTCGTCACCCGCAGGCGGATGAGGCGCCCCTCGTTGAAGGGGTCGAAGGTCTCGAAGGTGTCGAGGTCACCGTCGCTGTCCGCGACGAAGACGAAGGAGTGCGGCAGCACGAGCTCGAGGTCGTTCGAGAAGCCGCGCGGGAAGCCCGCGCCGACCGGATCGAGGACCTCGATGGCACCGCCGTTCTCGCGCACTGCCTGGACGAGCTCCAGCACGCCGCCGCGGTTCACGAAGGTGTAGCCGCCGACGAAGCCGCGACCGCGCAGGGTCAGCGACTGCTCCGTGTTCGGCTCGTAGCTCAGCACGGAGATCGCCGTGGTGAGTCCCGAGTTCGTCGAGGCGTTCGACAGCGCGCGGCTGAGGATCGACTCGATCTCCAGCTTGTGGCTGAAACGCAGGTGCAGGTACTGGTTGCCGGCCCGGCCGTCGGGCAGCACCGCGGAGTCGGGGAAGGTCGCGACCGGCAGCACGCCGTTCACCGAGTTGGTGTTCGCGGCGAGCACGCTGAGCGACTCGATGTTGACGATCTGGTTGGTCGGACTGCCCTGGCTGTCGAGCGCCCGGATGCGGTACGGATAGATCTGACCCTGACCGGTCGAGACGAGCGTGACCTTGAAGTCGCCGCGGTTGTCCGGATCACCCTTGGATCCGCCCTTGCAGGCGGTCAGACCGAGCAGCGTCGCGCCGACCAGCCCCAGAGGGACCGCGACGCTGGAGACGAACCTGTTCACTTGCAGCATGTGGGGGTCTCGTCGATGCGCAGAGCGCAACCCCGAGCGCGGGTGCAAGCGCCGGGGAAGGAACGCGGGTGGCGAGGAGGTTAGCGTGGCCGCCCCTTCAAACAAGAACCGGGCCGCCACGGCGGCACGGCTCGCCGCCGCGCCTTCCGGTCGCGCGCGATCGCCGCAAGCCGCGCCTGCATGGCGCCTTGCACGCGCGGGGAATCTTGCCGCGCCATCCACCGCGAGCGCCGGTGCGAGCCGCGGGCGCGAGGCCCGAGCGGCTCGTGGATGGTTCGACGTGCAGTTCCGCACAGCGCCAGCGATGCCGTGACGCGGGGCGGCCGCGGGCTAAGCTCCCCCGCCGATGACCGCGCTCGGGGCCAGCCAGGACGACGACCGCGACTTCGACCGCGCCCTGCGGCCGACGTCCTTCGACGAGTTCGTCGGACAGGATCGCATCCGCGAGAACCTCGGGATCGCGATCGCCGCGGCCCGCCAGCGCCGCGAGCCGCTCGACCACGTGCTCTTCTCGGGCCCCCCCGGCCTCGGCAAGACGACCCTCTCCCACCTGATCGCCGCCGGGATGGGTGCCGACATCGTGGTCACCTCCGGCCCGGCCCTCGTCGCACCCCGCGACCTCGTCGGCACGCTCTCGCGTCTGCAACGCGGCGACGTCCTCTTCGTCGACGAGATCCACCGCCTCCCGAGGGTCGTCGAGGAGTACCTCTACTCGGCGATGGAGGACCAGGCGATCGACGTGGTCCTCGATCCCGGCCCCTCCGGGCGCAGCGTGCGCATCGCGCTCGAGGCCTTCACGCTCGTCGGCGCGACCACGCGGGAGGGGATGCTCACCGGCGCCTTCCGCTCGCGCTTCGGTCTCGTCGAACGCCTCGAGCCCTATCCCGACAAGGACCTCGAGGTCATCCTGCGCGCAGCAGCGAAGCGCCTCGGCATGCCGATCGAGACGCTCGCCGCGGCCGAGCTGGCGCGCCGCAGCCGCGGGGTGCCCCGCATCGCGCTCCGCCTCCTGCGCCGCATGCGCGACGTCGCGCAGCTCGCCGCGGCCAACGCGATCGACCTCGCGACGACGCGCGCGGGCCTCACGCGCCTGGGCATCGACGAACTCGGCCTCGAGGACATGGACCGCAAGCTGCTGCGCGCGCTCATCGAGCGCGCCGCCCCCACCGGCATCAAGACCCTCGCCGCGATGATCGAAGAGGCCGAGGACACCATCGAGGACGTGTTCGAACCGCACCTGCTGCGCATCGGCCTCATCGCCCGCACGCCGCAGGGTCGCGTCGCCACCGCGCGCGCCTTCGAGCACCTCGGCCTGGACCAGAACGGCCGACCGCGGCGCGCGACCGGCCAGCTCCCCTTCGGCGCCGGCTCTTGAGCACGAGCCCCTTTCGCTTCGAGCTGCTCGGCGAGCGCGACGGCGTGCGACGCGGCCGCTACCACACGCCGCACGGCAGCTTCGAGACCCCCTGCTTCGCGCCCGTCGGCACGCGCGCCTCGCTCAAGGGTCTCACGCCGCAGCAGGTGCGCGAGACCGGCAGCGAGCTGATCCTCGCGAACGCCTACCACCTCTTCCTGCGTCCCGGCGCGGAGCTCATCGCGCGCCGCGGCGGCCTGCACCGCTTCATGGCCTGGGACGGCCCGATCCTCACCGACTCGGGCGGCTACCAGGTCTTCTCGCTCGCGCACCTGAGCCGCATCGACGACGACGGCGTGAGCTTCAAGTCGATCATCGACGGCAGCGCGCAGCGCCTCACCCCCGAGCGCGCGCTCGAGGTGCAACGCGATCTCGGCCCCGACCTCGCGATGATCCTCGACGAATGCGCGCCCGGCGACGCGAGCCGCGAACACACGCTGCGCGCGCACGAGCGCACGCTCGCGTGGGCGCGCCGCGCGCGCGCGCTGCACGATCGCTGGGGCGGCGCGGCACGCGGCCAGGCGCTCTTCGGCATCGTGCAGGGCGGCACCGACCCCGAACTCCGCGCGGCGAGCGCCGACGCGATGGTCGCGCTGGACTTCGACGGCTACGCGATCGGCGGCCTCTCCGTCGGCGAGACGAAGGACCGCATGGCGATCGCCCTCGAGGCCGCCGTCACGCGGCTCCCGCGCGAGCGCCTGCGCTATCTCATGGGCGTCGGCACGCCCGAGGATTTCGCGCTCGCGACGCGCCGCGGCGTCGACCTCTTCGACTGCGTGACGCCGACCCGCCACGGCCGCAACCACGAGGCCTTCACACGCGAGGGCGAGCTCAAGCTCCGCAACGCGCGCTTCGCCGAGGACGACCGCCCGCTCGATGCGGCCTGCGCCTGCCACACCTGCCGCCACTTCTCACGCGCCTACCTCCGCCACCTCTGCGCGAGCGGCGAGATGCTCGCGGGCATCCTCCTGAGCATCCACAACATCCATTACTTCCAGGATCTGATGTGCGGGATCCGCGAGTCGGTGGGCGTCGGGTGAGCGCGAGTCGGCCCGAGCCGCGACGCGCGCAGGAGCCGACTCAGTGGATGCTCAGGGACGTGAGGTTGCTGAGGCGCGGCGTCGTCGGCGACAGCGCGAGGCTCTGGAACTGCAGCCGTCCACCGAGGAGGCCGGGATCGTGCGGAATCGGCAGCCGCATCACGCCGACGCCGTTCGCATCGAGGGGGACCACGCCCACGACCAGGATGAGGACCGGGTCGAGTCGCAGGAGACCCAGGTCTTGGATGTGCCAGGCGAAGGGCAGGGCGAAGGGGCTCGCGAGGACCAGGTTCTGGCCGAACGGCTCGAGGGCACTCGCCGCCTGGAGCTGATGGACCTGCCCGATGCCGGCCTGCATCTCACCGGCGAGGAAGTTGCGGTGCGTCGCGGCGAGCGCGAACGAGGTGCGCACGCCCCGCGCGATCGACAGCCCACGATCTGCGGAGAAGTCCGCCGTCTGGATGCCCTCGACGCCGCGCGGGTTGCAGACCGTCGTGACGCAGAAGCTCCTGCACTCGTTGGAGTGCACGGAGCCCGCGTTGAGGTCCGCGAACCAGCAGACCTCGTTCGTCGCAGGATCGACGGCGCCGCTCCAACCCGGCGGGGACTGGATCGAGCCCGCATCCAGCAGGTCCGTGCCGAGGTTGAACTTCACGCACACCTTGCGGATGGGGAGCACACACGGGACCGGATTGCAGACCTCGTAGCAGTAGGTGAAGGTCGCGCAGAACACGCCGTCGTTGAAGGTCGTGGTCTGACGGATCGTCGGCCGGCACTGGGCGGCGAGAGCGGCGGTGAAGAGAGCGGTGAACAGGGCAGCTCGGAACATGGTCGGGACCTCGTGTCGTTCGGTTGCGGTTTGCAGGAGCAGGACCGAGGCGCCCCTCGCCGAGCGGAGGAGGAATCGCCGAACCGGATGCCGCGACCGCTCCGGCCCGGGCTCGACCCCGGGGGGCACGCCGCGCCCCCCCACTGCTCAAGAACCCGTCACTGTCTGCCGATGAGACCGAGACCGCGGACCCGTCGCCCCGACGCCGCGGAAGTCCCGTCGCCGTCGAACGCTCCCGCATGGCAGACACGCTCGTGAGTCGCACCCCGCAGTCGAGTTCGAAGTCCGTGTCGCGGCAGCTCTGGCGGCGCGTGCTCCTGCCGCTCGGGTTGGGCGCGGCGGGGAGCCGGGGGCGTGCGTCGACGAGCGCGCACGACGACGACGCGAGTCGGGCCCTCGGCGCGGCCATGGCGCAGGTCGCGCGCGGGGCCGGGGTCGCGATCGGCGCCGGCGCGAGCCGGGCGGTGCAGGCGATGGCCCAGGCGCTGCGGGGCAGGGACCTGCCGCTCCATGCGATCGGCGCGGAGGACCGTCCGGGCGAACGCGACGCGCTCCTGCGGACCGCGGTCGCGACGCGCTGCGCCGAGCAGCTCCGCGTGATCGACCTGCCCGCGGCGGGCCTCGCCGCGAGCTGGCACGAACCGATCGGGCTGCTCCGGCTCGACGCCGCGACCGCGCGCGCGGACTTCGAGTCCTGGTACCCGCACGTCGTCGCCGGCGGCATCCTGGCGATCGACGAAGGCGAGCTCGGCACGCTCGTGCCCTCGCGACGCCTGCGCGTGCTCGCGCGCGCGGGCGGGCTGGTCCTGCTGCAGAAACTCGAAGCGCTGCGGCCGTCGCCGCGGGCGACGCGGCGGGTGCTCGTCGTCTGCGACGAACTCCACGCCGCCGGCGGACTGCTGCGCTTCGAGCGCGTCGGCCGCGAACTCGCGCGGCGCGGCGATTCGCTCGCCTATCTCCCTCTGGGCGACGCGACACGGCGCGGCTTCGCCACGCAGTTCCCGGTGCTCCGCGCGGACGAGGCGTTCGCGCAGCGCTTCGACGCGACGATGGTCCCCGGCCAGGGCTTCCCCGCGGCCACGATCCGGGACCTCGCACGCTTCCGCGAGCCTCGCTTCGGCCAGCGCATCCAGCACGTGCTGAACGACCGGAGCCTGCGCGCGGGCTTCCTCGCCGTGAACGAGGCCTTCGCGCCGCACGCGGTGGTCTTCAACTGCCGCGACTGGGCGCCCGGTTCCTTCACCGACTTCGCGGGCGATCGCTTCCTCGTGCTCGAGGGCGCCGTCGACGCCACGCGGTTCGCCGTGTCGCCGATCGCCCACGAGGGCTACGTCATCGGCGGCCTCTGCAAGCCCGCGCTGCGCGCGTTCTGGCGCGAGTTCGCGAGCGCCATGCCCGCCGGCTGGCGCCTGCGCCTCTTCGGCGCCGAGCCCGGATTCGACGCGGAGCGCGTCGAGCACGTGGGACGGCTCGACGAGGCCGCGTTGCCGGGCTTCTACGCGGGCCTCGACGCCGTCGTGCACGCGGAGCGCTTCGCGGGCTGGGCCAACGTCGTCGCCGAGGCGATGGCGGCCGGCGTGCCCGTCGTGTGCAGCCGCAAGGGCACGCAGGCGCTCGCCCTCGCCGGGGAGACCGCGCACGTGATCGAGGACGACGCGCTCGACGCGGGCGCGGCGCCGTTCGTCGCCGCCGTGCAGCGGCTCGCGGGCGCACCCGACGAGGCGCGCGCGATAGCCGGGCGGGCCCGCGCGCACGTCGCGCGGTTCGACTGGTCGAGCTATGCGGAGCGCCTGCGCGAGTTCGCGGTCGACGACGGCTGCTCGCACTACACGCTCGATCCGGCGCGCGGGATGTACGGCAAGTGGCCGGAGGCCGAGCGCCTGCAGGGTCTCGAGGGGCTGCTCGCGGGGCTCCGCGGCCAGAGCGTGCTCGACCTCGGCTGCGCGGAGGGCATCGTCGCGCGCGCCTGCCTCGACCACGGTGCGGAGGCGGTGCATGGCTTCGAACTCGACGCGACGCGCATCGCGACGTGTCGCCGCATCGCGCCCGAGCCGCGCGCGCTCTTCCTGCCGGGCAGCGTCGCGCCCTGGCAGGACTTCGCCACCCGCCACGCCGCGACTCTCAGGAGCGGCTACGACGTCGTGCTCCACCTCGGCCTGCACCACCACCTGCCGCCGCGCGAGCGACGCGCGGTGCTGCTCGGCGCGCTCGCGCGCTGCCGCCACACGTTCGCGCTGCGCACGCAGACGGCGCTCTTCGCGAGCGAGAAGCTCGACGAGCTCCTGCGCGGCCAGGGCTTCGTGCTCGAGCAGACCGTGGCGCCCGCGAACGCCGCGCAGGGTCAGCTCCGCATCTACCGCCGGACGGACCCCGTCGCGCTGCCGCGCGAGCTGCGCTTCGTGTCGTTCCCCAAGTCGGGCCGCACGTGGATGCGCTTCGCGCTCACGCAGCTCGGCGTCGCCGACGCGGTGATCTTCGAGCACGACGGCTTCGAGTACAACGACGGCACCCGCCCCGCGCTGGACTTCGACGCGAGCGCGCGCTGGGACAAGTGCCACCGCGCCGACCGCGTCGTCTACATGTCGCGCGACCCGCGCGACACGATCGTCAGCCTCTTCCACCAGGTCACGGGCCGCTTCCGCGACTTCTTCGCGTTCGAGGGGACCATCGCCGAGTTCATCCGCGACCCGTACTTCGGCGCGGAGAACCTGGCGGGCTTCCAGCGCATGTGGCGCGGCGCGGTCGACGCCGGCCTCGCGGTCCGCGTGCGCTACGAGGACGCCCACCGCGACTTCGCCGGCGTGCTGCGCACCGTGCTCGACGCGTTCGGGATCGTCCGCGGCGAGGCCGAGATCGCGGCGGCGGCCACGGCCGCGCGTTTCTCCAACATGAAGGAGCTCGAGCAGTCGGGTGAGTTCGCCGAACCCTGGCTCCGCACGCGCAACGCCGCGCCGAAGGTGCGGCGCGGGCAGGTCGGCGGCTTCCGGGACGAGCTCGACGAGGCGGACCAGCGTTGGCTCGCGACCGTGTTCGGCGCGCTCGTCGAGGACTGAGACCGCGGGCCGTCGCGGGCGCCCGGCGGCCCGGGAAACTCCGGGCCGGCCGCGGGATTGTCGCGGCGAGACGATGAAGACCATCATCGAGCCGTTCCGGATCAAGGTCGTCGAACCGCTCCGGATGACCAGTCCGGACGAGCGCGAGGCCGCGCTGCGCGCCGCGGGCTTCAACCTCTTCCTCGTGCCCTCCGAGCTCGTCCTCATCGACCTGCTGACCGACAGCGGCACCGGGGCGATGAGCAGCGAGCAGTGGGCCGGCGTGATGCGCGGCGACGAATCCTATGCCGGCTCGCCGAGCTGGTACCACTTCCGCGACCGCCTGCGCGAGGTCACCGGTTTCGAGGGCATCCTCCCCACGCACCAGGGCCGGGCGAGCGAACGCATCCTCTTCGAGCTGCTCGGCGGCAAGGGGAAGGTGGTGCCGAACAACGCGCACTTCGACACGACGCGCGCGAACGTCGAGCACACCGGCGCGAAGGCCGTCGACCTGCCGATCGCCGCCGCGAAGGACCCGCGCAGCCGCCTGCCCTTCAAGGGCGACATGGACGTCGCGGCGCTCGAGCGGCTCATCGAGTCGGTCGGGCCGGCGAACGTGCCGGTCGTGATGTGCACGATCACGAACAACTCGGGCGGCGGCCAACCGGTCAGCCTCGCGAACCTGCGCGCGATCCGCGCGGTCTGCGACCGCTGGCACATCCCCTTCTTCCTCGACGCCTGCCGCTTCGCCGAGAACGCCTGGTTCATCAAGACGCGCGAGCCGGGCCAGGCGCAGCGTCCCGTGCGCGAGATCGTGCGCGAGTGCTTCGACCTCGCCGACGGCGCGACGATCAGCGCGAAGAAGGACGGCCTCGTCAACATCGGCGGCGTGTTGCTGCTGCGCGATCCGGAGCTCCTGCACCGCGCGAGCGACGTCCTCATCCTCACCGAGGGTTACGTGACCTACGGAGGTCTCGCCGGGCGCGACCTCGAGGCGATGGCGCAGGGCTTCGAGGAGGTCCTGCACGAGGACTACCTCGCGTACCGCATCCGCAGCACCGAGTACCTCGGCGAGAAGCTCGTCGCCGCGGGCATCCCGATCCTCGAGCCGCCCGGCGGCCATGCGATCTACCTCGACGCGAAGGCCTTCTGCCCGCAGATCCCGGCCGCGGAGTTCCCCGGCCAGGCGCTCGCGGTCGCCCTCTACCGCGAGGCCGGCATCCGCTCCTGCGAGATCGGCTCGGTGATGTTCGGCGGCGAGGGGCGTCCGGCACCGGCGCTCGAGCTCGTGCGCCTCGCGTTGCCGCGGCGCGTCTACACGCAGAGCCACGTCGACTACGTGATCGAGGCGGCGAGCGCGGTCTTCGCGCGGCGCCACGCGCTGCGCGGCATGCGCATCGTCGAGGCGCCGCAGGTCCTGCGGCACTTCACGGCGCGCTTCGCCGAGCGCTGAGAGCGGCCGCGTAGACTGCCGCCCATGGCGTACATCCGCACCGTCGGCGACGACGAGGCCACGGGCCGCATCGGCCAGCTCTTCGATGCCGCGCGGCAGCGCGCGGGTCGCGTCTTCGGCATCGTGAGACTGATGTCGCTCGAGCCGTCGACGCTCGAGGCCTCCATGGCGTTGTATGCGGCGACCACGACGAGCCCGCGCTCGCCGCTGCCGCGCTGGTTCCGCGAGCTGGTCGCGGTGCGGGTCTCGGCGGCGAACGACTGCTCGTATTGACTGCAGGCGCATCGCTGGGACCTCCGTGCCGAGGCCCACCGGGAACTGGGCGACGCTCCGACCGAGGTCCTGCTCGGACCGACGCCGGAGGATGCGCTCGACGACAAGCTGCGTGCCCTGCTCGCCTGGGCCGAGAAGCTCACGCGGAGCCCCGCGCGCTGCGGCCGCGCCGACGTCGACGCGCTGCGCGCCGCGGGCGCCACGGACCACGAGATCCATGCCACCGCGCAGGTCGCCGCGTACTTCAACTACATCAACCGCGTGGCGGACGCGCTCGGCGTCGACTTCGAGCCCGAGATGGAGCGGCCCGCGGGCCATGGACCCTGAGCGCCGACTGGCAAGGACCCTGAGCGCCGCCTGGCCGAGGCGCGGTGACGAACTCGGCGCCCTGCAACAAAGCTGAGAAATCCGGGCGCGGCGCCTTCCCCGCGCCGCTGCGGCGCGGGACAGAGGGCGCACGCGCGAGCCGACGGCGTCGACGGGCCCGACCAACGGGTCCGCGGCGGCGTGCGTATGCTCGCGCCCCCTCCTCGCCGACCCGGTCCTCGCGACCCGTGCCGGCGTCGCTCGCTCCGCCGGTCCGCCGGCATCCGCTCCGACGGCCAGCGAACCTGGCCCGCCCCCATGCACGAACCGCTCACTCCGCGGCGCCGCTCGACGGCCGTCGCCTGGACTCTCGCCGTCCTCGGTCTCGTCACCCTCCCTTCGCCCTCCGCCGCGCTCCGCGCGCAGGAGCCCGCCGCGGAAGCTCCGGCGACCACCGCGCCGGCCGCCGCGGCGAGCGAGGCACCCGCGCAGCACGCGGACGCGATCTTCGCGGCCGCCACCGCCGCGATCCCCTGGCGACTGATCGGGCCTGCCAACATGGGCGGACGCGTCACCGACATCGAGGTGCACCACGCGCAGCGCAACGTGTGGTACCTCGGCACCGCCGGTGCCGGGGTCTGGAAGACGAGCAACGCCGGCACGACCTGGGAGCGCATCTTCCAGCACGAGGGGACCTCGTCGATCGGCGACGTCGCGGTCGCGCCGAGCAACCCCGACGTGGTCTGGGTCGGCACCGGCGAGGAGAACGCGCGCAACTCGGTGAGCTTCGGCGACGGGGTCTACAAGTCGACCGACGGCGGCAAGACCTTCGTCAACGTGGGTCTGCGCGAGTCGCTGCACACCGGCCACATCGCGATCCACCCCAACGACGCGGACGTCGTGTTCGTGGCGGCGATGGGTCGCTTCTGGGGTCCGAACCCCGACCGCGGCGTCTTCCGCACGAAGGACGGCGGCAAGACCTGGCAGAAGGTGCTCTACGTCGACGAGGCCACCGGTGGCATCGACGTGCGCGTCGATCCGCAGGACCCGAGCGTCGTGCACGCCTGCCTGTACGAGGTGCGGCGCGACGAGTTCTGCAGCAACGACCCCGTGGTCCGCTTCGGCGCGATGGCCGGCTACTACCGCAGCGCCGACGGCGGCGACACCTGGACGCGCGTCCACGAGGGCCTGCCGACCTGCAAGTGGGGTCGTTCGGGCCTGACCGTCTTCGCGAAGGACGGCCAGCACCTCTACCTGACGATCGAGACCGAGCGCAGCGGTTGGGCGACGGGCACCCAGCGCGTGCGCGGCGACGACGAGTCGGGCAACGCCTATCTCGGCGTGCAGGGCGAGAACCCCGCCGAGGGCGATGGCGCGAAGCTCACCAGCGTGACGAAGGACGGCCCCGCCGCCGGTGCCGGTCTGCAGGTCGGCGACCTCGTGCTCGCGGTCGGCGACGAGTCCGTGGAGACCTGGCAGGACCTGCAGCGCGCCATCCGCCGCAGCAAGGGCGGCGAGAAGGCGAAGCTCAAGATCAAGCGCGAGGCCAACGAGCTCGAGATCGAGGTCACCTGGGGCACGCGCGAAGGCGAGGGCGAGACCGATGCGGATCCCAACGCGGGTCCGTACTCCGGGCGCCTCTACGGCCAGCGCGAGAACGTGCAGCTGCGTCAGGGCAAGGACGGCTTCCAGACCGGCGGCATCTTCCGCAGCGACGATCGCGGTCTGACCTGGAAGCGCGTCAACAGCCTCACGGACCGGCCCTTCTACTTCAGCAAGATCGCCGTCGACCCGAGCAACGTCGACGTCGTGTGGACCTGCGGCGTGCCGGTCTTCAAGAGCACCGACGGCGGCAAGCGCTTCCGCCAGGTGCAGCGCTCGATCCACGTCGACTTCCACGCCCTGTGGATCGACCCGCAGGACGGCGACCACGTGCTGCTCGCCGGCGACGGTGGCCTGCACGAGACGCAGGACGGCGCGAAGACCTGGGACCAGGTCGACAACCTCGCGTTGGGCCAGTGGTACAAGGTCGACGTCGACACCTCGGATCCGTACCGCATCTACGGCGGTCTGCAGGACAACGGCACCTGGGGCGGGCCCATGCTCACGCGGTGGAGCGAGGGCATCGCGATCAGCGACTGGGTCACGCTCGCCGGCGGCGACGGCTTCGGCGCGGCGGTCGACCAGACCGAGCCCGACATCGTCATCTGCACCAGCCAGAACGGCGGCCTCGTGCGCGCGGACATGCGCAGCGGCGGCAACGGCGGCGTGCGCAAGCCCGACGACGCCGGCCCCTTCAACTGGGACACGCCGTTCTTCCTCTCGCCGCACAACCAGAAGATCCTCTACTTCGCCGGACGACGCGCGGTGCGCTCGCTCGACCAGGGCCGCAACTCGACGAGCATCTCGCCCGAGCTCGGTCTCACGAAGCGCGGCACGGCGACGGCCTTCGCGGAGTCGCCACGGCGTGCCGGACTGCTCTACGTGGGCACCGACGACGGCGCGTTCTGGCGCAGCGAGGACGGCGGCGCGAACTGGGAGGAGATCCACAGCAAGGTGACCGGTCTGCGCGGACCGCGCTACGTCTCCTCGATCCACCCCTCGCGTCACGAGGATGGCCGCGTCTACGTGACCTTCGACGGCCATCGCAGCGACGACAACTCGACCTACGTCTTCGTCTCGGAGGACATGGGCGAGAGCTGGCGCGCCCTCACCGACACGCTGCCGAAGTCGCAGCCGTGCTTCGTCGTGGTCGAGGATCCGCGCGTCGAAGACCTGCTCTTCCTCGGCACCGAGGTCACCTGCTGGGCCTCGCGTGATCGCGGTGCGAGCTGGCAGCGCTTCGCGACGGATCTGCCCACGGTGCAGGTGCGCGATCTCGTCATCCACGACCGCGAGGCCGACCTCGTCGCCGCGACGCACGGCCACGGCTGCGCGGTCGTCGACATCTCCGCGCTGCGGCAGATCGACGCGGACAGCGGCGCCGACGGCGCGATGCTCTTCGCGCCCGAGCGCGTGACGCGCTGGCTCATGCGCAGCCGCGGCACGCAGGGCGATCGCGAGTGGTTCGCGCCCAACCCGCCGCTCGGCGCGACCGTGCGGCTCTGGCTCGCCGAGGCGCCGAAGGCGGGCACGCGGGTCGCGATCCTCGACGTGCGCGGCGAGTCGGTGGCGACGCTCGAGGTCCCCGCCGAGGCGGGCTTCCACAGCCTGCAATGGGAGATGGGCGCCGCCGGTCGCCGCCGCGGCCGTCCGGCCGAAGCCGGGGCCTACGCGGCGCGCCTCACGCTCGGCGAGCGCAGTTGGTCGGTGCCGATCCTCGTGCGCGACGACCCGGGTGGGGCGACCCACCCCTTCGCCGAGTCCGTCACCCTCCCCCCTTCCCGTCAGTGATCCCGCCGGAGCCCATCCCGATGAATTCTCCCCTCCCTGCGGCGATCCAGAGCGGCAGCGCCGCCTTCACCCTCCTCGCGCTCGTCCTCGCCGCGCCGCTCGGCGCGCAGCAGGACCGCGCGCTCCTCGCCGAGAAGGTCTTCGCCACGCCCGCGTGGCGTGAGATCGGACCGGTGAACTACACGGGTCGCATCGTCGATCTCGACGTCGATCCCCGCGACCGTTCGGTCTGGTACGTCGCGAGCGCGACGGGCGGCATCTGGAAGACCGAGAACGAAGGCGCGAGCTTCCGCCCGCTCTTCACCGACCAGAAGTCCTTCTCGATCGGCGACATCGCGATCGCACCCTCGGCACCCGACACGCTCTACGTCGGCACCGGCGAGGCGAACAACCAGCGCAGCTCGTACTTCGGGGACGGCGTCTACAAGTCGACCGACGGCGGCAAGACCTTCGCCAACGTCGGTCTCGCCGGCACCGATCACATCGGTCGCATCGCGGTGCACCCGACGAACGCGGAGATCGTGTTCGTCGCCGCCGCGGGCGCGCTCTACCGCGCCAACGAGGAGCGCGGTCTCTACCGCAGCAAGGACGGCGGCAAGACCTGGGAGCGCAAGCACCACGTCAACGCCGACACCGGCTTCATCGACGTCTGCATCGACCCCGCGAATCCCGACCGCGTGCTCGCCGCGAGCTACGACCGGCGCCGTCGCGCCTGGCATCTCCGCGAGGGCGGCGAGGGCAGCCGCGTCTGGCTGAGCGAGGACGGCGGTGAGACCTGGAACGAGGTGCGCGGCATCCCCGACGGCACGCTCGGTCGCATCGGCATCGCGTTCGCGGCGTCCGACAGCCAGGTCGCCTATGCGATCGTGGAGAACCTCAACCCGGCGCCCGCGACGCGCCGCGAGGAGCCCGACCGCGGTGAGCGTGAGCGCGACCGCGAGCCCGCGCCCGAGACCGGGACCGAGACCGAAGCCGGCTCCGCGCCCGGCGCGCTCGCCCTCGCGCCGCGCCCCGTGGGCGGCGAGGTGTACCGCTCCGCCGACGGCGGCAAGACCTGGAAGAAGGCGAGCTCACGCCGCGTGGGCGGCGAGCCGCACTACTACTACGGTCAGATCCGCGTCGACCCGCGCAACGCGGACCGCGTGTTCGTGCTGGGCGTCAACGTCTCGAGCAGCGACGACGGCGGCAAGACCTGGAAGACGAGCTTCGGCCGCGGCCTGCACGTCGATCACCACGCGCTCTGGCTCGATCCCAACGACTCGGGACGCGCGCTGCTCGGCAACGACGGCGGCCTCGCGCTGACCTACGACGGCGGTCGCAACTGGCGCCACTACCCGAAGCTGCCGATCGGCCAGATCTACTCGGTCGGCGTCGACCTTCGCGAGCCCTACACCGTCTACGGCGGCACGCAGGACAACGGCACCTGGGGCATCCCCTCGCGCAGCACGACGAACGAGGGTCTCGGTCGCGCACACGCGATGCGCGTCGACGGCGGCGACGGCTTCTGCGTGCAGGTCGATCCGCAGGACCCCGACGTGATCTACACCGAGTCGCAGTTCGGCGGCATGAGCCGGCAGAACCTGCGCACCGGAGCGCGCCGCGGCATCCGCCCGAGCGCGCCGCGTGGCTCGCCCGCGCTGCGCTTCAACTGGATGACGCCGATCCTGCTCTCGCCGCACAACCCGCACACGGTCTACACCGGCAGCCAGCTGCTCCACCGCTCGCGCAACCGCGGCGACGACTGGGAGACCATCAGCCACGACCTGACGACGGCGGACAGCGAGAAGCTCGCGGGCAACGTGCCCCACTGCACGATCACGACGATCGACGAGTCGCCGGTCGAAGCCGATCAGCTCTGGGTCGGCACCGACGACGGCAAGGTCTGGACCAGCCGGAACGGCGGGCGCGATTGGATCGACCTGAGCGAGCGCTTCCCCGGCCTGCCCCCGCGACTCTGGGTCAGCCGCGTCGCGTGCTCGCCGCACGACGCGCAGCGCGCCTACGTCGCCTTCACCGGCTACCGCGAGGACGATCGCCGGCCCTACCTCTACCTCACGGTCGATGGCGGCACGAGCTTCACGAGCATCGTCAACGACCTGCCCGCGGGCGAGTCGATCAACGTGGTGCGCGAGCATCCGCGCAATCCCGACTGCGTGATCGTCGGCACCGAGTTCGGCGTGCGCGCGTCGGTCGACGGCGGCGGCTCGTGGTATCGCCTCGGCACCGGTCTGCCGACCGTCGCGGTCCACGATCTGCTCGTGCATCCGCGCGAGGAGGACCTCGTGATCGGCACGCACGGTCGCGGTTGCTGGATCCTCGATGCGACGATGCTCGCCGAACTCGGCAGCGCCACGCTCGGCAAGCCCTTCCACCTCTTCGCCGCGCGCGATGGCTTCGCGACGCGCCGCGTCTTCCCCGCGGTCCGCTATCCCGCGTCGCCCGAATGGCGCGCGGCGCAGCCCTCGACGCAGGCGCAGTTCCGCTACTGGATCGGCGCCGATCTCGAGGGCGACGTCACGTTGCGCGTGCTCGACGCCACCGGCCGGCAGCTCTGGTCGACGAACGGTTCGCGCGAGGCCGGCCTGCACGAGATCGCCTGGGGCGGCGGCGGTGGACGCGGTCAACGCGGCGGCTTCCCGGGCTTCGGCGGGCAGGGTCCCGGCAACCAGGGTGGCGCCGGCGGTGGACCCGGGCAGTACCGCTGCGAGCTGCAGGTCGGAGACCAGACGCAGAGCGTCGCGTTCACGGTGCACCCCGCTCCGGGCGCGGCGGGCGCGGCGCGGGGCGAGGACGAGCTGACCGACGAGGGCCGCGAGCGCGACTACTGAGTGCCGCGCTCCGGCGCACCGGTCTCGCCCGCGTCGTCCTCGTCGTCGCCGTACCCCTCGTCCTCGTCGCTCTCCTCGTAGCTCGCGGGTTCGCCCGCCGCGGCGCGCTCCTGCACGAGGAGGAGATGGCCGAGGAAGGCGGTGAGCCAGCGGATGCGAAGGAGGGCGATGTCCTTCTCGAGGT
>JADLHO010000019.1 GCA_020848735.1 Planctomycetota bacterium | reverse complement strand
GATCCCGAGCGCCGACGGCTCCTGCGCGTCGACGTCCGGTCCGGTTCGGTCGAGGAACTCGCCCTGCGCCTTGCGGAGGCCGTGCGATGAGCCGCGTCCTCGCCGCCCAATTCGCGCGCGAGCTGCGCGAACAGCGCTTCGTCTTGCTCGGAGCTGCGGCATTGCTCGCCCTGGGTGCGGCCTGCGGTGCCGTCTTCGTCGCCCGCGGCGAGCTGCCCCGCGAGGCACTGCGCGTCGGACTCGCCTTTGCGGGCGCGTCGCTCTTCCTGCTGACCATTGCGGGCGACCTGCTCTCGGGCGACGCCCTGCGCGGCACACGCGAGTTCCTCGCGCGCAGTCCGCGCGGCCTGCGCGCGGCCTTCGCCGGCAAGCTCCTGCTCCTGCTCGTGACGGCCCCCGTCCTGCCCGTGCTCGGGCTCCTGCTCGGCACGCTCGCGCCGTCACCGCGCGCCGCGGAGGCGGGCTTTGCCCTGCCGGCGAGCATCGACTCGTATGTGACGCTGCCCTTGCTCGGCCTCGCGCTCTGGACCTTCGCCGCCGCGGCGTTCGTGAAGCGTGCGGTGCTCGCGCTCCCGCTCGCCCTCGTCGTGCTCTCGCCCGTGATCGCCATCACGCTCGCGATGCTGCCCGGCTCGGGTCGCGCGTGGCAGAGCATCCCGTTCTGGTGCACCTGGCTCGAGACGCCGGAGCTCGGCCTCGCCTGGCTCTGCGGACTCGCTCTCCTCGCCGCGCGCAGCGCCTATCTTCGGGGCCCACGCCGCGGTGCCGGGCTCGTCGTCCTCGGCATGCCGCTTCTGCTGGTCCCGGGCCTGGTCGAGCTCTACCGAGCGAACACCCCTTCGGCGCACGAGCTGCGCTTCTACGGCGGCCGCCTCGAGGGGCAGAGCCTGCGTTGCTTCGCGCAGGATGCCCGCGGGCATCGCCATTGGTTCGTCGCCGTGGACCTCGAGTCCGGTGCCGTGCGGCGCCTGCACGAGGGCACCGACGGCGCGGCGCTCTTCGCGGAGCGCGACGCGCTCCTGCCGCTGCCCGACGGGTCGCGGGCCTGGCTGGGCACGGGCGGCGCGCGGGTCGAGCGTGAGGGACGCGAGCTCGCTGCCTATGCCTTCGAGGCGCATTGCGGCGTCGCCGCTGGGCTCGGCATCCAGGTCGCCACGAGCAGAAAGGCCGTCTTCGCCGACGAGCCGCGCCGGACCATCGACCTGCTGCGCCGCATCGCGCCGGACTCGCCGCAATACCGCGCCGGCGGGTGCATCGTTCTCGAGGATGGCTGGCTCGTCGGCGATCGTCCCTCGAAGTCCACGGCCTTCTTCACCGATTGGCGCCTGCGCGACCCCGCGACGGCCCTCGAGCGCCCCGCGCCGGGGATGCAAGACGGCGACCGGGTCGTGCTGCGCCTCGTCGACGGCCGCCTCGTCGTCCAGAACCAGCGCGATCGCCGCCGGGGCTGGAGCTACGAATCCACGCTCGTCGACCTGTCGGACGGCTCGCGCCGAGCGCTGCGTGTCGGCGGCGAAGAGCAACGCCCGCTCTGGCTCGGCCCGGCAGACCATCCCGTCTCTGCGGCCTTCGGTCGCGACTGGCTCCTCGCCGGGCAGGACCTCGTGAGCATCGCACCCGGCGAAGGCTCGCTGCGCCTCGATGCGCGCAATGGCCGGGTGATCGCCCCGCTCGACGCGCGTCATCTGCTGATCTCCGCCGACGACGGCCGCGAGCTCCTGCGGCTCGACGCGGCGAGCGGCGAGGCATTTCGGATCCATCCGCGCTGAGATGTTTCGGGGCGCGTCTCGCGGCGAGAGCAGCGAGCACGCGATCCTCAGGAGACTCAGAGCGGAACCGTCACGAGCACGCTCTGGCCACTCGCAACTACGAAACGGTCACCCGCAGCCGTCGCGGCCTCGTCGTGAGCCGCATTGCCGAGCTCCTTCAAGCGGTACTCGCCGGCAGGCAGCAGCACTCGCGATCGCCCCAGCGCCGGCACGGAGAAGCGGGCTACCATGGCGCCCTTCGCGTCGAGGCACGCGAGACGTCGCGGCGATGGCCGTGGATTGGCGGCAACGAGCTCACCGGGCATCGGGCCCTGTGGCAGCTCGACCAGCTCAGTCTGCCCGGGTCGGAGATCCAGGGACAGCGAGTCGACAACACAGCCTTCCGGCGAAAGCAGGTGCAGCGCGCGACGTCCCGCGAGAACGCCCTCGAGCGTCGCAGTTCCTCTGGGATCGATTGCTGCGACGGCGCACTGGGCAGCGACCTCGTCCGCCGATCCCCGATCCAGGTAGCGCAGTCCGACCGGATCCTCCCCCTCACTCGTGACCGCGATCCGCCATGGCGACTCTGGTCCATCGAGCCTGGCCCGGACTCGAACGTGGAGCCTCGCTGGCGGATCGAGCCGCACGAGCAGAGGTCGAGCGGCGTCGTGATCTCGCACCAGCACTCCAGGCGTCACGGCGCGCCAGCCGTCGCGGGTCCACCACTCGAGGTCGATTGCTGTCCGCGAGCGCACTCTCGGCAACGTGCCGGTTCCGGACTCGCCCAGTTCCACCTCTTGGCCCGTGGAGCGGATCGACCTCTCCCCTCCATGGCGCCAGACCCGGACATGAACCCGTGACGGCGATCCGCCTGCTTCGCGCGCCAGTCGGAACGACAGGCCGTCCAGGACCTCCAATTCGATGTCTCCGACCTCGATCGGACCGCGAGCCACGACGATCCGAGGCGCGGGCGGAAGGAGCCATGCGCGCGGACTGCGGTAATCGAGCCCGTACGATCCCGATCGGAGCGGACCGGCATGGAAGCGCCCGAGTCCGTCGATCGCCGCGACGAGGGGCGGAGTCCAACGATCGACATCGTGATCGAGAGCTCTGACGACCAGCTCGTCGCGCGGGTCGGGTAGCGCCCCGACGAGCCTGCCGCGGATACAGCCTCGAGCGCCGAGGGTGAGCTGGACCCGCTTCCCACCGGGTCCGACGCGAAACCACGCCGGCGCATGCCCTTCGGCCTCCACGCGACCGACGAAGTCCGTCGGGAGAAACAGGTCCCTTTGCGACCACGAGCCACCGACCGGCCCCAGAGGCTCTGCATCGCTGTCGAGGAGCAGTCCCTCCAGTGGCTGTCCCGTCGCCCCGTCGCGCAGCTCGAAGCGGACCCTCGCGCGTGCGACCCGTGCAGCGCGCTCGCGGAGCACGACTCGGTCGAGTTCGAGTCCGCCGGTCGGCAGCTCCGCCGCCACGCGCTCACCATTCCTCTCGACGACGAGCGTGACGCGAAGACCGATGAACTCAGGGAGCGCTGCCAGGCGCGCGAGTGATTCGCGCAGTGCCAGGCCGTCGCGCCCTTCGCCGAGGATGGGCCAGCTCAGACCACAGCAGCCCTCGCCCACCGGCTCGGAGTACACCCACCAGTGGTCCAGGTCCGCTAGCGGCTCGGTCCGGCGCATGAACCCCGCCTGCTCGGCATACTCGCCAGGCGCAATTCGGGCAACGGGCAGTGAGCCGCCAGGAGCTCGCGAATCCACCGCACGCGAATCCAGTGGCACGCCAGATCGATCGCATCGCAGGAGCACGGGCATCGCGGCCGCCATCGCGAGACCGCAAGCGGCGAGCCATGCCGCGGAGCGCGGGGCAAGAGCGGCGCACGGCATCGTGTCTCAGCGTGCGTCGAGCAGGATCTTCGGCCCGTGGTAGGCGAGGTTGTCGACGTAACGATCCGAGAACGCGCAGATGTCGCCCCAGGACGCGTTCGCGAGCCGCGTCTCGACGTGCCGCGCGATGCTGACCCGCCATGCGTTGGACGTCGCGATCCCGAGCGCATTGATCGCAGGGTCCATGAACACCCCCTGCACGTAGAACACCGCGCCGATCAAGCGGCTGTCGTTCGGGATGGTCATGTCCGCCGAAGCCTCATACTCCGGATGATCGCTGAGCTGCGGGAGCGTCCATTCGAGACTCGAGTAGACGTTGCAGGTGGGCGCCCCCCATCCCCCGAGATCGAAGGGCAGCGACAGGGGGCCCCAATGCTGATCGCTGAGCCCCGCGAAGAAGAGATGCCCATAGCCACGGGGGGAATACGTCGCCGGGGACACCATGTGCGCACGAGCGTGGTTGCCGACTCCCACGGCACCGTGCACTGCCAAGTACTGCTGTGGATGACCGAACCAGCTCGGAGGCGGGCATGGTGACCCGAACGATCGCAGATTCACGCCGGGCGCTTGCTGCGGGTTGTGGGAGCGGACTCCATCGAACAACCCCCCACCCCAGGGGAAGTCCGAATCGAGCCAGCGGATCTCGATCAGGCCGACGCCGTTCGGCTGGAAACTGAACGGCTGATCCAGAGGGATCCGGTGCGAGAAGGGGTACTCGTTATCCGCGCGCCAGGGCACTGCGGGAAAACGGACGAGGCGCTGCGCGACGACCTGCTGGCGGGACTGCCGATTCGCTGCGCGCTCGAACGTGATGCCTGAGGGCGACACGGCGCCCTGCCCCATCCACATCTCGAGCGTGATGTTGGCGGCGGGCAGCGTGCTCGGTGCGGTGCCGGGGGAATCCTTGCGCCGGAAGGCGATGCTGCGGACCGGGCCCGGCAGAGTTCCAGGCAGGTCGAACAGCCATTGATCGGTCATGGGGTTCTGGTGGATGCCTGCGTTGGCCAGGACCGGCACGGCGACGTCGATGTTCTTCGTCGAGTCGTGCGGGATCACGAGGAAGGCGTCGGTCGGCTGCGTCTGGGACACAGCGAGCGCGGACAGGGTCGCGACCAGGAACGATCCAAGAGCAATGCGGGAGCAAATCATGACGTGTTCGACTGCTTCGGGGTCTGGTGCGGACGCAGCGACCGAAGCACCGCAGATCCGTGATGGCGGGCGGAGCACGGTCACCATACTTGGTGTCGGGGCGCTATCGTAGCGTCAGAGCGGGCTGCAACTGTAGTCCTGGCGCGCCGAGATGCCGATCTGCGCGCCCCCATACCAACCGTTGACGTAGGCGAATGCCACGTTGGAACTCCCGTTGCAAAGCCAGGTGCCGCTCAGCGGGTACGCCGTGGTGCCGAGCGGCGGGGTGATGGTCGTCGAGGGCGGACCGTATCCGGCCTGGATCAGGGTGAAGCCCGGAACCGGTGAGTACGAGAAGGTCGCGGTCCCGGTGATCTGGCAGTAGGTACTCGCCCCGGCGGTCGTGACCGTACACGACGAGCTGACGGCGACCGAGCCGATCTCGGCACGACTGGCGAAGGGCGCATCGACCGTCCGCGTGCAGCTGCACGCCCAGGGGAGCTGGGCCGCGGTGAACGCAGGGACGGAGAACGCGGCCAGCGCCGCGAGGAGGAGCTTCTTCAGCATGGGTGATCTTGGCCTTGGTCGGGAGCCCGTCGAACGAGACACCGCGCGCTCCCGAACGCGGTGCCCACTGCAGCAGGACGTCTGCTGTGGGGAAACTGCCGTGGAGAATCAGGTTCGGAAGATGCGCATGCCCTCGGATCGAAAGCGCGCCTCGATCCAGCGACGCACTCGGAGGAAGCGGTCGGCGAGCATGGCCACGCGGTCGTCGTGGAGCTGCTTCAGCCCGGGCCACTCGGCCCAGAGGACGATGAGGACGCGCTGGCGGCCGGCGTCGGGTTCATGCCAGGTCGTACCCTCGCTCGAGAGCGGCGCGAGGCTTCGGAAGCGAGGAAACTCCGGATCGACCTCGATGGGCGTCGCATGGAACACGACGCAGCGGTCACCGCGCTGGCGCAGTACCGACTTGATCTCGCGCTCTTCGTCCTCGATCACGAGCGCGAGATCGCGCAGGGCTTCGTCGTATTGAGCGAGTTCGGTGCGCAGCGCGAGCGCCGACGGCTCCTCGAGGTGGTGCTCCAGCACGTCCGCCTGACCGCTCGCAAGGATTGTGCTGGCAGCAGCAGCCGTCAGCTCGCCCTGATAGAGGCGTTGGGTCGCGAAGAAGAGCCTGGTCTCGGAACCGGGCTTCAGATCGTTCAGCTCACCGCGGGGTGCCAGGCGCAAGGGGAGCTCGGGAGCGAGCAGGCCAGCCACGATCACCGGGTGGATCTCGCGCGACGGATCGCTCGGTACGGGAGGCGCCGCTCGGTCCGCCCCTGCGAGCTGCGAACTTTGCTGGACGGGCGGGGTGCCTGGTGCCACCGAGTCCGCCCGACGGAACTGCGCGATGATCGCCGCAAGCAGGGCGACCGGGACTGCGATCCCGAGGATGGCGAGCAACGCGCTTCGCCCGGTCATGGCCGCCGCGACTCCTGGCGCGTGAGCGCGCGGGACCATGATCGACCTCGATTGCTGCGTTCCGCGATGCCCAGGTCGTTCATGACAATCAACCACCTTTCAGACCGAGAGACCGACCACGTCGAGAACCGGGACCACGAAGAAGGCCGAGCCTGCGCACAAGGCGCGCTGCGACTCGCCGTTTCACTCGCAAGCGTACAGAGGAGGGGGGCCTCCGTGACATACGGCACTGCTGGGCAAGGGCTTGCGCTCGCCGGATTCCTCGCGGCCCCACGGGCAGTACGTCGCTGTAGCCCAGCTTTCCTCGCCGCTTGGCGCCTGCTCCTCGTGCCACGGACCGGTTGGAGGAGTCCGCGGAGGAGATATGACCCGAACGCAGCGGCGACGGTCTCCTCGCTGTTCCGACGACCGCGCGATCCCGACCTTGCCACGGAGTCGGCGGTGAATAGACTGCGCACATGGCCGGAAGGAAGCGAGACCGGGATCGAGGCAAAGCGCCTGCCAAGAAGGCCTTTGAACGGGCTGCCGAGAAGGTCCGCCGTGGTCCTCCTCCGAACCGCGCCCCCAGAGCCCCTGCAGCGAACGCCCGAGCCCGGACGCCCGAGCCCGCCTGGACGGAAGTCGAGCTGACGGAGATCCGCGACGCGATGAGAAGCGTCATCCGTCGGAGCGTCGATACCGCGGATGTCGAGGACCTGGTCTCTGAGGCCTTCCTCGCTCTGCTGCGCGGTCAACAACGCGGGCGGAAGATCGAGTCGCTGATCGCCTATGCGCGGGGAGTCGCGGCCTTGTCGGCGAAGCACTGGCTCTTCGCACGAGCCAGACGCGCTCGCCCGCGGGCACTCTGCGAGAGCGATGAGTGCTTGACCGATGCGCGAGAGCCGGGCGCTCGACAGTCAGAAGAACGGGCCACGATGCGCGCCCATCTGCTGGCGCGCGCGCGCGAACTGCCGGAGCGCTGCCGCCGCGTTCTCCGTGCCGTCTTCGATGGCTATCAGTCGATCCACGAGCTCGCCGCAGCGGTCCGCATGGAGCGCAGCGAAGTGAATCGCCATTGGCGGCGCATCGTCTCTCATTTCTGCGCCACGGGCGGTGTTGGCGAGACGCACCCGAGTTCCAGCAAGCGCCGACGGCCTGGAAAGAGAGAGAGAGAGAGAGAGATCGCAACACAGACGACGGCGCGAGCCCGCCGGAGGTACCGGTCGGCTCCGGGTGAACCGCTCCTGCCGCAGCGCGGGCGACGCGCCTGAGCCATCGCCGCTCGGCGCGGCATCCATCGTTCCGACTCGTGACGCGGTCCTCACGGCACAGCGCCGCCAACGACCCGACGTCGAACTCTGGCCCGGCGACCCGCACTCGAACCCTCGCGGCTGGTGCCGCAACCCTGCGGTTGCATCGGCCTCGCTACTGCTCCCCCATACGGCACGCTGGCCGCTCGATCCGCCTGGTCCTCCGCCCTCGCGTGTCTTCGCGCGCCGCGACGATTCACCGTCCTGCGCGCCCATGCGCCGGAAGGTGGCTTCAGACGCGACGGGCCGACGGCCACCGGATTCGGTCACTCGACAGCTCGGCACAGCGGGCACGGCAAGGCCGCGCCGACTCGAGGTTCGGCTGAGGTCTACGCTCCCGGACTCACAGCTCGGGCATCAGCCAGCAGCCCAGGCGACGGTCCAAGGCCCTGGCTGCTTCTTGCTGGCGGGCGAGGGCGAGACCCCAGCACCGGCATGCGGCCTCACCCTCTCCGCCTCGTGATGGGCGACGACGGCGCCTGCGGCGCCGGACCCGTTACCCGCGACGTTCGGACGCTGCGCGCGCGGCCTTGGGCGTAGCCGATCAGGTCGCGCAGCGCGGTCTGGCATCCCACCGCAGCCCCGGCACACTCCGCGTCATGTCCGCGACCGGAGCCGCCCCGGCGGCGCAGGGAACCCTCGCCGAGCGCTTCGCGCGCCTCTTTCCCGCCGCGGAGCGCGCGCGGGGCGAGGAGTTCTTCCGCCAGGCGGCGATCGCCGGGATGCGCGCGGAGCGCAGCGGCTGGCACGGCAGCGTCGAGGGGCAGGACGAGGTCCGCCTGAAGCTCAATCCCGCGGGCAGTGGCCTGCGCCCGAGCTGCAAGTGCGGCGGGCGCAAGCCCTGCGGGCATGCCTGGGCCCTGCTCCTCGAGGTCGATCTCCTGCTCGAGACGGCCGCGCGCTGCGCTGCGGAACACCGCGAGTGGTTCGTCTTCGAGCGCAGGTCCAAGAGCGCCATCGCGTGGAAGAGCCCCGCGGCCCGCAGCGAAGCCCTGCGCCTCCGCCCCGCGCCGGCAGCGCCCGTCGCCCGGGCAAGCGTCGAGCTGGACGCGCAGTCGGCGAATCCGGGCTCCCCAACGCCGGTCGCGACGGACGCAGCCATTCCGATGAAGGCACCGAGTCCGGAGTGGCAGCGTCGCCTTAGGCGGCTCGATGAACCGTTCGGTGGCCCTGCGTCGTGCAGCGAGACCTCGGAACGCCTCTCGCTCGCCTATGCCCTCGACCCGCGACCCGACGCGGGAACCGCCCTTGCCGTGCAGGTCCTGATCCGCCATCGCTCGCGGAGCGGCGCCCTCGCCTGGCTGCCCTTCGACCAGGCTTCGCCCGCCAAGGCCGCGGAGCTCGACCTGCCCGATCGACGCATCATCGAACTCGCGCGCGGCATGGTGAGGTCCTGGGACGAACTGCTGCTCCTCCGCCACGATTCGCGGCTCGTCATCGAGGACCCGGTCCAGGATCTGATGTTGCCGCTGCTCGCCGCGACGGGCCGCGCGCGCTGGCACGACTGGAAGCAGCACGGCGCGACGGGCTTCGATGCGGCGCCGCTGCTCGAACTCGAAGAGAGCGCCCCGCTGCTCTTCCGCGCCCGCCTCGTGCAAAGCGACGCACGAATCGAGCTGCGACCGGAACTGTGGCGCGACGGCATTCCCTGCGAGCTGCAGCGGATCGACGCCGTGCACGGCGCCTATCTGCGGATCGGCCCGCGCCTGACCCGCCTCGATCTCGGTCCGGCGCGCCGCCTCGCCGTGGACCTGCTCGGCAAGGGGCCCCTGCAAGCCGAGGCGAGCGACGCTGAAGACCTCCTCCGGCGCCTCGCCGAGCTGCCGGACGCCGAGCGCATCGAAGGCGACGGCATTGCGGAACAGCCCGCCCCCCTGCAGGTCTGCCTTTGCCTCGACGCACCGCGGGACCCCCCGGGCGAGCTGGTCCTGGCCGAGCTGTCCTTCGATTACGACGGCACGCGCGTGACCGCCTCGACCCGCCAGGCCCTCGTCCGCCACGGTGGGCTCCTGGCACCGCGCGACCGAGCAGCCGAACAACGCGCGGTGGAGCGCCTGCGCGAGGCCGGTGGCGTACCGGCGCTCGACGACCGCTGGAGCTTGCCGCGAGCGCAGCTTCACTCCCTGCTCACGGCGCTCCTCCACGAGGGCTATCGGATCGAGGCGGAGAAGCAGCTGCTGCGCGGAGCGGGCACGCCGTCGCTCCGCGTGCGTTCGGGAATCGACTGGTTCGAGCTCGAGGCCGAGCTCCCCTTCGGCGATCTGCGCGTGCCGCTCGCACAGGTCCTCGCCACGCTGCGCGGATCATCGCGCGGAATCGAGCTCGGCGACGGCAGCCTCGGCCTGCTGCCCGAGGACTTGCTGCGCGGCTGGGAGGCGCTGCTGGCGTTCGGCGAGCAGCGGAAGGGCCGTCTGCGCTTCGCCGCGGCGCAGTCCTTCGTGCTCGACCTGCTGCTCGCCACGACGCCCTGCGAACTCGACGCCGACGCGCGATTCACCGAGCGCCGCGCCCGGCTCGCGGGCTTCACGCGCATCGCGGCGCGCCAGGAGCCGAGCGGCTTCCTCGGCGAACTCCGCCCCTATCAACGCTTCGGCCTCGGCTGGCTCGCCTTCCTGCAGGAGACGGGTTTCGGCGGCTGCCTCGCCGACGACATGGGGCTCGGCAAGACCGTGCAGGTCCTCGCGCATCTGGTCGCCAGCCGCACGCGGGCCGAAGGCCGGCCCACTCTGGTCGTCGCCCCGCGCTCGCTCGTCTTCAACTGGCGGCGTGAGGCCGCACGCTTCGCCCCGGGGCTCGCCGTGCTCGAGTTCGCCGGCACCGATCGCTGGGAGCAGCTCGGTCTCGGCGAGGCCGGCGAACGCAACGCGGAGAACGCGGCGATCGCATTGTCGGTCTTCGACCTCGTGCTCATCACCTATGGCACCCTGCTGCGCGACATCGCCGTGCTGCGCGAGGTGCCATTCCATTGGGCGGTGCTCGACGAGGCCCAGACGATCAAGAACGCGCAGAGCCAGACGGCCAAGGCCGCGAGGCTGTTGCGCGCCGAGCAGCGTCTGGCGCTCAGCGGCACACCGGTGGAGAACCACCTCGACGAGCTCTGGTCGATCTTCGAGTTCCTGAACCCCGGCATGCTCGGCCGGAGCAAGGCCTTTGCCGACTTCGTCGCGTCCAGTGCGAGTCCCGACGCCGCCGCCCTGCGCGGCGCGCTGCGGCCGTTCCTGCTGCGCCGCACCAAGGAGCAGGTTCTCGAGGATCTGCCGCCCAAGATCGAACAGGTCCTCGACTGCGAACTCGACCCGGTTCAACGCGAGTACTACGACACGCTCCGCGACGGCGTGCGCGCAGCCCTGCTCGAGCGCATTGACGACAAGGGCCTCGAGAACTCGCAGGTCCAGGTGCTGACCGCGCTCCTCCGCCTCCGGCAGGCCGCCTGCCATCCGCGGCTGGCCGATCCCAAGCAGACAGCGGCTCCCTCCGCGAAGCTCGAACGGCTGCTGGCGATGCTCGACGAGGTGCGCGAGGGCGGCCACAAGGCGCTGGTCTTCTCGCAGTTCACGCAGTTCCTCGAGCTGGTGAGAGGCGAATTGGAGACGCAAGGACTCCGCCACGCCTGGATCGACGGCCGGACGCGTCGGCGCGAGGCGCAGGTCGACCTCTTCCAGAACGACCCGGATTGCGGGCTCTTCCTCATCAGCCTGAAGTCCGGCGGCCACGGGCTCAACCTCACCGCCGCCGACTACGTCTTCGTCCTCGACCCCTGGTGGAATCCAGCCGCCGAGGCCCAGGCGATCGACCGCGCCCATCGCCTCGGCCAGACCAGGACCGTATTCGCCTACCGCCTGATCGCGCGCGACACGATCGAGGAGAAGGTGATGGCGCTCCAGGCGCAGAAGCGCGCGCTCGCCGCCGCGCTCTTCGACGAGAGCGGTGGAGCCTCGCTGCGCGACCTGACGCGTGAGGATCTCGAGCGGTTGCTGTCCTGAGCGCGCTTCCGCCATGGCCAACGACTCGTCCACTCCGGTTCACCTCGCCCGCATGCCCGCAGCCCCTCGCCGTCTGCTCCTGCTCACCCGGTTGCTCCTCCTGACGCTGTCGGCGCTCGCCCTCCCCGCCCAGGACAGCCCCCGCGCGGAGGTCCCGCCCCACATCGTCCTCTTCCTCGCCGACGACCTCGGCTATGGCGACGTCGGCTTCCACGGCAGCCGCATCCCGACTCCCCACCTCGACGGTCTCGCGGCGGCCGGCGCGCGGCTGGAGCAGTTCTACGTGCAGCCCGTGTGTTCGCCGACCCGCGCGGCGCTCCTCACGGGCCGCTATCCGATGCGCCTCGGACTCCAATGCGGCGTCGTGCGGCCCTGGGCCGAGCATGGCCTGCCGCTCGACGAGCGCACGCTCGCCGATGCTCTGCACGACGTGGGCTACACGACCGCGATCTGCGGCAAGTGGCATCTCGGGCACGCGCGGCGCGAACAGCTCCCGACCCGGCGCGGCTTCGACCGGCAATACGGGCCCTACAACGGCGCGATCGACTACTTCACCCACCTGCGCGACGGCGGCCTGGACTGGCACGAGAACGACGCGGCGAGCCACGATGAGGGCTACGCGACCGAGCTGCTCGCGGATCACGCGGTCGGGATCCTCGCGGCCCACGACCCGCAGGTGCCGCTCTTCCTCTACGTGCCATTCAATGCGCCGCACACGCCGCTGCAGGCGCCGAAGGAATGGCTCGAGAAGTTCGCCGGGATCGAAGACCGGGCGCAGCGCAGCTATGCGGCGATGGTCGCGGCGATGGACGCGGCGATCGGCAGGATCCTCGCCGCCCTGGACGAGCACGGCTTCGAGCCGGAGCGGACGCTCGTCCTCTTCCTCTCCGACAACGGCGGCATCACGGCATTCGGCTCCAATGGCCCCTTCCGCGGCCAGAAGGGCCAGCTCCACGAGGGCGGGATCCGCGTGCCGGCGCTGCTGCGCTGGCCCGGCCGGGTCGCTGCCGGCGCGGTCGTCACGACGCCGCTGCACGTCGTCGACCTCTATCCGACCCTGCTGCGGCTCGCCGGAGCGCGCCTCGATCAGGGCAAGGACCTCGACGGACGCGACCTCTGGCCGAGCCTCACGGCGGAGGGCAGCGCCGGCGACCGCGAGATCCTCCACAACGTCACGCCCTGGTCCGGTGCCCTGCGCGTCGGCCGCTGGAAGCTCGTGCACAATGGCACCGTCCCGGCCAATGCGGTGGCCGGACCGCGCGAGGATCGCTTCGAGCTCTTCGACATCGAGGCGGATCCGGGTGAGCGGAACGACCGGGCGGATGCCGAGCCGGAGCTGCTCGCCACCTTGCGCGCGCGCCTGGCGGCGCACCGTGCCGCCGCCGCAATGCCGATCATCCCCCCCAACGAGGCGCCGAACGGCTTCCGCGTGCCGAAGGTCTGGGGCGAGACCTCGCGGGACTGAGCGCTGCTATCGCGCCGGCGCCGCGTCGACCGTTCTCGCGCGCAGCATCCGCGCGATGGTCGAGAGCAGGAGCGTCCGGTCGATGGGCTTGGCGAGGAAGGCATTGCAGCCCGCGCTGGCGCAGGCGTGTTCGTCCTCGAGCATCGCGCCCGCCGAGAGCGCGACGATCGGGAGATCGTG